>CAILJQ010000117.1 GCA_903834625.1 uncultured Bacteroidota bacterium
GCTCTACAAAACCATGGATAATGGTGATATGCAAATATTACGAATCTCTAAGGAGGCCGATTTAATTGGCTACCGCGGTTTGTTGGGCGATGGCAAATATATTGCCACAGCTGAAACTATAGAAGATTCGATGATATGTTTTATTCCCAAACATACCATCCTAGAAATGCTAACCAGCAACCTATCCTTCTCCTTGCAATTGATGTCGAAATTTGCCTCCGATTTAAGTGAGGTGGAAGAAAAATCTATTCGATTTGTGCAGAAATCGAGTAAGGAACGATTGGCAGAAGCATTGTTTATTTTAGAGAAAAATTTTGGTACAACTGTAGATGGATATATACAGGTTAACCTTACCCGACAAGAAATTGGGGCCTTTGCTGGACTGGCTACTGAGACCATTATCAGAACCCTTAAAGCTTGGGAAGAAGAGGGCATTTTAGAACTCAGAAAAAAACTCATTCACATCAAAGACAAAGCCCAATTAATGGCCATTTCACATGGTCATGAATAAATGATTTGAATCAGAAAAAATACTGACGGGGGTCAGAAAAATCCTACTTGCTTCTATCTTATTTCGGACCATCACTTAACACGTTATGACAAGTCCGGATATAGCCATTGTGGTACTTAATTATAATGGGAAGAAATTCCTGGACGATTGCTTTAAATCGCTCTTTCAATCAAGCTATCCCAATTACAAAGTGTATCTATTAGATAATGCTTCTACAGATGATGATGTAAAGTATGTACAAACTAAATACCCTAAAGTTCATATCATACAAAACCCATTGAATAACGGGTACTGTGCTGCTTATAATTTGGCCTTCGATTATTGTTCAGAAAAATACATCATCTGTTTAAACAACGATGTAAAGGTAGATAAGTACTGGCTCGAACCTTTGGTTGAATTGGCCGAATCGAACGAAAAAATTGGTGCCATACAACCCAAAGTGCTTAGCATGAAAGAACCCGACATGTTTGAATATGCCGGTGCTGCAGGTGGTGAAATGGATAAATATGGTTTCCCTTTTATGCGTGGTAGGTTGTTTCAAACCTTAGAAAAAGACTTGGGTCAGTACAATGATACCGCCCATATCTTTTGGGCCAGTGGCGCTGCTATGATGGTGCGCAAAAGTGCTTTACAAACCTCAGGAAACCTAGATGAAATTATTGTTCACCACATGGATGAAATTGATTTGTGTTGGCGCTTGTTGTTATCTGGCTTTGAGGTTAGAATACAACCAAAGGCTAAAATATGGCATGTGGGTGGCGCTACGATTAAATCTAAGAGCTTTAAAAAAACCTATTGGAACCACCGCAATTCTATTTACCTCATGCTAAAAAACTATGAGATGGGAAATGCCATTGGTAGAACTTTTGTGCATGTATTGCTTGATTATATAGCCTTTGCACAATCTTTGGCTACTGGCAGTTTTGAGGTGGCAAGGGGAATTGTGGCAGCCCACTTTTGGATATTGGGGAACTTAAAAACCATAAGCCAACAAAGAAAAATTGTTCAAAGTAAACGCAAAATAAATGATGCCCAAATGGACCAGTACCTGTATCAGGGAAGTGTTGTTTGGGCATATTTTTTTAAAGGAATAAAGACATTTCAACAACTTAAAAAATAGACTTATGAGAATAGATGTAATTCATGAAGCCCTTAATGGATTAAAGGTATTTCAACCCGAGGTATTTGAAGATGAACGTGGCTTTTTTATGGAAGTATACCGTAAAGATCATTTCACAAAAGCTGGCATTGATACAGAATTTGTCCAGGATAACCATAGTCGCTCTGCAAAAGGTGTGGTAAGAGGTTTGCATTTTCAATGGGAACCACCCATGGCCAAACTCATGCGTGTAACAGTTGGTGAAGCATTTTTAGTGGCAGTAGATATCAGAATTGGTTCGCCCAGTTTTGGACAATGGTATGGCGAACTGGTTTCAGACAAGAACAAAAAATTGGTATATGCGCCTGCTGGATTTGCACGTGGATTTTGTGTAACAAGCGACTTTGCAGAAATTCAATACAAATGTACAGGCATATATAATAACCAGGCAGAGGCAGGCATATTATGGAACGATCCAGCCATTGGCATTCAATGGCCAGTGACACAACCAACACTAAGTAATAAAGACATGGTAGCACCTACTTTAAGTGATTGGGAAAAAGATCCTAGGGCACAAAACTTTAAATTTTAAAAAGATGTCGAAGAAAAAAATTCTGGTTATGGGTGGCGCCGGTTTTGTTGGATCGGTTTTAGCTCCCTATCTGCACCATGCAGGATACCAGGTTACTGTTGCGGATGCTTGTTGGTTTGGCAATTACTTGCCTCCCGAAATAGAACTTATTCAAACAGATTTGTTTGATTTAAAACAAGAAGATTTGGTAGGCTATGAAAGCATCATTTTCCTTGCAGGCTTATCAAATGACCCAATGGCAGAATTTTCGCCTAAAAGCAATTTTATACTCAATACTGCCCTACCCGCTTATGTGGGATTCTTGGCCAGAGAGGCAGGCGTTAAAAGAATTATCTATGCCAGTTCCTGCTCTGTTTATGGTTATACACTAAACAAAACCTACACAGAAGAAGACCCAGCCATTTGCAATTACCCTTATGGTGTTTCCAAACTTCAAGGCGAAAGAAGCTTATTGGCATTGGCCGAAGAAAACTTCCAAGTGATATGCATCAGACAAGGTACCGTTTGTGGATTTAGTCCGCGAATGCGCCTCGACCTTGCCATGAATACCATGTTCAAAAATGCTTTATTAAACCACCAAATTACCTTAAGTAATCACCGCATTTGGCGACCAATTTTAGGCTTAGAAGATTTATGTCAGGCCTATTTAAAAGCGCTTGATTTTACAGAAGAAGGTGGACACTTGTTTAATATTTCTTCATTTAATACCACCGTTGGTGAGTTAGCTGATAGTGTGGCCAAGTTCATTCAAGAGAAGTTTCAGTTTGAAGTTAAAATTACAGACCAAAACATTCAAGATTACCGCAATTACAAAGTAAGTACAGAAAAAGCAAAATCATTGTTACACTTTCAAGCCAAACAAAATGACCTGGATATTATCAACAATTTATATGAGCATCTCGATTTATTCAGCGATTTCGCTGATGAAAGATTCTACAACATCTCCGTCTTCAAAAAATTGGTAGCAGAAAATACTTTAGTTGAATAAGCATGAAAACCATTATTATCACTGGGGCTAACGGACAACTTGGTTCAGACCTATGCCAAATTTTAGAAGATGCTGGCTACAAAATTATTGGCATTACCCATGCCGATGCAGATGTAAGCGACTTTCAAAAAATGAAAGAACTAATTGTTGCTAACAAAGTAGATACCTTCATCAATACCGCTGCCTTTCATCATGTAGATCAATGTGAAGCCGATTTGCAAAAAGCGATGAAAGTGAATTGTGATGGTCCAGCTCAAATTGCCGACTTCTGTTTTGAAAAGGGCATTCGCTTTATTCACTTTAGCACCGATTACGTTTTTGATGGTTTGAAAAAAGAACCATACATAGAAAGCGATATCCCCCACCCTTTAAACAATTATGGCTTATCAAAATGGAAAGGGGAAGAAGCCATTTTAAAAGCCAATCCAAATGCGCTTATTCTAAGGGTTTCTGCCATTTATGGCGTATTTCCTTGTAGGGCAAAAAATGGGTTAAACTTTGTACAATTGATGTTAAAA
>CAILJQ010000118.1 GCA_903834625.1 uncultured Bacteroidota bacterium
CATATTTAGCGGACTGGGCGCAGATGAGCGGGTATTCAAACGCATGAATTTTTCTTATGCAGAGGTAGAGTTTATCAAATGGCAACAGCCGCTACCTAGCGAAAATTTGGCCTCATACGCCCAAAGATTGAGTCAACAAATTACCACTCATTCTCCAATTCTTATTGGCTTATCGTTTGGCGGAATGATTGCCACAGAAATAGCTAAACATATACCCACAGAAAAGGTAATTCTATTAGCAAGTATTAAGATAAGGTCTGAAATTCCTTGGTATTACAGGTTTGTTGGGAGAATGCGACTTCATAAATTAATCCCAGCCACACTCATTAAAAAATCTAATTTCGCCATTGAATGGCTTTTTGGAACAAGTTCAGTGGTAGAAAGGAAACTGTTAAAACAAATTTTAGTAGATACTGACGCGCATTTTTTGAAATGGGCCATTGATAGAATAGTCTTTTGGGATAACCAAACCATTCCGCCCAATATGGTTCATATACATGGAACCCATGATAAAGTAATCCCTGTAAGGTATGTAAACTGTCAATTCAGAATTAATAGAGGAGGTCATTTTATGACACTCTATCAAGCCAAGGAATTAAGTCAATTGGTACAGCGCATCATAGAAACTTGAGCAATTAAGGCTACAAATATCATTGATGCGCTGTTGGTTTATTTCTTCTTCTTTTTCTTCTGAACGATGGCCTCTTTCATTTTCTCCTTCTCTGCCTTGTATATGGTTTGCTGTTCTGTATCTAAGATTTCTAGGATCTCGGTATCGGCGTTTTCCAATGATTTTTTCATGATCTCTCTACGCTCAGTGGGTGCCGAGTTTTCTGGCAAAGCCTGGATTTTCTTTCTGGCCTCTTCTCTGTTACGAGCCAAAATTTCATCATACTTTACTGCCTGTGGTTCAGATAAATTGAGCTTTGCTTTTAACTCATCTGATTTCTTTTTCATTTCTTCCATTCTTGCTCCTTGCTGGGCTTTGGCAGGAATAATGGAAACCAAAAGGAGAAGCAATAAACTTAATTGAATAGTCTTTTTCATAGTTTTACTTTTTTAGATTTGATGTAATTAATACCTAGGGGTTTAGTCAAATGTAAAAAAAAATATTGTATAGAATAAAATACAATGAACTGAAAAGGGTGTGGGTATCAAAAGTATTAAGCCGTTGAGATAGAATATTTTTGAATGGTGTAAAAACTATTCAATTAGCTGTTGAGACTCAAAATTAAACATATCTCCTTTACCATACTCCTTTGTTTGGGTTTATTGCAAAGTGCAGTAGCCCAAAAAGGTGCAAAAAAAGATTCATTGGTCTGGAATGGCAGAGCCATGGTACCTATGTCGTCTATCCCTGTTGATACCATTTTGTTTGACTTAAGCGGCGACCTCGACAAGCAGATGCAGCCGTTGGATACCATTTTTGCTTACGCCATTAGATATTCTCCTGAATTAAAGTTTGAAGATGCCTCTATTGAAAAAGCTGAATACAATACCCGTTATACTCGTTATCTTTTTTTAAATGGGGTAACCGGTTTTTACAATTATTCTTGGGGTACACAAACCAACCTCAACTCAGTGAATGCAGAAGGATCTGTGCTAAACAATAGCTTAGGAATTGGTCAGCGCTTTGGAGCAAACATTACCTTACCTTTAACCGAAGTATTTGGCAGACCCAATAGAATGAAGCAATTGAAGGCCGAGGAAAAAATGGCCAGATACAAACGTGCCGATGCCGAATTGGAACTGAAGAGAAAAATTATTGCAGATTATTACAATTTAGTTGCTGCCCAAAAGATAATGAACGTTAGGCAACAGGATGTGGAAAGTGCACGTTTAAGTGTGGAAATTGCAAGTGTTGAGATGCGTAGAGGGAAAATTCATCCCTCAGAGTTATCAAGGCTAAAGAACGTACTCACCATTGCCGAGTCGAACCTTGAAATGTCGAGACGCGATTTTATGGTGTATTATTATCAACTGGAAGTGGTGTTAGGAGTTAAACTTTCTTCACTCAAACGCTAAACATCCAAAGGAAACAAGAATGACATTAATAGGATTTTTTAGAATTATATTTAAGAATTTGAAATGGCTGGTAATTTTTCCAGCCATGTTGGCATTGGTGGTGCTGCTCCTCACCCGAAATATGCAAAAAGAATTTCAAACCAATGCTACTGTGTACACAGGTTTGGCTTCAGGATATAGCATTACAGATGATGGGGATGAAAAGGTTGATTATTTTAAAGTAAACAACGCTTTCGACAATTTAATTACAACCGTTAAAGCCCGCGAAACCATTGAAGAAGTATGTATCAAATTATTGGCGCAACACCTGCTATTAAAGGAGGTTGACCCAAATATCCTTGATGAAAAAGGCTTTGCTCAATTACATAAAATTTTAAACGACGAAGAAATTGCCAAGCTCGTTGTTCCAGGTAACTTCGATAAAACAGTGGCTAAACTATACGGTATCAAAGACAGTAGCAATAAAAATACTGTTCAATATTTGCTTACCGATGCTTCAAGTCCTTACTCCGTTTCACGCATCTCTGCAGGTATTACCGTCATGCGTAAGTCTACTTCAGATATGCTTGAATTAGGCTATAAAGCCAATGATGCAGGTGTATGTGTAAATACCCTTAAGTTCCTTATTAGCTCCTTTTCTGAACGCTATAAAAATATCAAAGGTTCAGAGACCATGAATGTGGTAAGATACTTTGAACAACAACTACAGCAAGCTTTTGGTTCCTTACAAACTTCAGAAAATAAACTAAAAGATTTCGGTGTTAACAACCGCATCATCAACTATTACGAGCAAGCAAAATTTGTGGCTGAATCGAAAGAAGATTTAAGCACCGATTATTACAAAGAAAAAATGAAGTTTGAGGCGGCTCAAACAGCTTTGGTTCGTATTGAAGAGAAAATGAATAACTACAGTGATTTTGTGGCAGCCAATGATGTGCTCATGAAATTACGTCAAGAACTTTCTAATATCAATTATAAAATTACCAATGCACAAATTTATAAATACGATGCCGAGACCATTAATGGTTTAACTGAGCGCTCTGAGCAAGTAAAGCTCGAGCTCCAAGAAAAAGCTCGTGAGTACTATGAATTCAATAACTCTATTGAATGGGTTCCTCAAAATTCATTGTTAAACGAATGGCTGAGTAAGGTAGTTGAATTGGAAGAGTCAAAGGGAAGATTAATGGTTTACGACCAAAGGTTAAAGCAATATGATGGCATTTACAAAGAGTTTGCTCCTTTAGGTTCAACTATTAATAGATTAGAACGTGAAGTGGGTGTGCAAGAAAAACAATACCTATCTGTTTTACACGGTCTGAACCTAGCCAAATTACGCCAACAAAGCTTAGAGATGAGCAACCAGTTAAAGGTAGTTGATAACCCTTATTTCCCTTTACAGCCATTGCCTTCTAAACGTGGCTTGTTGGTGATGGTTTCCTTTGTAGCTGGCTTTATTTTGTTATTAGCTTATTATGTGGGTACTGCTATTATAGATAAGGCCATTAAATCACCTGATAAGGTGGAAAAAATTATTGGATTACCGCTCCTTAGTGCCTTGCCAGAGCATCTAAAATTAGATGAACACGGTATCAAAATTCAAGAAGTTCGTAGCAGTTTGTTGCAACAAATTATCAATACTTTATTTATTGATTTAAAACGTATCGACCCTAAAGCAAAGAGTTACCTCATTCTTGTGTTCAGTACAAAAGGCGATGAGGGCAAATCTTATGTGGCAGAAAGTTTGGTGAATAAACTGAGTCGCATTCGTAACAAAGTACTTTACCTATATCCAGAAACCAGCGATAACCATGGTAAATACCTTGAGGAAGACAATCCTAAATTAATCAAGTACCAGTACCAAGTGAATGAAGGCATTATTGATTATAATGGCATTCAAGATTTTATTTCAAGAAACGAAGACGACAATCCAGATTTATCAGAAGTATCTTACAATGTTTTAGAAATTCCTCGTTTGAATAAATATCCATTGCCGGCTAACTTGGTTGAACAAGCTCATTATTCCATCTTAGTAGTGCATGCTTCTAAATCTTGGACAAGCGCCGACCAATTCTTGTTAAAGAATTACATGAAGTTGGCTCAAGGTAAAACCAGCGTTTTATTAAACCATGTATCGCCAGATTTATTGGAGTCTATCTACGGAGAAATTCCAAAACGCAGGTC
>CAILJQ010000119.1 GCA_903834625.1 uncultured Bacteroidota bacterium
ACATAAACTTTTTAGCCATTATACCAGGAAAGGAATATAGCAGTGAACAAGTTATTAGGTTCAGAAATAAATACCAACTTAAGTCCTTAAAGTTTTTGTTCGACCCGAAATATCAATTATGCGAGGCACTGGGCGCTACCATTACCCCTGAGGTTTTTGTTGTAACTAGAAACGGGCAAGGAGTTTATAGTGGCAGAATAGACAATTGGGCCTATGAGTTAAGTAAAAAAAGAAAGGTAATAACTGAACACGATTTGTTGAATGTTTTGCAAAATATTCAACAAAATAAGCCATTAAAACCTTATCAAACCAAAGCCGTAGGATGTTATATCAGATAAGTAAATTTGCTCTAGTTTTCTGTTTGATTTGGGGTTGCGGAAATTCACCTAAAAACACATACCCAAAGGAGGGCGATCCGGTGTTATTTGCAGAACACATTGCCCCTATCATTCATCAAACCTGTGTAAGTTGTCATCACCCTGACGGTCCTGCGCCATTTACCTTGGTAAGCTTTCAAGACATTGCTCCCAAAGGCAAATTAATTGCACATGTAACAGCCAATCGAATTATGCCACCTTGGCCAGCCGACCCAACATACAGCCATTTTGCCAATGAAACCTATTTGAATGATTCCCAAATACAGCTTATACAAAGATGGGTTGAAGGAGGTTGTTTACCAGGGGACACAGCTTCTTTGGTTCAGACCGAAACCTTAAGAAAACAATGGGACCTAGGCAAGCCAGATGTAATAGTAAAGCTTCCCAAACCAATTATTGTACCTGGCAACAACAGTGATTTGTTTATGGTGGTAAAGATACCTTTTGAATTACCTAAAGACACCTTTGTAAAAGCCATTGAATTTGTGCCAGGCAAAAAAAGATTGGTACACCACATGAATGCACATATCATTCAATTCAACCCAGCTAAGAAAAAAGATTTAAAGGGTGGGGCAATGTATGTTAACCAAGACCAAAGTAAGAGTCAGACCATACATAAGGAATTGGGCTTATTAAACGACGATGGCACCTATGCACCCATGACGCCAAGTGTTTGCAATTACCTGCCAGGAGCACAGTTTAGGTTTTACCCCAAAGAGATTGGAGGTTATAAAATGGGAACCAAAAATGCTTTTTATTTAAACGATCTACATTACGGTCCAAGTGCCATAGAAGAACAAGACTCCTCTTATTTTAAGATTTATTATGCAGCCAAAGCCCCTAAGCGACCCGTTTCTGAATTTCAAATAGGAACTTTAGGGTTAGTGCCCGTAACACCTCAGTTAATGGTTAAACCCGGAGAGGTAAAAACTTTTAATATACGCTTTCCAGTGCCTCAAGATATTTCTATTTTAACCTTGGTGCCACACATGCATTTAATTGGAAAGAAATATTTGGCTTATGCCATAAAGCCCAGTGGCGATACCATTAGGTTGATACGTATAAACAATTGGGATTTTAGGTGGCAGTATTTTTACCAACCGCCAACTTTGCTAAAAATTCCTAGAGGCTCGGTAATTTATGTAGAAGGGGTTTATGACAATACGGCCGAAAACCCAAATAATCCGTTTTATCCGCCACGTGAAATAGGCGAAAGAGAGGGTAGTATGCGCACTACCGATGAAATGTTTCAGCTCATCATTACCTATTTGCCATATCAAAAAGGCGATGAGTTGATTAAAAATGGGGAATGACCCAAATGATTCTTATTTGGATAGAATCATTTGGGTCGAACCGAAAACTCAATTAACAATATTCTTCAAATGCAGCCTTTAAATTGGATGAAATCATTTCTGCACTGCGGCCTTCAATCATGTGGCGCTCGATGAAATGAACCAAGTTACCATCTTTAAATAAAGCAATAGATGGAGAAGATGGCGGATATGGCAAGGTGAACTCACGTGCTTTTGCTACAGCTTCTGTTTCTTGTCCGGCAAATACGGTTAACAATTCAGAAGGTTTTTTGCTAGCTGAAGTAACTGCATCAATCACACCAGGACGGCAGGTACCAGCGGCACATCCGCACACACTGTTGAACACCAATAGTTGGGTTCCTTGTTTGTTATTCATGGCAGTTTCAACCTCTGGGGCATTCATCAATGATTTGAATCCTACAGTTTCTAATTGTTGTCTCATTGGAGCAACAAGCATTTCTGGATATGGCATAATTTTATGTTTTAATTTATTTGGGTGAACAAAATTGCTAAATATTTAGGGTAATTGGCAACAACTAATCCAAATCTTACAAATCTGTATAATTGTCAGGTAACAAGATAAGTGCAATAAAGTTTACGCTAATTTTATTTTTATTATCAATTACATAGACCTACATTTGCAGACTTAAATTTTTATAAACAACTATATGTCAGACGCAAAAACTGCCCTTCCTTACAAAGTGAAGGACATTACCCTAGCTGAATGGGGACGCAAAGAAATTCGCTTAGCAGAAGCCGAAATGCCAGGATTGATGACTATCCGTAAAGAATACGGTGCTGAACAACCTTTAAAAGGTGCTCGTATTGCAGGATGTCTACACATGACAATCCAAACTGCAGTATTGATTGAAACGTTAAAACACTTAGGTGCTGAAGTAACCTGGAGTTCTTGCAATATTTTCTCTACTCAAGATCATGCTGCTGCTGCTATTGCCGCTGCTGGTATTCCAGTATACGCTTGGAAAGGCCAAAACGAAGAAGAATTTGACTGGTGTATTGAGCAAACTTTACATGCCTTTGAAGGTGGCAAGCCATTAAATATGATTTTGGATGACGGTGGAGATTTAACCAATATGGTTTTTGATCGTTACCCTGAATTATGTAAAGACATTAAAGGTTTATCTGAAGAAACTACTACTGGTGTTCATCGCTTATATGAGCGTATGAAAAAAGGTACTTTAGTTATGCCAGCTATCAATGTAAACGATTCAGTTACCAAATCTAAATTTGATAACAAATACGGATGTAAAGAATCATTGGTAGATGCTATTCGTAGAGCTACAGATATTATGATGGCAGGTAAAGTTGCCGTTGTTGCTGGTTACGGTGATGTAGGTAAAGGTTCTGCTGAATCATTACGTGGTGCAGGTGCACGTGTATTGGTTACAGAAATTGATCCAATTTGTGCATTACAAGCTGCCATGGACGGATTTGAAGTAGTAACTATGGAAGAAGCTTGTTCACGTGCCAATATTTTTGTTACTGCAACTGGTAACTTAAAAATTATTGGTGAGCGCCATTTTAAAGCAATGCGTGATAAGTCTATCGTATGTAATATCGGCCACTTTGATAATGAAATTGATATGGCTTGGTTAAACAAAAACTACGGTTCAACTAAAAACACCTTAAAGCCTCAAGTTGATATCTACGATGTAGATGGAAACGAAATAATTATTTTGGCTGAAGGTCGTTTGGTTAACTTAGGTTGTGCAATGGGTCACCCAAGTTTTGTAATGAGTAATTCATTCTCGAACCAAACTTTGGCACAAATTGAATTGTGGAACCACAGTGCTAACTACGAAAACAAAGTATACGTTTTACCTAAACACTTAGATGAAAAAGTAGCTAAATTACACTTAGAGCACATTGGTGCGAAACTAACTGTATTAGACAATGAGCAGGCTGATTACATTGGCGTGAAGGTTGAAGGACCATTCAAAGCAGAAATGTACAGATACTAATTAGTAACCTGTTGATACAAAAAAAGCGACTGTTATAAACAGTCGCTTTTTTTTTGCTTTTGCCCTTCTTAAAATTATCAGGATAATAGTTTTTTTGTTACCCTCAGAATTTAATTGGCATCTGCAATAACCTTGTCTAAAATGCCTAAAAATGTGGTGGCATCATGGTATCCTGGGTCAATAAATAGAGATTTCTTTTTGGGATGAATAAAATACGTTGTAGGAAAACCTGTATTTTCTCCTCTGGTTAACTGACCATAAAAATCGCGGGCAGAAAAGGTTTGTCCGTCTATATCGTATGTTTTTTCTCTTTGTTCAGGATTAAATTTTATGACGATAAAGTGCTTGTTGAGTTTTTTAATCACCTCTGGATTTGCATAGGTATCACGATCCATTTTTTTGCACCATCCACACCAATCTGTATAGGCGTCTACCAATATAATTTTACCCTCTTTTACAGCTATTGGATAACCTTCATTCCATTGGTACCACTTTAATTCTGCCTCTTGAGGGGATTTAAAGGAGGTGAGTAAAACAAAAGAAAACAAAAGAAGAATACTATTTTTCATGTGAAATTGAATTTGAATGTTTGAAACAATAACCAGACCAATTTACTTGTTTTCAAAAAATTTCTGCAAAACGGGAAGTAACATTTTTGTATCTATTTTTTCGAACGGATGGGCAGTACCTGGCAAAACCCATAATTGAGCCTGAGGCAACAGTTGAAAAACATTCAAAGTTTCCTTCACACTAGAGGTTGTATCTCTGTCGCCAATACCCAGAAGAATGGGATGTTTAATACTCTTTAATTCTTCTTCACTCATAACTACCGTTTCAGATAGTTTTTTCATCATATCACTGGTGCTTTTGAGCAAGTTTTTCCAAATATTCATTCCATGTAACACCATAAGGTTATTGGCAAAGGCCGGCACTTTTTCAAACATTTTATCTGGGTCTAACATGCCAGTTTCTTTGGCTGTAGTAATTGGGTCCCAATTGAATTTTACGTTGAGGGTAAGTATTTTATTTACCCTTTCAGGATGTAAAAAAGCAAAGTACAAAGCAGCGTATCCTCCCATACTGAATCCGCACAAATTTATTTTGTCTATTTTTTGGGTGTCTAAATATTGCAAAATATTAGCTGCAAAGGTGGGGAAAGTTAGTCCTTGAGGCGGTATAAGCTCGCCCCCATGGCCGGCCAAGTTAATGGCATGACATGAAAATTGATCGCCCAACATTTGCATAATTGGGGTAAACTGTTGCTTTGACCCAAGGGCTCCATGCAGAAACAAAATCTTTTCCATGGTTCTAAGTTAAGCTATTGTGTTTACTCCTCAAAATACCCCCAATAGGTTAGAATAGCTACTTCTTTCCATTGGTTGCCCTCCTGACGTTTAAACAAACGAGTGGCCCCATTGCTTTTATCACCAGAAACCTCCATGTAATTTATACTTGCAACCGCCCATAATTTATCTGAAGAGAAGAATGGAGGTGATACATAATAATAATCGCTAATTTGGTAATCTTGTTTCAAACAATCCCACATAGCTTCTTTTCCAATTTTGCGGCAACCACGCAGTCTGTTTTGGTCGACCCAAAGCACCTTTGAGTCAATCATACCCTTCTCAAAACTTCTGTATTCCATTAGCTTTATACTATCTTCAATATTGCCAAATACTTTTGCATTGATGCCTTTATTCGACAGATATTTACGCAATTCAACTGCATCTCGCTTGTTCATCAGTTTATTGCGCAACTGGTCGTTTAAATGCACCTCTCTTTTTTCTTGTTTTATCCACCAATTAAAAAAAGCATGAGCTTCACGCGAGGCGGCAGGATGCACTTTTGCAGCGCCTAGATCCATTTTAGATGTTTTTTGCTTAGGTTCATCACAAGCCCCAAAAAGGAATAGGATCAAACCGAAAAGGAATATTCTCATAAATGGTTGAGGGATTTATTGAACTCTTGTGATTTGTTTTTAGGTATACTTAAACTTTGCCATTCATTGGATTTACATGCCTTTGCCAAAAATACAATTTGACCAACATGGTAACTGTAGTGGGCAATTTGGCGATTGATGGCCTCCAACACTGAATGGGCTTCGCCCCTTATGGTAACAATTTCTCCCATTTGCGCATCTGTCAATCCATTTAATGTTTGATGTAAAACATTCCAACCCGCATCATACAATTGGATAATATCTTTAGCCGTAAGGGTATCTTCTTCAAACTCTTGGTCTCTATTGCGCCAAAGTTTTTCACCATCAGTAGTTAAAAAATCGGTCCAACGGCTGCGCATATTGCCGTGCAAATGTTTCACAATTAAATACACAGAATTACTTTCGGGCTCAGGTTTCCAATGGAATTGAGCATCTTCCAATTGACTCATGGCATCGTTTCCTAATTTTTGGTATTGGACAAAAATTCTCCTGGCAGCATCTAAGAAACTTGTTCCTGTTTTTGACATACTTGGCTAAATTTTCTCAAGTTTACAATTATTCTGAGAAAGGGAAAAATTTAGATGCCAATCACAAAATCCCTATTTTCGTAGCTCAATTTGCCTTATGTTAATATACAACCGAAAAAACTTCAGCAATGAATTGCTGATTTCCCTATATGAAGCCTTGATTAAGCCAAGAATGATTGAAGAAAAAATGTTGATTCTTCTTCGTCAAGGAAAAGTAAGTAAATGGTTCAGTGGTATTGGACAGGAAGCCATTAGTGTTGGGCTTGTAAAAGCCTTAGAGAAGGATGAGTATATTCTACCCTTGCACAGAAATTTGGGTGTATTCACAGGAAGGGATATTCCTTTTGCCAAATTATTCTCTCAATGGCAAGGTAAAATGAATGGTTTTTCAAAAGGAAGAGAGCGTTCTTTTCATTTTGGAACAAACGAATACCATATTGTTGGAATGATTTCTCATTTAGGTGCCATGTTAGGAGTAGCAGATGGCATTGCCTTGGCTAACCTATTGCGTGATGAGAAAAAAGTAACGGTTGTTTTTAGTGGAGATGGGGGAGCAAGTGAAGGTGACTTTCATGAGGCATTAAATACTGCAGCTGTATGGAGTTTGCCTGTTATTTTCTTGATAGAAAACAATGGCTACGGTTTATCTACACCATCTAACGAACAATTCAAATTCAAAAGCTTTACCGATAAAGGTATTGGTTATGGCATGGAGGCCTATCAAATAGATGGTAATAACATTTTAGAAACTTATGAGACCATTAAGAACTTAAGTGAATCTATTAGAAGTAAACCCCGCCCTGTTATTTTAGAATGTATGACATTCCGCATGCGTGGACATGAAGAAGCCTCAGGTACCAAATATGTTCCTCAAGAATTGTTTGAAATGTGGGGTAAAAAAGACCCTGTAAGTAATTTTGAAAACTACCTTATACAAGAGGGAATTTTGAGTGATGAGCACCGTAACGTAATCAAAGCTAAATTCAAAAAAGAAATTGATGAAGGTGTAGAGGAAGTATTAAATGAGGCTGATATCATACCTGATACACGTTTAGAGTTGGCAGATATATATATGGAAAGCAATGTGCCTGCCCCATTGGCACTATACAAGGGCCTTCAACATGTTACCCATAAACCTACTACTGAAAATAAAACGCGCAAACGTTATGTAGATGCCATTAGCGATGGTTTGCGTCAAGCAATGGAGAAACATGACAACCTAGTATTGATGGGACAAGATATCGCAGATTATGGTGGTGTTTTTAAAATCACCCAAGGTTTTGTAGAGCAGTTCGGAAAAGGTCGCGTAAGAAATACCCCATTATGTGAAAGTGCCATTATTGGTGCAGGTTACGGCCTAGCTATTAAAGGCATGAAAGCCATGGTTGAAATGCAGTTTGCAGATTTTGTGAGTGTAGGTTTTAACCAAATTGTCAATAATTTAGCCAAAAGTCATTACCGTTGGGGACAAAACGCCGATGTGGTAGTTCGTATGCCAACTGGCGCAGGAGTAGGCGCAGGACCGTTTCACTCACAAAGCAATGAAGCTTGGTTTTTTCATGTGCCTGGTTTAAAGATTGTGTATCCTTCAACGCCATCTGATGCTAAAGGTTTGTTAACCGCGGCCATCAATGATCCAAATCCGGTATTATTTTTTGAACACAAAGTATTGTATAGGTCAACTGAATTGGAAGAGGAAGTGTATGATGATTATTATATGCTTGATTTAACCAAAGCACGCACGGTAAGAAATGGTGATGAAATAAGTATTATTACTTACGGGGCAGGCGTTCATTGGGCAAGTGCTTATGTTAAAGAGGCAGGCTTAGATGCAGACATTATTGACTTGCGCTGCTTGTTGCCTTGGGACAAAGAAACCGTTGAAAACAGTGTAAGAAAAACTGGCAAAGTTATCATTTTACATGAAGACACGTTAACAGGTGGTATTGGTTCAGAGATAGCAGCACATATTTCTGAGCATTGTTTCACCTTTCTTGATGCACCAGTTAAACGTGTAGGAAGTTTGGATACGCCTGTTCCTTTTAACATGGATTTGGAGCAAAACTTTTTACCCAAAGAACGCTTTAAAGAAGCGATAATGGAATTAATGAACTATTAATAACAAGAAAGGAAACCAATTACAAACAGTAATTGGTTTCCCAATGTTTTATAGTACTATATATCCGCTAATTTATTTCGAATCTCATAGATGCTGCAAGGCTTGGGAGCAGCAACAAGAATTTCATCTCCTTTGACGTGTATGTCTTTTGACTCAAAGAGAGGTTCTCCATTTTTTGAAAATCCTAACACCACCATTGTCACCATTTTTCCTTTGGGCAAACGGAGGTTATACCCTTTTAACTTATCATGGTAAGCATAGATATAACTATTGATTTCAGGAACAAAAAATGAGATACGCGCGGTACCAGGATAATCAATTTTAATATCGGCCATCAGACGTTGGGGCACCTCACTAAATCGATCGCAATTGTAGGTGCCAAATTGTGAAAGGCTAGCAGAATAAACCATTTCCACAGCCTTCTGGTCTAGCAAACCTAACTTCTCACGCTCTTGTAAAATTTTCATTTGTGCATCGCTTAACATATCTGCCAAGGCTGTATTGTTCTGAACCTCTGAAAGAGCAAATTGGTTGGTATTGAAATAATAATTATTAAGTGCTACAGCATTCGACCATTTCCCATCTAAAGAAATTACTCCACGTTTATTACCATACCTCTGCAGAGATTGCACCATGCTTAGTTTATTCAATTCTTCAATGATGCGCAATGCTTGTTCTAATTTGTTTAGCCACGAGAATTGGGCCCTATTGGCTTTACTTAAACTAACAAGTTGGGAAGCAGGATTGATAGAGGTTAATTTTTCTTGGTCGCTTATTTCTGCGAGTTTATCTATGCCTTTGTTAAAATTGGTCATTTCTACTTCTCTTTTATAGACATCAATTTCTTCCTTCTTTTGAATTAACCAAGCTTTAAATGCAGCCAACTCGGTGGTTTCAAAGGCGGCAGAATCTGCCAAATATTTAGCTAAGTTTGTTTCATAGCGCTCACATTTTGCCTCATATGTCATTTTGTTTTTGTCGTTCAACCTGGTACGTCGAGCATTTTCTTCTTCAACAGCCTTTTGAATAGTAGCCTTGGAAATAAAAATACGCTCGTACCACTCGAGCACTTCGTATTTTGTAGCCATTGGGTATTTCCTTGGCCTAAGAGGTTTTGATGGTTTTTTAGGATAAACAACTGCTTTGTATTGCAGGCTTAGTTGTTGGGCATTGGCTTTAGGCACCTCAACTTTTTGTTCTTTCAGCACCTTGGTATCAACTTTTACGAAAGGCAAAGGAATTTGTTTTTTGGGTTTGGCTTCAAACGGAGCGCTGGTATTTTTCCATTCTGTGATACCCATTTCATTCACTTGGGGAACAAAAACCTGCATGTCTTTTTTGATATTCACGGTTGGAATTTCTACCTGAATATTTTTCCCTTCTTGAACCTTTACCTCTTTGTTCTTTTGCAAAATTTTCACACTAAACATACCACCACTTTCAAGGAGTTTCCCCTCTGCCATGGTGCTGAGCTGTTGGGTGGCTGCGTCTTTGGGCTTTAAAAACTCTTCAACTACAAGAGAAAGCTCTCCACTCTTAATAACTTTGCCATCGGCGCCAATTAAGCTCCCTGCTGGTATTTTAATGATTAAACCATTTTTAGCAACAATGGTATTGTCTTTATTGGCCTGAAAGGTGAATTTTTGTTGAGTTTCACCTCCAATAACTTTAAGGAAATCTGTTAGGTTGTTGTAAGTATAAAATTGCAAAAGAACATCTACCCTTCTATTTTCTGCTTTACCTATTTCGGTAACATTGCTCTTAACAGGGTTGGCTTCGCCAAATGCATACTCTGAAATACGTTGTTTACCTAAGCCTTTTTGCTGCAGGTAATCACTTACAGATTGGGCACGTTTTTTAGAAAGCTGCACGTTGTAATTGGCATCTGCATCTTGATCTGTGTGTGCCTTTAATACCAGCTCAGAATACCCTTGAGCCAACATTTCTTCATACACCTTGTCTAGTAGTTTGCGGTCATTGTTGTCGAGCACATATTCATCTGAATTGAAATGAATGCGGAACAACTTCTCTGCACTTTGTGCGTGGGTAAAGCCAACGATTCCCATTAGCAATACCAATAGTAAATTTCTGATTAACATATTGTTTGTGTTTAATGGAAATAAAACGGCACTGAAAGAGGGATTGTTACATTCCTATCACTTTAATTTTTTTTAAGAAATAAACTTGCTACCTATACGTTATAAATGCTTTTGCAAAAAGTAAAAGCCAACTGCCGGAAAATTGTCGGAATGGCGAGATTCGAACTCGCGACCCCTTGCACCCCATGCAAGTACGCTACCAGGCTGCGCTACATCCCGAGGAGAAAACTAAGTTTCAAGGCACAATATTAACAAATTGACTTTGGTTCGTCAACTCCCAAAATAAAATCCCTTATAATTGTTTTCAAATTTTGCATCATGAAGAAAATCTACTTAAAAGTATTGACCTTGTTCTGCTTTTGGTCGGTGCTTTTTTCCTGCGCTACCACTCGTTTGGTGAAGCCCTTGGAGAAAGGACAACAAGTGGTAGGAGGTAATTTCGGTGGGCCGTTAATTAGCTTTGGTGGCGTGCCAATGACCATTCCTTATACCAGTGCATTTTATGCCAAAGGATTAAACAACAAAACTTCTGGATTTGGTTCAGTACACCTTACTTCTTTAGCCTTTGGAGTTTTCCAAACAGATATTGGTATATGCAGGGAATTGTATTACACACCTAAATACAAAATGGGTATAAGTATCAATCCTGCAGTAAACTTTGCCATTGATCGTTGGGAGTGGAAAGCTCGTTTGTGGCCGCAAGTTGACATGAACATTTACAAAAATTTTGGCGACAACAAATTCTTTTATGCCGGCTTAAGTAATTGGTTCGAAACGAACCCAAACAGACCGCATGGTGAAACGCAAGTAAAATATTGGTTTGCCAGTCCGCAAGTTGGTTTTATGTATACCAAAAATAAATGGACATATGGTTTAGAGACTAAATGGGTAGCACCAGGTGTTCCTAATCAACCGAATGTTGCAGATTATATTGGTCCAAACCATATGGGTGCCATTGGTATTTATTTCCAACTTAATAGAAGATTGAGATGAAACAATTAAGCAGTTTACTTTTACTTGTCGTACTGTCGTCGTGTTTGAGATTAGACAGCAACCTTTATAATTTAGAAGATAAAATTACCGAGTACAAATTAGATGGCAATGCAGGTTTGCAAGATTTTGTATTAGATGCGAGTTACGCTGTTCAGGATAGCATGAAACATTTATTTACTTTAGATTCTAAAGGAAGTGGTGATGATAAATCATATAAAATTTATGCATTATATATTGGTGAAATTGAAAAAATAAAAACCGATACCGTAATACTGTATTGCCACGGAAACAAATGGCACATGGATTTTTATTGGCAGCGAGCCAAATTACTAGCCCATACAGGTGGCAAGCACAGATATGGGGTAATGATGATGGATTATAGAGGGTATGGATTAAGTGAGGGAAATCCAACAGAAGAAGGACTATTTGCCGATGTGGATGCATGTATGGCATGGTTAAAAAGCAAAGGAATGAATAATAGCAGATTGGTGATATATGGCTTTAGTATGGGCTCTGCGCCAGCTACCAAATTGTGCGCCTCACCGCGCAGTCTTACTCCAAATAAATTGTTGTTAGAAGCTCCTTTTGCAAGTGCAGATGTATTGGCAGCAGATGGCGCCGGTTTAAATGTGCCGGGTTCTTATGTAACAAATTTGAAATTGAACAATGGTGAATTGATTAAAGAGGTAAAGCAGGATTTCTTCTGGATACATGGTACCGTTGATAATTTCTTAAACATGAAAACCCATGGTGAAATAATTTATAAAAACCACGGAGGTAACTACAAAGAAGCACATAGAATTGAAGGTGCCGATCATGGCACAGTTCCCGCCACTTATGGCTTTAAGGACTATTTGGCATCTATAGAGGCATTTATGATTCGCTAAGACTTGTCAATTAGGGTGTTTCAACCTATTTTCGCTACAAATGTGCGTATGAGAGTATTTTGTTTGATTATTTTGTTTTTTGTTACTTCATTTAGTTATGGCCAATCTGAGTCGTTCGACTTTTCTAAGCTATTGAAATTTGAAACCAATAATGAAGTAAACTTAAAACGACCTCCGCACAACGATAGCATAGGGAATTACCTAGGTAACTTGTTAATATTAGCAAGGAATTCAAATATTTTATTGAGTGATTTAGATGTATTAATTCAAGAATCGGATAAAGTGATTCATGAAACCGAAGGATTGGAAAAGTATGATTATTTGATCCATATCATCGAAGCCATCAAACTGAAAAATGAAGGAAGAAACGACTTATTTCAAGAAACCATCTTTAAAATCAAAGAAAAGTTGGTTAAGGAAGGCAGGCAAAATGATATCATTCGTGTAAATGTTGAAGTGGCACATTACTTGGGCGAAGTAGGAAAAAGTGATGAGGGTAATAATTATTTATATGAAAATGAAGCATTAGATGTTCAATATGAATTAGAAAAATTACCAGGTTATAATCCACTTGAGCTTATTATTAGTAGCAACTCTTTCGGACTCTTTTTTGAAAAAAATGGCCAATTAGATTCAGCTATGAAATATTATAGAATAGGACTCAACAGGGCGCTGGTGGTAAACTCGCGTGCATGGATTGGAATAATTTCTGGAAACTTGGGGAGTTTATATGTTAAGACCGGAAATCTTATTGAAGCTGAAAAGTACTTGTTAACTGACTTGGAAGTATCATACCACGATGGAGAAATAAATAGTGCTGTTTTAGCAACCCTCAGTTTAATTGATTTAAAATTACAAGCAAGAAAGTTAAATGAGGCCAAGGATTTATTAACCAAACTCCGTAAGATGGAATCTTTGTTGGCCAAAGATGACTACAATTTTGAGGGCATTTATTATGTAGAATTGAATAAAAGATTAGGAAGGTATCATATGCTTAATGGGGAAAGCGAATTGGCTGATGCCTACCTGAATTTAGCATTCGACAGGCTTGAGAAAATAAGTAATGGCAACAAAGACCAAGTAAATAAATTTGTCAATAAAAGATATGCCTTAGAAAATCATGTGGCTAACTTAACAACATACAAAGAGAAATCGGTTCGAACCAAATACATGTTATTCTTCATTGGAATTTTGCTTATTGGCGCCATTTTTATCGTTTTTAACCAGAGAAAGTTCAATAAAAAGCTCACAGAAAAAAACACAGAAATTGCTTTACAAGCAGACAACCTAAGTGTCTTGAACCAACAAAAAAGTATGTTATTTTCAATTGTTGCGCATGATATAAAAAGCCCACTCAACAACTTGAAGAGCTTATTAGAAATGCACAATGAAGAAGTTATTGATGAAGCAGAATTTCATGTGTATAAATCAAAAATAAATCGTTCTCTCAATGGCTTATCTAACATGTTGGAAAACATCTTAACCTGGTCGAGGCTATCAATACAAAACGGACTTAAAGTAAAGAAAATTGAATTGGATATTTTGCCACTAATAGAAGAATTAAAAGGGCAAACAAGCGAGATATTTGCTTCAAAAAAATTGACATGGGAAACGCAAATAAACTATAGTGGTTTGGTTTGGGGTGACAAAGAATTTGTGAGGGTAATATTGCGGAATTTAATAAACAATGCAGTTAAGTTTTCAAAGGAAGGCAGCCGCATTGAGTTGGTAGTTGAAAATAGTCAAAAAGAGGGTTTTGCCCTCCTCTCAGTTCGCGATTTTGGCATAGGTATGGATGAATTACAAATTGCACAGCTGTTTTCAAAAACCAGTAAACCTAGCACAACAAAAGGCACATCTGGTGAAACAGGAACAGGGTTGGGCTTAACTATTTGCAACGACTTTGCACAAGCAATGGGTACAACCATTTCCATCAAAAGCGAAATCAATGTTGGCAGTACCTTTAGTATGGAATTAAAAAAGGTATAAGAGGGAATTATACACACGCCTTTGCATGCGGAATAAATTCACTAAGTTAGCAGTTCATGACAAATAATGATATTTTAAGACGATTGCGTTATGCATTTAACTATAACGACACCCAAATGATGGAACTTTTCTTGTTGGGAGGAATTGAAGTTAACCGAGAGCGATTAAGCAACTGGTTAAAAAAAGATGATGATCCAGAATTTAGTTCCTTGCATGATGAGTTTTTGGCCCATTACCTCAATGGTTTGATTATTTCTAAGCGAGGAAAAAAAGATGACCAAGTTCCAATTGCCGAGAAAAAACTCAACAACAATATCATTTTAAGAAAACTAAAAATTGCGTTGAATCTCAAAGATGAAGATATTCTTGAACTCTTAGATTTGGCCGATTTTAAATTTAGCAAGCATGAATTAAGCGCTCTTTTTAGGCGCCCAGAGCAAGAGCAATACCGTGTGTGCAAAGACCAAGTATTGCGAAATTTTCTTCAAGGATTACAACTCAAAAATAGACCAACTCTTTAACCTTACCCATTCTCCATAAAAAGCCAATTATGTTTAACCCTATTTTACTAATTCTTTGGCTTTGGTTTACCCAAGTATTTTTTCTGCCAAATGCCCTTCACCAAAAAAAGGGCGTACACTTTTTGGTATTGGGTACGGCACAAGATGCTGGGTCGCCGCAAATAGGGTGTGAAAAAAGATGTTGCAAACATTTGATTCAAAAACCTGATCCTACCAGAAAAATAAGTTCTCTTGGTTTGATAGATTATTCAAGCGAAAAAACATTTCTCATAGACGCTACCCCCGACATTATTACTCAAAATGCCCGGCTCCAAGAAAAGGCTGGATTTGGTTCAGACCGAAAACCAGATGGAATTTTCTTAACGCATGCACATGTAGGCCATTATGCAGGCTTGATGTATTTAGGCAAGGAGTCGTGGAATACGCAGAACGTGCCTGTTTATGCAATGCCAAAAATGACCCAATTTTTGGAAAATAATGGCCCATGGAGTTTATTGGTAAAACTCAATAACATTCGAATTAATACAATAAAAGAAGGTCAATCTATAGAACTGAATAAGCAATTACACATTACACCCTTGTTGGTTCCTCATAGAGATGAATTTTCTGAAACAGTTGGTTATTTAATTGAAGGTCCAATAAAATCTATGTTATATATACCAGATATAGATAAATGGGAAAAGTGGAATCATTCTCTTGAAAAATGGATTAAACAAGTTGATATTGCCTTATTAGATGCCACTTTTTTTGACGGTAAAGAATTAAAAAATAGAGAGATGAAAGAGGTGCCTCATCCATGTGTTGTAGAAACCATGGAATTGCTGAAAGGTATGAGTGCAGAGCAGCGAAATAAGATTTGGTTCACCCACCTTAACCACACCAACCCTTTGTTTAACAAAAAGAGTAATGAATATAAATCAGTTGAGGAAGTTGGAATGCATGTAGCTTTTATGGAACTTTTCATGGAATTATAAGGGTTAAACCTTACAGGTATTTACCTTAATGGTTGATTTTTCTATTTAAATAGTTGTTTTTACGCTATTTATATTAACTTCGTTCTACCTACCTAACCTTACTCTATGTCTCAAACGCCTTTTAAACTAGGAAACCTGCTGCCTAATCAGGAACTCAATGCCACAAGCTTGCCCTTGTATGAAACGCTACTGAACAATAGTTTAATTTCTAGTAAGTCCTATTTAATCCTATTAAATAATGAAGGCACTTTGGTATCTTGTTATGTGCCTTTTGATGTAAATTTCTTTTTGACCCCCCTTTCTGAAATTACAACTGAATGTAAGGCCGACATAAACATTAATTATTTAGGAGCCACTTATTGGTTCGAGGCAAAAAAAATTAATCTTACAGAATACGCCTTGGTTGTTTATGTTTTGCAGGATATAAATGAAAGGAAACAGGCCGAAACAGAATTATGTAATGTATATGAAAAGTATAAACAGGTAGTAGAGAACATTAATGATGCATTGGTAATTGATGATGTGGAAGGCAAGGTGGTATTTGCCAACAAACAGTTTGAACAATTATTTGAATTAAGTGAAAATGATTTAGCGCATTGTTACTTTGAGGATTTCATTGCCCCTGCCTATCAATTGGCCTGCAGGCAAAGGCATGAGAAAAGGGTAACAGGGGAGCAAAATGTAGAAGATGCCTTTGAGCTATTGGGTCAAACCAAAAGTCTAAAAAAAATATGGATAGAGGTGAAAGTATCTGCCTTAAGAGAACAAGGTGAAATTATAGGAACCATCTCTGTTATCAGAAACATTCACCAAAGAAAATTAGATGAATTGGAATTGGAGAGAAGAAACAAAGAACTGATTCGCATCAATGAAGAGTTAGATAAATTTGTGTATAGCACCTCACATGATTTGCGGGCTCCACTTATTTCGGTGTTACGTTTGGTTCAAATTTGTGAGGAAGATTTTTACCCTAACGACAACGATTTGCATACGCTTTTAAAGCACATGAAAGAAGGTTTGAACCGAACCGACCGGGTGATTAGAAGAATATTAGAGTATTCTAAAAACAAGAGGTTTGATATCATTCCTGAGCCCATTGACTTATCTGTTTTAATAAAAGACCTTATGGCCGAAATGGAGTTTATACAAGCAAATGACAGGATTGAATTTAAAATGCGCATTCCGGAGGGCTTGCATGTGGTAACAGATAAGCCAAGACTCAGCATGATATTAGACCATTTAATTACCAATGCGGTAAAATACCAAAGACCGTCTGAGCCCAATAAATTTATTTTGATACGTGCTAGTGCCAATGAGAGAGGTGTGGAGGTAATTTTAGAAGACAATGGTGAAGGCATTCCTTCAGAAATTAGACCGAAGATATTTGACATGTTTTATAGGGGCTCACCCACTTCTAATGGATCTGGTTTGGGACTCTATATTGTAAAACAAACTTTAAAATCATTAAAGGGAGATATTCAAGTAGTTTCAACCCACGGCAAAGGCACTTTCTTCCGGTTTTTCTTACCCTACCTAACAGAAGATATGATTCTAAAAGACAAAAGAAGCCTGTATTGAAACATTTCAGGTAAATGGTGGTTTAATTTCTCATGAAGTTGCAAGTTTTTTGGTTCAGAAGAGATTTAAGGTTGCAAGACAATGCAGGATTATACCACGCACTCAAAAGTGGCAAATCTGTATTACCCTTGTTCATTTTTGATAGCCATATTCTTTCTAAATTATCCTCCCCCACCGATGCGCGCGTGAGCTTTATTCATCAAGAAATAATGCGCTTGCAAAAAGAGTTAAAAGAATTGTCATCGGGCATTCAAGTATATTACGGAAAGCCCGAAGAAATATTTGCTAAGCTAATAGATACATATGACATTGATAGCATTTATTGCAATCATGATTTCGAGCCTTCTGCCAGAGAAAGAGATGAAAAAATAGCTCTTATGGCAGGAACCAAAGGAGTAGGTTTTAAGAGTTATAAGGACCAATGTATTTTTGAAAAAGAGGAGGTATGCAAAGACGATGGGAAACCCTATACAGTTTTTACTCCTTATTCGAAAAAATGGAAAGCAAAGCTTGCCTCCAAAATAAGCAAGTCGCAGCCTAACATGCTCTATTATCTCAAAGCTTATCCATGTGAAGGATACTATTCACACTTCATTCAATCGTTTCGGTTTGAACCGATACCTACTTTAAATGAGATGGGGTTCCAACCAAGCGAAATCAATTTTCCTTCAAGAGAGGTTAGTCAAGATTTAATAAAGAAATACAGCACCCAAAGAGATTTTCCGGCCATACCAGGAACGAGCCATCTTGGCATTCACTTTAGGTTTGGAACCATTAGTATTCGTGAGAAAGCAAGGAAGGCTTTGTCCTTAAATGAGACCTTTTTAAATGAATTGATTTGGCGTGATTTTTACATGCAAATTTTGTGGTCTTTTCCCCATGTTGTGAGAGCTCCATTTAAATCAGATTATGAAAGAATAGCTTGGCGAAACAATGAAGAAGAGTTTCATGCTTGGTGTGAAGGCAAAACAGGATACCCAATTGTAGATGCAGGCATGCGAGAATTGAACCAAACTGGCTTTATGCATAACCGAGTACGCATGATTGTAGCCAGTTTCTTATGCAAACATTTATTGATCAATTGGCAATGGGGTGAGCATTATTTTGCGGAGAAGTTACTTGATTTTGATTTGAGTGCAAATAATGGGGGTTGGCAATGGGCTGCAGGTTGTGGAACCGACGCAGCACCGTATTTTAGGGTATTTAATCCTGCCCTACAAACTGAAAAATTTGATAAAAATTGGGGGTACATCAAAAAATGGGTACCAGAAATTAATACTGGAAATTACCCCAAACCCATTGTAAATCATGACTTCGCACGCAAACGTTGTTTAGAAGTTTATAAAAAGGCTCTCAGTAAATCTGAATAACAAGAGGAAGGTTTTGAAGAAATTTGTTATTCAGGATTAAATCCTTACTATTGTATTCCCAATCAACTCCCCCAAAGCTTTATCAGTATCTGTTGGTAACCTGCTTGCAGTTGATGGATTCATTTAAAAAAGCTACATGTTTAATCTTACTTCTTTGTCAGAAAAACTCGTTTCAGAGTTAAAAGAAATTGCAAAAAAACAGGGTCTGTCATCTACGGGACTCGACAAACAATCACTCATATCTGCTATTTTGGAAAATCAAAACAATCCTGCCGAACCAGGCACTGAGGGCGATTCAGCCCCTAAGAAAAGAGGTCGCCCACGTGTTGCTAAGGCAACAAAATTGGAAGAAAGTGCACCTACCATTGTTCAAGAAAAAATGGAATTTGTTGCTCCTGCTCCTAAAGCAGAAGAACCAAAAGTTATTGAATCCATCATCCCGGTAGAGAACAATCAACCTGCAAAAGAAGAAAGTAAACCTACAGAAGCAGAAAATAACCGACCGCCTTTCCAAAAAAACCACGATAGAAAAGACAAGTGGCGTAATGAACGCAATGATAGAAATGAACCTCGTGGAGAAAGAAACGATAGGAACAACGACAGAAATCAACCTCGTCACCCACGAAATGAAAATACCAATGGGAACAATGGCGGAAATAATTATAACAACCCTGATAGGCAAAATCAGCAAGAAAGAAACAATCCTCCTCAACAAGAAAGAAGTAATTTACCTGAAAGAAACAATCAACCAGAACGCCAACCCGAGCCGCGCCAAGAAAAAATAGCCTACCAAGAATTAGAGGCATTGGTAAGTGCAGAAGGTGTATTAGAGATGATGAGTGATGGTTACGGATTCTTGCGCTCTTCAGATTATAACTACATGCCATCTCCAGATGATGTATATGTATCTCCTTCTCAAATAAAATTGTTTGGCTTAAAAACAGGCGATACTTGTCACGGAACTGTTCGTCCGCCAAAAGAGGGTGAAAAGTATTTTGCCTTGGTTAAAGTTGAATCTATCAATGGCCGAATCCCTTCAGAGGTGCGTGATCGTGTAGCATTTGAACACCTTACTCCTTTGTTTCCAGATGAGAAATTGAGGTTAGCAGATAATTCAGTAACGTACTCAACACGTATCATCGATTTATTAGCGCCTATTGGTAAAGGTCAACGTGGATTAATTGTGGCACAACCTAAAACAGGTAAAACCATTTTATTAAAAGACATTGCCAATGCCATTGCTAAAAACCATCCTGAGGTTTATTTATTGATTTTATTGATAGATGAACGTCCAGAGGAGGTTACAGATATGCAACGAAGTGTGCGTGCAGAAGTTGTTGCCTCTACCTTTGATGAACCTGCAGAAAAGCACGTTAAACTAGCGAATATTGTTTTAGAAAAAGCCAAAAGATTGGTTGAATGCGGTCATGATGTGGTGATCTTATTAGATTCAATTACCCGTATGGCGCGTGCATTTAATACGGCACAGCCGGCATCTGGAAAAATTCTTTCGGGTGGTGTTGATGCGAATGCCTTACACAAACCAAAGAGGTTTTTTGGTGCCGCACGTAAAATTGAAGATGGTGGTTCATTAACCATTATTGCCACAGCATTAACTGAAACAGGTTCGAAGATGGATGAAGTAATCTTTGAAGAGTTTAAAGGTACAGGTAATATGGAACTTCAGTTAGATAGAAAACTGGCTAATAAGCGTGTTTTCCCTGCCATAGATATTGTATCATCTAGTACTCGTAGAGATGATTTGTTGTTAGAAAAAACAACCCTGCAAAGAATTTGGGTACTGCGCAATCACTTAGCAGATATGAACCCAGAAGAAGCAATGGATGTGATGTTGAAAAACATGCGTTCAACAAAAAACAACGAAGAGTTTTTGGCTTCTATGAACGGTTAATTTTTCACCAGAATGAGCAAAGGAATGTGCGTATGAAACGCCATTTGTTTGCTCAGGCTGCGGTGGAATAATCTGTCAAAAAAATTGCGGTTATGTTTGGCCATAACCAGCATATCCACTTGGTTTTCGTCTACATATCCATTGATAGATTGAATGATATCTCCCTTTTCTAACTCTACAAAATGGATATTTGAATAGGATATCTTTCCTTTATTTTTCTTGAAAAAGTTATTCTCTGAATTGAAATAACGATCGTGGTCTGACTTTACATGTAAAATATCGAGCGGACAATCAAACTGTTCTGCGAAATATATCAATCGCATCATAGCAGGGAATTCAGGCTCGTTGTAATCTGTAGCATATACAATACGAGTAAGGTCTTTAAACTGTGTATCTTTTGGAATAACAATTACAGGCACAGTAGTTTTTGCTACAACAGATGCCGCATTACTTCCAAACAAAACTCCCATGGCACCACTAGCGCCTGTAGTACCCATAACAATCAAATCTACTTCATGTTTTTGGGCAAAATCACATACTTCTTCTGCCACAAAACCATAACGGCTATGCATGCTATATTTTAAACCACTTCCTTTTAAAACCTCTTGCTCTAATTTGGCAAATTGTTCGGTAGTTTGGTCCTCAATTTCTTTGATAAACATTTGATAGGTTTCTGCAGGCATACTGGCATCTACCATGGCAACTTGATTGATATGCAAAATCTGAATTTCTGCATTCAGTCGCTTTGAAAGTGCCAATGCATAATCCATGGCCTGCTTGGCAGGAGCCGAAAAATCTGTAGGGACAACTATTTTGGATATCATAATTTTGGGTATTTGTATAACAAAGTTAAGCCTATTTTCACGTCATTTTACTTAAAAATATCATGTCTTTATATAAATTTAACGTGAGAAAATAGTATTATGCGTTATTAAAAAATTATCTAAATACCTATTATGAGCGTTGATTCTACTAAAACAAATTGGGGTCAGTTTATTCCTCTTGTTATTGTGTTTTTCTTTTGGGGTTTTGTTGCAGCCAGCAACGATATTTTGATCCCTGTTTTTAAACAAACCTTTAACCTTACTCAAGGTGAAAGTCAGTTGGTTTCTTTGGCATTTTATATTGCCTATACTGTAGGTTCACTCATATATATGGGAATTTCTATGGTGCTTAAACAAGATTTGGTAAATAAAATTGGGTATAAGAATGGCTTGGCTCTTGGTTTGGCAATATCTGCCCTAGGTACCCTCTTGTTTTACCCAGCAGCAAACAATGCCTCTTTTCCTTTAATGTTATCGGGTTTGTTTACCGTGGCTTTGGGCTTTTCATTGCAACAAACAGTTGCTAACCCACTTGCCATTGCCCTTGGACCAATTACTACCGGCTCACAGCGTTTAACCATGGCTGGGGGTATTAACAATTTAGGAACTACCATTGGACCGCTTATTGTAAGTTTTGCCATTTTTGGGGCTGCCAGTTCAAGCAATACGTCGATGAGTATAGAAAGTGTTAAAATCCCTTATTTGGTGCTAGGTTTGGCATTTTTATTGGTTGCTATTTTATTGAAATTCTCTTCAATACCAGATCGTCCGGCAGCCATTGTTGAAGAAGAAGGTGACACCAAAAACAGCAGAAGTTCTGCCCTCAAATACCCACAATTGATTTTGGGTATGATAGGCATTTTTGTTTATGTAGGTGTTGAGGTATCTACAGCCAGTAACTTGCCTGCCTATATGGAAAAGAACTTAGGCTTCCTTACCAAAGACATTGCTCCTTATATTTCTTTGTATTGGGCAAGTTTAATGATTGGTAGATGGACTGGAGCCGTAGAAGCTTTTACTGATAATATGAGCACCCAAAAAATCTTACGCTTTGTTGCCCCTTATATTGCCTTTGGTGTTTTCTTATTTGTGAATGCTGTTGCTGAACATGATTTAACTCCCTTTTATGTTTATGCGCTTATCATTCTCGTTTTAATTGGAGCAGACATTGCCAGTAAAGGAAACCCTGCTAGAATGTTGCTAATTTTCTCTATCCTAGGAATTTTGGCTTTGTTTGTAGGTATGACTACAACTGGTATGACAAGCGTATATGCGTTTACAAGTGTAGGTTTGTTCTGCAGTACTTTATGGCCATGTATTTTCACACTTGCTATTAGTGGCCTAGGAAAACATACCAGTCAGGGTAGTAGCTTTTTAATTATGATGATTATGGGTGGTGGTATTGTATCATGGTTACAAGGATTTGTGGCAGATGAAATAAACAATATCCAATACAGCTATATTGTAGGCGTATTGTGTTTTGCCTATTTAGCATTTTATGCTTATAAAGTTAGTGGCATTTTAAAAGACCAAGGAATTAACTTTGATAAAAAAATAAGTGGCGGACATTAATTCTGCGACTTATTTATAAATATGAAAACCTTATCCATTTTATTGGCTATGCTTTTTGTTGGAGCCGTATCAAGTTCTGCTCAAAAAAGAGGCATATTTCCTGTAAGAATGGATAAGGTTTTTTATTATGATTCTATACCCAACCCAATTGTAGACAGCGGTGGCATTTGGACACATGGCTTTTCACAAAAAAGCTGGCTCAAGCCTGATACTGGAACCAAACAAGTTTGGATAACAGATACTGTTAATTTACTTACTGGAAAAAAACTATCTCACCTAGATTTTGCTTTTCCCTATCCAGAACGCCAAGCCGACAACTACCATATTAGCATTAAACACAAATTTGATTTCGACAGTTTGAGTGGTGGAAGCATTTTTATATCTACCGATGGAGGCGAGAAATATTATCCAATTTGGAGCGATACAGGTTATTTTTCACCCAATTGGTGGCACCAGGGATTGTATGAAAAAAGCAACTTGTTATTCAATGGTGAAGCAGGTTTCTCAGGCAAATCAAACAATTGGGTTCAAACCGAATTAAATTTCACTTATTTCATATTGGTAAAAAAACCAGAACTAAGACCCATTGCCATACGTTTTGTATACCAAGCTTCCGATAGCTCCAAAGCACATGAAGGTTGGATGATTGAAGAAGTAAAACTGGGTAGAGAATACAGGAATGGTGCGGTATCTGATGTTATTGCAGAAAACCCATTACGTTTATATCCGAACCCAACTTCTACAGAGTTACATATAAATACGCCAGAAAATGGATACCTAAGGTTTATGAACCAACAAGGCGAGGTTATATGGCAGGATGCCTGTTTAGCAGGTGAACAACAACTCAATTTACCTACCCTATCCAATGGCTTATATTATGTGGAATTTGTGTCGGATAGGCACCAATTCACAAATAAAATAGTGATTCAAAATCCCTAAATTATTGTTGTAAAATGGGCAATGTTTTGCCATCAAAATCCCATAAAGCTTGGTTCTCAAATGTGGATCCATTGGTAGCAGTTTTACCTCTAAATGCTACCCACTCTGCACCCCAATAAACCATACCATCTGCTCCCTTTTCTTTTATCATTTGAAGCAAGTTTAATATGTATTGTTTCTGACCCAAGGGCGTGGCAGGAAATTGCGGAAGTATTTGGGTACTGTCTCCTAAAACATTGTTGGTATAATCATTCCAGCCATAAGTAAAAGGGTAAGCATACTCTGCTAACATCATTTGTTTTTGGGTAGTTAATTTTAAGGTTTGTACGGTCTGAACCAAACTATCTAAACTCTTACCATGCCACATGGGATAATAAGACAAGCCAACCACATCAAAGTCTAACGCCTTTGTCCAATTAAAATAATCAACAGCATTTCTATACCCTGCATAATGAAGTACGATTTGTGTTTTAGGTGCTTTTTCTCTAATACCTTTTGAAGCACTTTGAAAAAGCGCAAAAAACTGATTGGCATTGGCACCATTTCCCTCTGGCCATAAAAATCCATGATTGGTTTCGTTACCTATTTGCATGTATTCAGGTTGTATTTCTTCTGCCACATGGCTGCTGTATTGATAAACGCTATCGAGCAATGCTACATATGAGACATTGGCCCAAGCTTTTGGTTTGCTTTGGTTACCAGGATCGGCCCAGGTATCTGAATAATGCACACTAAGCCAAATTTTGAAACCCATATTACGAGCTTCTAAAGCTAACTTTTTCACTTCTACAAGTCCGTGAATAGGGTCTGCAGGTTGGTGCCACACACGTAAACGAATGGTATTAAAACCTGCCTTTTTCAAAGATAAAAGCATATCTTCTTGTACACCATTTTGGTTTTGCACTACATAATCAGAAGTGCGAATGGCAGGTAAAAAAGAAACATCTGCTCCATAAATAAAATTGGTTGCAGTAGTTGGCTCGGGCGGTGGAGGACCTTTTTTTCCGCAAGCAATAAGTGCAAAAGATAACCCAACTAGCATACACGCAAACAAGTAATTGCTGCCAAACACGCCGTTGTTAAAACTCAAATAAAATGTTGCTTGTTTGCTATTCATTCCCATCAAAAAAATACAAGATATTTCATTCAAAACAAAGTCATTTAGACCATGGTCCATGAACAATCAGCTAGTTTACATTTTAAAGCGCAAACCACCATAAAACATTCTCCCAAAAACGGGCCCCCAACTCAAACTTGCATCGAAGTAGGTACCAAAAGGATTAGCTGGATCTACTATGGCATTTGGTTGTTGGAAATTAAAAATATTTTCAACGCCAATGTATACATCTAATCTCTTTTTCCACTTCTTACTTATTTGTGCATTCACCAACATATAAGGATCTGAATAGGCAGGTAATTGTAATGATTCAGGATTGGCCAAAGTAGAAGGTATTCGCTTTTCTCCCACCCTGTTTATGGTTAAGTCAAAACCCCAATTACTTTTGGTAGTATATGCCATATTTAGGAACCAACGGTTTTTGGCAATAAAGGGCAATTGCAACCAAGTGCCTGTGAAATTATTTTCTACATCAAACCAACGGTAGGCAAATCTCACATCCAATCTGCGGATAGGTTGATAATCGGCTTGAATCTGAAAACTACTGCTAAAAGAACCTCCTTTGTGCTCAGTAAAAACTAGGGTTCTGGCAAATTCACGGTTGGCAAAAACTTGATTTTCGAATTGGGTATAATAATAATCTATGCCAATATTTCCTTTGCGGTAATTGAGTTTGAATTCGTGGGTAATGTTTACACCAAAATTCCAAGCCACTTCTGGCTTATAACCATAGGCAGCAGATGAACTATATGCGTTGTTTCCTGGCATAAAATAAACCCTGCGTGAACTCAATAAGGAACTCATATTTTCATTAAGTAAATTGGCTGTTCTCCAACCTTTACCCGCAGATGCCCTAAATACGGTGCTCGACCAAGGAGCGTATCTTACATGTAACCTTGGAACAAACATCCAACCAACACTTGAATGATAGTCAGCGCGAGCCCCTGCCACTAGGGTAAATATTGCCAAATAACTGTAGGTATATTCACCAAATACGCCTGCCACTCTTTCATACCTATAAAATGGCCAATTCTTAGTAACTGTTTCCGATGGGGCACTGTAATAGTTTGATTGCTCATTATCTAATACTTCGCTTACACTGTCTATTTGCAAGCTCAGGCCTGTTCTAACTTTATGGTTAATATTCCCCAATATATCCTGATAGATAAAATTGCTATAAAAACTTTTTTGTCTACCTACGTACAGGTTTTTACCAAACAAATTATCAAAGCTTTGTTGTGAGGCATTTATTTGCAAGCCCACACTTCTAAATTGAGAGCCTTTAAACACATAACCTAAGCGCATAGATCCACTTAACCTTTCGGCATCTACCTGGGTACCGTATAAATGGGCCATACTAGTATCTGTATGGTTGCGTTCATAGTCCATTTGCCCACCCGTTTTTTCATCGCGCAAGTATTGAATGGATCCTTGAAATACTAAACCCGTTTTATTGTCAACCAAAAATCTATATAAAACATTTCCTTGCGAGCCAATAGGGTTATCCATGTACCCGTCTTTATTTCTATCCATTCTTAAGGCAAAGGTGCTTCCATGTAAAAACAAGGCATGAGAAAACATCTTAGTAGGTTGATGGGCAAAAACCACATTGGCCTCATATCTGCCTCCTTCACTTGCATAAGCATTCAGATATACTTTCTCTTTTGTAGTAGGTTTATGAAGTTCAACATTGATAAGTCCAGATACACTTTCAAAACCATTTACTACCGATCCCATTCCTTTACTTACTTGAATGGAGTTGATCCATGTACCAGGAATATAGGTAAGTCCAAAGTTGGTGGCAATACCTCTAATTCCGGGCAATTGCTCAATACTCATTTGGGTATATTGACCACCTAAACCCAACATTTGAATTTGCTTGGTACCTGTGAGTGCATCGCCGTATGCTACATCAACACTGGGGTTGGTTTCAAAACTTTCAGATAAATTACAACAAGCAGCTTTAAACAATTCCTTCTCATTCATGATGGTAGTTTTCCATGGATCAATGAAAGATACTTCAGTGGTTTTGCGCTCATAACTCACCACAGCCTCTTCAAAATTACGTTTGCTAATCATCATCACCCGAAGGTTATTTCCTCCGTTAACGGTAATGGTATCTGTTTTAAACCCTATGGCTTGTACAATCAACCTATTGCTTTTCGCATCTAATGGAACGTAAAACACACCCAAACTATCTGTAGAAACGGCTTTGTTATTGCCTAACCAATGAATGAGCGCTCCGGCAATAGGTTCAATTTTTCCATTACTACTTGTCTCAACTACTACACCCTTAAGTGCAGCAGGAGTCTGAGCCTTTGTTTCAATAACAAAACAAAGGCTCAGAATTACACACAGATATGCTTTCATTAGTCGTGGTGCGTATTGGGTTTCTCACGATACAAGCAGCAATCTGGCAGGTTTTTATACACTGCATCATTTGCTTTTTTCAGGTCGGTATCATGACCGCTATCTGCAATTAATTGATGAATTTGCTCTAAGGTTATTTTAGCTGGATTAAATACCACGGTCATTATTTTGGTATCTACATCCCATTCAGCCATTTTAATACCTTTGGCATCGCAGGCAGTTTCCATGCGGCTTTTGCACATAGGACAATTGCCATAAACTTTAAAAGTTACTTTTTCTGTTTTTGCCTTTTGTGCTGAAACTTGGTTTGAGAAAAGGAACAACAGTAGGCCGATAAATACTATTTGAATTGATTTCATTTGTTTAGTTTTTATAATGATGAATAAAAAAAGAAGCTGAGTAGTAGGTAAACTACTTCAGGCCCTAAATTCTAAAAACACCAATAAAAGCTAAATCTGGCTGTTGTGGCGGTGCAAGGCAATAGTGCTCTAATTGGTTCCATTCTTTCTGGCCAGCAGAGGCAAAAGAAGTTTCGGTTCGAACCAAAGGATATAGGATGATGGAAAATTGCCTTGGATTGGCATTTTGATTCACCTTTTGGTGCACCAAATTTTTGGCATCGGGTGCTTGAATCACCAAATCTGTGCAGCATGCCTCTTCTCCATCCTCTGCGCAATCGCAATCTTCTGTATGGATTAACCCATTAAAAAAATCGATGCCCGTAAGTTCGTTGCCACAGTAATGCACCTTTATCCCAGCTTGCAACACAGGCAAGGTAAAAGCAATTAACAGGGCATAGGATAAAAACTTACGCATGGCACAAAGGTCAGATATTTTTCACAATTCCCACACTTAATTTTATCTGAAAATATAATCGGGTTTGTAACACAAGCTGAATTTAGGGAAATAAGATGCTGAAAAAACTTCATCTGTATTGCTAAATCCTGTTCCGTAATTTAATTCGGCTCTTAAACCAATATTTCTGGTAAAGTTATACTGCACAGCTGCACCAAATACAATTTGCATATGCACAAAACTCTTATTTGTTAGGCCGTTATAATCTTTTTTAAGTTCTGTTATTTCATTATCCGTAAAAACATCTTTATTGTTTAATGAAATGCCTCTGGTCTCAAATCCTAGGGAGTAGCCGCCCGTTAAAAAACATTGAAATGGCACATCCAATTCACCTACTAAAAAAAAGTATCGGGTATAATTCAATCGAACTAAACTGGTGTTGTAGGTTAATTTAGCCACTTTGCTTGGACCAAAAAAATTATATCTCTCTTCTTCGTCATCAAATTTATTGCTTGAATAATCAAGTGTTAATCCAATCATTTTATGAGAGCCATTTATGATATTTGCTCCAAGGGTTATCACATTTTTGTTGAATCCAATATCATTGGTAAAAACGCCCAACGGTGAATAACCTAGCTCTCCAACAACAATTTGTGCCTCGGCCTTTTGGTTCGAACCGAAACCCAAAAACAACAGAAGCATGAGATATAGATTAGTATAAAATTTATTGCAATTTTTCATGTGTGCTGATATTAGTTTTCTGAAACCAATTGAACTTTAGTTAGGGCTGAAAGCGCATCTGTTAACGCTAAATAAGCAGGCCAATCTTCCACCTTGTATTCAAATCCGGTTTGAACCAAGGTAAGCTCCCAATGCAATATTCTGCCTTGCATGCTTGCTGTTGAAACCAAATTCCCCAATTTATTTTCAAAGGAAGTATTGAGTTGATTGAGATCGCTCACCGACATATTATATGGAACTTCAATATCTAAGACCATCTTTAACTCGCGGTTGTAATCATTATAGAAAGCTTGTTTGCGTTCTAACCTGTTGCGCATTTGGTTTATTTCTGGCAATGAACCAAGCATGGCACCTACATTTAAAATGTACCTATTATCTGCATGGGCAAGCATATCGCCAATTTTATATTCTGAATAAAATTTCAATTCACGTTTTTCAGGATCTCCACCATTGCTAAATGGGATAATGGTATCAACTGAAAATACCAAGTATTCCTCTTTTAGGCTTTTCTTCCATCTTTCCTTGCGCTCCTTCTCACGATTTTGAAGGTATGCCAACTCTTTGCGTTCTTCTTCTTTTTTAATAAAATCAAGCGATGTTTTAGGTGCATATAATTCTCTACGCGTGAAAAACAGCAAAGGATATTTTTTATTATGATATTTTGGAATGCGCACTTGTGTGCTATAGTCATCTAACAGTTGCTTGTAATTATTTCCAAAATCTTCTAAACCATCTGCATTATATCCCCTCATAATGTTTGTTTGTTTCATTAAAAAGGTGTCTGGAAAGCTGAGTAATTTCGCTTCAATTTGAATGGTGGTAGAATTGCTGGCGGCAGAAGACGACTCCATTTTTATCTTCTCTCCCACTCTTTTTTTACGGGTATCTTTCCTAGAAAAAGCCAATACATCCATGCCTTCGTAATCTTCGGTAAACATATCTGGATGTGTATATGGACCAAACTCTGTGATATAATAAGTGCGCTCTGGTAAAATCACTTCCAGACCTACATTAAAATCGCGTTCAAACAAAATATTTTTTAAGCCGCCCGTATATTTAGAAGGCAATAAAACAAAGCGATAAGGGATATTTCTTTTTTTCAAATGCACCACCATCATGCGCAGAAATTCTGTACCTACCTGAGAGGTTTTTTGGTTCAGGGCAATATCTGGCTTATACATGCGATCTCTGCAGAAGTAGTAATATTTAACAAAGTACTCCTCGGCTGGAAGTTTATATCCATATTCTTTTAAGAATTCGTAATAATATTTGCTTGAAACTCCCCTATAAGGTTTGCGTGTATATTGCCTATAATACTTGGCTATTTCAGCCTCACTCAGTTCTCTAATAATAAAACCATTTTTAGTATTAAATGCTTTTCTCTTGTATATTTTGGAATCAATGGCTGTAAACCGAACAATAGGTTCAGACAGGTACCTAACAGCATTTACCTCAACCCTACTTTTTTCTATCAAAGAATCTGTGAGTTCATAATAATATCCCCCTTTGATTCTTTTCATTTTCATTTTTGCAGCACCATTTAATGATTGGGCAATAATTTGGGTGCGTCTTTTTCCAACTGCATCTAACCTAAAATATCTTGTTGGATAAATGGCTGTGAGATAAGAGTCATAGTCTTGGTGGCGTGTGAGCGTGGCCACATCAAGTATATCTCCAGGCTCTAGTCCAGTGAGTGGAATACGGTATTCCTGCGAAGCAAAAATGGCATTATAACCAGGCTTGTTGAATTTCAGTTCTTGCTTAAATGCATTCTTCAGATTCACTTTTTCTACCCTACCATCTGGCTTGATGATTTTTACATCTAAAAAATTATTACTTGAAAACTCTAAATAAGAGAAGGTCTCTACAGCCGCCAAATCATTCAACTTCAAACGAATTCGGGTAAAGCCATAGGGCGACTTCAATCGGTAATCATTGGAGTGACGTCTGTATAAAATAATCACCGATTCATCTTTCCATTTTTCTGGATAGGTAACAGAGCTAGCAAAAGGATCTTTATCTGCACTCTCCCATTTTTTCAGTGCCTTTCTTACCTTATTATAAATTTTAGAATCGGGATCGAAATCTTGTGCGTGAATAGAACTGGTTAAAAATTGGAAGAGAAATACCAAAAGGAATAACTTTGGCAGTATACGTTGAACCTGTAAACGAAACAGGTAAACTAAAAATATTGTATAGCGTTGCATGAATTTTTGACTTTAATGGGTTTGCCCTTATTACATTTGAAATTGTAGGTAATGGTTATAACTGCTTTGCAATTGATACAACATATTGTTCCAAGCCAAAAAATTCGCTTTGGTAATCACCCCCTTTTTCACCTGTAATTTCTTCACATATCTCACAATGTTTCCTTCACGTGTGTATGAAACCAATAAATAAAACTCCGGATTATTTATTTCAATTCTTGGAGGCATAAATGCTACTTGATAACCCGAGGGAATTTGAATCATATAATTGATATCCATGTTTATTTTATGACTAAACTCTAGGTCGAATATCCGAGCAGTATCAACCTTTTTATTCTCTAATTCATAACTATAATCTGGATTCACAAATACACTATTGCCCTTGCGTAAAACATGATTTTTTAACGTTAATTTATAATCGAGTTTAAAGTCGGCCGTACGATTAGTGATATCACTTGCCTTAATACTATCAGGAAGTATATAATGGTAACTTTCTCTTAAATATCTGTAGTATGCTTTTTCCTTTTCTTCACCTGGCAAATTATTTACGGCCCAAATCAATTGTGTTTTTGGTTCGCCCTTTAACACTTCAGTAACCAACCCCACCAATTTATCTTGTTCTATTCTAAAGCCAGCAGTTCTGCTTACTAAATTGCGCTCTACAGGTAAGTCGGGCACTGTATCAATTAAAAAAGTACTTCCATTGGCAATAAGTACAGGCTTGCCTTGAATACGATGCGCATAATCCTCTATGCCAATATAATCTTCTGTGCCATCAAGAAAATATGTTTTGCCATCTAAAAATACCGTACATATCATGTGGTTATCTACAATAACAGAAGGGATGCGGTAATCATAAGGTATATGTTTTGTTCCGATCCAAGTAATATGTGCATCTATACCTACTGATGTAAGCATATTCTTGAGCAAGTTAGCCATGCCTTTACAATCTCCATAGCGGTTGGCTAAAACCTCCTGACAAGGTTCTGGTTTAAAGGCAGCCAATCCATCCTCAAAAGCAACATATCTAATATTGTCTTGAACCCAATAAAAGACTTTCTCCATCTTTTCCTTTTTGGTTTTGCATCCAACTGTAATTTCTCTAGCTTTTTTACCTGTAATGGTTGTATCGTTTTTGGTTAAGGAAACAATTTCATTGTACCATTGGTATAAATCATCAAGGTTTGCTACCAATGGCTTTTTATAGTTCCCTTGTTGTCTTCTTCGCTTTACTTCTACGGGGTCATTCTTACTCACCTTTTTGGTATTTTCTTTCTTCACCTTCTTTTCCTTCATGGCATACGGCTTAGCTAATTTTTCATCTAAGTTTTTGCAGAGAATAATGATATGAGGTAAGTTATAAGCAGGACCAACTGCATTGGTTTCTTTTTTATAAGCATTCAGGTCTTTGATGGTATAGGTAACTATTTTTATTTTATCTGGCTTAACCTTCGACTTTTCCTTTTTAGGCGCTTTGCCTTTTCCATTTACCTCCACCAAATCATCCATCACAACTTTTTTGCTCGATTTCGTGATGGCATATCCATCAAAATTCATTTCAAGAATATCTACCGTTAACCAAGAAGGAATTTCAATGCTTATTACTTTTTCTTTTTGCGGGTATCCCTCATGAAAGTATACCGAACCTAAATATTTTACGTCCTTTATTTTTTTGCGGTATCTCAAATGAATGGGCGTTCCAACAGTTGTAGCATGGTTTTCCCAATAGGCCATTTTAGCATCTGAATAAAAAATACCATCGCTGCTATAATCTGTAATAAGATATAATGGGTCGTAATACTTATTGGTTTTTAAATCGCCAACTTTTGTCTTAAAAGCCTCGAACGTAACCATGTCGTTGAACATTTCCGTAAAATACACGGGTTTGTTATCTGAAAGGCATCGGTATTTTTCGTATACATTTTGAAAGGCTTTCACGGGCATTCCTTTCGACATTTCGGCTGGGAAATAACCAAAACTGTAAATGCTCCTGCTTACTTCTGCCATTTGAGAAACCTCATCGGGATATTTCTTTTTGGAAGTTAAGGCAAGCTTTACATCTTCTTGGGTAACATTACCCTCAGATCTGTATATCTTATAATTACTCCCGTATTTAGGACGATCATCTAAGTTGATCCAACAGGAGCTGAGCATCAATGATACTCCAAGCAGGGTAAATATTCTTGATTTCAATTCTTTAAAATTTATCAAAATATCAGAAAATTATTTTACAAGAAAAAGACTTTTCTCAGTTTACATTAAAATAACATGGAGACAATTCTCCCAATTTGGACTAGAAAAGCTTAATTTTCCTAGTCTTTCACCTTCAATTTGAAGCCATTAAGGTTTCTTTGGTAAATTTATGGGGCAGAAAGCTTATCTTTGCAGCCCTTTAAGGAATAACATGCAGAATATCAGAAATATAGCGATTATCGCCCACGTTGACCACGGAAAAACTACCTTGGTAGACAAAATTATTCATCAAACACAGCTTTTCCGTGAGAATCAAGCCAAAGGAGAATTGATTCTCGACAACAACGATTTGGAACGTGAACGCGGAATTACCATTCTTGCCAAAAATATTTCGGTAAATTACAAGGGTGTTAAAATTAACATTATTGATACGCCCGGTCACAGTGACTTTGGTGGTGAAGTAGAAAGAGTTTTGAACATGGCCGATGGTGTTTTGTTATTGGTAGATGCTTTTGAAGGACCAATGCCACAGACGCGTTTTGTATTGCAAAAAGCTTTGGCTTTAGGAAAAAAACCTATTGTAGTAATTAACAAGGTAGACAAACCAAACTGTCGTCCAGATGAAGTGCATGATTCTGTATTTGAATTATTCTTTAACTTAGAAGCAACTGAAGAGCAATTGAATTTCCATACCATGTATGGTAGTTCAAAAATGGGTTGGATGGGAAGAGATTGGAAAAATCCTACCACTGATTTCACCGCTTTATTAGACGATATTATTTCAGAAATTCCCGGACCTATTGTACCTGAAGGTTCTTTGCAAATGCAAATCACTTCTTTAGATTATTCTTCTTTTACTGGAAGGATTGCTATTGGTAGAATTTTAAGAGGTAGCTTAAAAGTAAACCAGCCAGTTAGTATTGTTAAGAGAGACGGTTCGATTCAAAAATCGCGCATCAAAGAACTTTATACTTTTGAAGGCTTAGGCAAAATGAAGGTAGAAGAAGCTGTTGGTGGCGACATTTGCGCTGTGATGGGGATTGAAGGTTTTGAAATTGGTGACACCATTGCTGATTTTGAAAACCCTGAAGGTTTGATTCCTATTAAGATTGACGAGCCTACCATGAATATGATGTTTTGTATTAACAACTCACCATTTTTTGGTAAAGAAGGAAAGTTTGTAACCTCTCGCCACTTACGTGATCGTTTGTTCAAAGAACTTGAAAAGAACTTGGCATTAAGAGTAGAAGAAACAGATGCAGCTGATTCATATTTGGTATATGGTAGAGGTATTCTTCACTTGTCTATTCTGATTGAAACCATGCGTCGTGAAGGCTATGAATTAGCTGTTGGTCAACCACAGGTAATCGTAAAAGAAATAGATGGCCAAAAATGTGAACCAATTGAGATTTTAACAGTGAATGTACCTGAAGCATATTCAGGTAAAGTAATTGAATACGTAAGTCAGCGTAAAGGTGATATGTTGGTAATGGAGCCTAAAGGAGATTTGATTCATTTAGAATTTGAAATTCCTTCACGTGGTATCATTGGATTAAGAAATAATATTTTAACTGCTACAGCAGGTGAGGCTATTATGGCTCACCGATTCAAAGCTTTTGAGCCTTGGAGAGGACCTATACCTAACCGTGGAAATGGTGTAATGATTTCTGGTGAACAAGGCAAAGCAATTGCTTACTCAATTGATAAACTACAAGATAGAGGAAGTTTCTTTGTAGAAGCTGGAGAGAATATCTATATGGGTCAAATTATTGGTGAAACCAACCGTCAGGATGATCTAGTAGTAAATATTACCAAAGAGAAAAAATTAACCAATATGCGTGCATCTGGTTCTGATGACAAAACCCGTATTGCACCAAAAATTAACTTCTCATTAGAAGAGTGTATGGAATACATTCAATCGGATGAGTTGGTTGAAATTACTCCTCAATCTTTGCGTTTGCGTAAAATTCATTTAGATGAAAACGACCGTAAACGTTTCAAGAACGCTTTAGCGAGCGCCTAATTCATATTCGACTTTTAGTTTTTAAGATTCACTATGACCAGCGAACAACTCAAAGATTTGAAGTTAAGGGCAGATGCCCTGAGGAGGTATCTTTGACGTCGAGAACAAACTCTTAGACATCAGAGAAGAAGAAGCCAGAAGTTTACAACCTGGCTTTTGGGATAACCCAAAGGAAGCAGAAAAATTGGTAAAGGCCACTAGGTTAAAAAAAATCTGGACCGATGCCTATGCCCATACCCAAACGGTTATTGAAGACCTTGCAGTATTATTTGAATTCTATCAAGCAGGCGAAGGCAGCGAGGAAGAAGTTGAATCTGCCTATCAACATGCCCTCTCCGTTTTAGAAGAATTGGAGTTCAAGAACATGCTCAGCAATGAGGAAGATCAAATGAACTGCATGATCAATATCAACTCAGGAGCAGGCGGAACTGAAAGTCAAGATTGGGCAGAAATGCTCATGCGTATGTACATCATGTACGCCGATAAACATGGCTTAAAGGCTGCGGTAGTAGACGAACAAGCTGGAGATGGTGCGGGAGTGAAAAGCTGTTCAATAGAGGTGAGCGGCGATTTTGCCTATGGCTTCTTAAAAGGTGAAAATGGTGTACACCGTATGGTGCGCATCTCTCCTTTTGATAGCAACGCCCGCAGACATACCTCTTTTGCCTCTGTATATGTTTACCCTCTGGTTGACGATAGCATTGAAATTGAAATCAAAGATGCGGATGTAGAATTTCAAACCTCTCGTTCGGGTGGTGCAGGCGGTCAGAATGTAAACAAGGTGGAAACCAAAGTACAGTTAACGCATAAGCCCACAGGAATTGTGATTGTTTGTCAGGTTGAACGTTCGCAAAGTGCCAACAAAGAAAGGGCTATGCAAATGTTACGTTCACAATTGTATGAACTGGAATTACGTAAAAGAAACGAGGCAAAATCTGCTATAGAGGCTGGGAAAAAGAGGATAGAATGGGGTAGCCAGATTCGCAATTATGTTTTTCATCCTTACAAATTAGTGAAAGATTTAAGAACAGATGTAGAAACCTCCGACACACAAAAGGTAATGGATGGTGGCTTAGATGATTTCATCAAGGCCTACCTCATGGAAAACTCACAACACTAAATTCTTTTTATTTCCTGTGAATGATTCCCGGCACAGGTTGGGCAGTTGGCATCACAATCATTTCGTTGATATTTACATGTGCTGGTCTACTAATAGCATAATAAATAGCATCTGCAATATCTGAAGCTAAGAGGTTATCAAAGCCTTCATAAACTGCTTTTGCTTTGGCTTCATCTCCATGAAAACGCACAATAGAAAATTCGGTTTCTACTGCCCCCGGATAAATGCCTGTAACACGAATAGGATAAGCAGATAGTTCAATACGCATGGCTTTGTTTAAAGCATCTACCGCAAACTTGGTTGCACAATAAACATTTCCATTGGCATAAACTTCTTTACCTGCAATACTGCTGATATTTACAACATGGCCGCTTTTTCGTTCAATCATTCCCGGTATAACCAATCTAGAGATATATAACAAACCTTTGATATTGGTATCTATCATTTGTTCCCAATCATCTAAAGAGCCTTTATCAATAGTTGATAGACCACTTGCTAAACCAGCATTGTTTACCAAAATATCAATATGTTTAAATGCCTCGGGAAGGGCTTCAAAGGCTAATCTTACTTCATCTTTATGCCTAATATCAAAAATTGCCGCATGTGATTCGGTTCCAAATTCATTTTGCAACTGCTCTTGTAATACCTTGATTCTGTTGGCTCTGCGGCCATTTAAAATAAGGTTGTAACCATTGGATGCCAATAATTTGGCGGTGGCTTGACCTATTCCGGCACTTGCACCTGTAATAAAAGCAATTTTCTTGTTCATTTTTTCTATTTTCGAAAGCAGTTCCCAACAAAGATGAAAGTTTCAATTGAGAAAACCGAACACTATACCTTATTCAGCCTAGTTAATCCTACGGTGGATGATTCTGCCATAAAAGAACTTTTAAGCCAGGCCAATGAACTGATTGAGCAAGAAGAAATTGTTTATTTTATTTTCGATGTGAACCCGATAACGGAGTTTCATCAAACACTCCTAGAGAACTTGCAAAATATTACTGAAACATTGGTTCTTAAAGGAGGCCTATTAATTCATGTGCACCAAGATCCAAATATGTTAGCAAGCTTTGAGGACCAACAATTGGTTATGGTACCAAAAGTAGAAGAGGCGATAGAGTATATTTATATGGATCAATTGGAAAAGCAATTTTTAGAAGACGGCGAAGAATAAACATGGCATTTGAGGTAACCATATTAGGCAATAGTTCTGCATCACCCACATTGAATAGGCACCCAAGTGGACAGTATATTTCGATATGCGACCACCACATGCTTATTGATTGCGGTGAAGGCACTCAAATGCAATTGCAACGATACAAAATCAAAAAGTCTAAACTCTCGCATATCTTTATTAGTCATGTTCATGGCGACCATATTTTAGGCTTACCTGGCTTGTTGTTATCCATGAACTTGATGAAACATGAACAACCCGTTCATGTTTATGGGCCGAAAGAATTGTTTGAAATTTTAGATACTTTTTTTAAACATTCTGAAACTGATTTTACCTTTCCATTGCACTACATAGCTTTAGACCCAAATGCTTCTGAAATAGTGCTGGAAAACCTATATTTTAGGGTAAAGTCGTTCCCATTGTTTCATAGAGTACCTACCATTGGATACTTATTTGAAGAAAGGTTTACTTTAAAGAAATTGAATGTAGACCAATGTCAGAAACTCAAAGTTCCATTTACTCATTTCAATGACATTAAAATGGGCAAGGACTACGTAACTCCTGAAGGAAAAACCATACGCAATGAGGAGTTAACTTTCCCTTCAACCCAACCTATATCATACGCTTATTGTTCTGATACCATTTTCGATGAAAGGGTAATTCAATCGATAGAGGATGTAGACTATTTATACCATGAAGCAACCTTCATGCACGATAAATTGGATAGAGCCATAAAAACCATGCATACCACCGCCAAACAAGCTGGCATAGTTGCTAAAAAGGCAAAAGCAAATCAATTGATTATTGGACATTTTTCTTCGCGGTATGAAGACTTAACTTTACTACTTGACGAAGCCAAATCTGAATTTCCATTAACACAGTTGGCAATAGAAGGAACCACCTTCATTTTAGAATAATATACTCTTGAACCCAAATAACATGTTAACTTTTACTCCTGAATATTGGAAAGACTACGAACTTTTAGATTGTGGTAATTTTGAAAAATTAGAAAGATTTGGTTCAGTCATTTTGAGAAGGCCAGAGCCACAAGCTTTATGGGATAAGGTTTGGGATGAAATAGAATGGAAAAAATTAACAGACATTACCTTTAAACAAAAAGGCAGTCATAGCGGTGAATGGATAAACCCTAAAAAGAAACCCACCAAATGGCAAATTAGTTACGATAATCCTAATTTTAGACTTAAGTTTAATTTATCACTCACCTCATTTAAGCATGTAGGAATATTTCCAGAGCAGGCTGCCAATTGGGACTATATTTATAATCACCTAAAAGGCATTGAGCAGGCTAAGTTCTTAAATTTGTTTGCCTACACAGGTGGTGCCAGTATTGCTGCCAAAGCTGCGGGTGCAGATGTAACACATGTTGATTCTGTAAAGCAAGTGATAGGTTGGAGCAGAGAAAATATGGAAGCTTCCAAGTTGGACAATATTCGTTGGGTGGTGGAAGATGCAATGAAGTTTGTGAAAAGGGAATTGAAGAGAGGCAAAACATACCATGGCATTATTTTAGACCCTCCTGCTTATGGCATTGGAGCCAATGGGGAAAGGTGGCAATTGGAAGACAGCATCAATGAGTTATTAAAAGACATTGCAGGCATTCTCGACCCAAAAGAGCATTTTCTTATTTTAAATGTGTATTCTCTTGGATTAAGTGCTTTATTGGTTCAAAACCTGGTGCAACAAAACTTTCACCCAACCGGCGAAACTGAGAATGGTGAGTTATATCTTCAAGCCAAATCGGGTGTTCAACTGCCCTTGGGCATTTTATCACGACATACCAAAAAGTAATTCATACTCAAAAAAAATCCCGATGTAAACACCGGGATTTTTTTTTGTATTTGGATCAGACCGAAATAGTCTTTTAAACTTTGTATTTCTTTTTGATTTGAAAGAAGTAACTGCGACTGATTTCAAAAGGCTTTTCGATTCCTTTTAAGAACAAACGACCTGTATCATTTGTCCATTTTTCTATCTTCGTTACGTTCAACAAATTTACAATGGTAGAGCGATGGATTTGTATGAATACATCACCAGGCAAACGGCTATCCCAATTCTTGATTGAGTTGTAGGTAATGCTCAGCTTACCATCATTCATGTAAATTTTGGTATAGTTACCAAAGGCCTCAATGTAATTGATATCTTGAATTTTAATGAAAGTTAGCTTGCTGTCAAAATTTAACAAAATAATTTGATCTGGCTTAAAGCGTTCATCTGAATCTCCAAGGACATTCATTCCAGCCTCTTCATTTAGCTCTGTAACCCTATCAATAGCCTTCTTTAAACGATCTCCACTAATTGGCTTTAAAATATAATCTACCGCATTTAGTTCAAACGCTTTAATCGCAAAATCTGGGTGGGAGGTAATGAAAATAATTTTTGGACTGCAGGTAATCTCATTTAGTAAATCGATAGATGTTAATCCATTCAAATCAATATCTAGAAAAACCAAATCAGGTTTACATTCATTGATTACCTCACGCGCCGATTCATAATCAGAAGCCTCCCCAACAATTTCAATGTTAGGAAAACCATCCAGTACCTTTTTTAAGGTGGCACGCATCATGTCAACATCGTCAACAACTACTGATTTTATTGTATCCTTGGCCATAAATTAAATAATACTTGTAATGAGCAATTTGCTAGGCATACTCATGGGCTAAACACTCGTATTTACTGCAAAAAAATACATATCCGATAAATAAACTAACATAACTATTGAGAAAATACCAATTATTTGATTTTCAAGCTATTAATAATTTAATTATTGCGAAAATTCATTGTAAAATGTTATTCCTCAATATTTTGTTCTGTTTGTTGATTCACCTCAGGTCTCATTTGAGGGAAGAACAAAACATCTTGAATAGAAACTTGATTGGTCATTAGCATACACAACCTATCAATACCAATACCTATACCAGCTGTAGGAGGCATGCCATATTCCAACGCACGTAAAAAGTCGTGGTCAATAAACATGGCCTCGTCATCTCCTCTTTCCATTAACTTCACTTGTTCTTCAAAACGCTCACGTTGATCGAGTGGATCATTCAATTCGGTATATGCATTGGCAATTTCTTTCCCATTAACCATTAACTCAAAACGTTCTACTAAACCTTCTTTGCTACGGTGTTTTTTGGTAAGCGGACTCATTTCAACAGGGTAATCAATGATATAGGTTGGTTGAATGAAATTGCCTTCACATTTTTCACTAAAAATTTCATCAATCAATTTGCCCTTGCCAATGGTTGGAGAAACTTCAATATGGAGTTTTTGACAAACATCCCTGAGGCCTGCCTCATCCATTTGGGCCACATCAAAACCGGTATATTCTAAGATGGCATCATAAATAGAAATACGTTTGAATGGAGCTTTAAAATTGAGGATATTTTCTCCCATTTTCACCTCTGTGGTTCCATGTAAATCGAGGGCAACTTTTTCCAACATTTTTTCTGTGAAATCCATCATCCAGAAATAATCTTTGTAAGCAACGTAAAACTCTAAAATGGTAAACTCTGGGTTATGGGTTCTATCCATGCCTTCATTTCTAAAGTTTCTGCTAAATTCATACACCCAATCAAAACCACCTACGATTAATCTTTTGAGGTATAATTCATTGGCAATACGCAAATAAAACGGAACATCTAAGGCATTATGGTGAGTAATAAATGGCTTTGCAGCCGCACCACCAGGTATATTTTGCAAAACGGGTGTATCAACCTCTAAAGCGCCATGATCATTTAAAAAATCGCGGATAGACTTAATCATTTTGCTTCTCAGCAAAAAGGTTTCTTTTACATGCGGATTTACAATTAAATCGGCATAACGTTGGCGATAACGAAACTCAGGGTCGGTTACAGCATCAAAGGTTTCCCCCTCCTTTTCTTTTACAATTGGAAGTGGGTGCAAGGCTTTTGACAACAAGGTAACACTCGCGGCATGAATAGAAATTTCACCAGTTTTAGTGGTAAACACATGACCTTTTATACCAATAATATCGCCAATGTCTAATAGTTTTTTGAATACAGTATCGTACAAGGATTTGTCTTCTCCAGGACAAATATCATCGCGTCTAACATAAGCTTGAATACGACCTTTATCATCTTGAATAACTACAAAATTGGCTTTGCCCATATCACGCACACTCATAATCCTTCCGGCTATGCTTACCTGCTTCCATTTGTCTAGCTCTGGGTTTGCAGCAAATTCGCTCTTTATTTCTTGAGAGTTTACATTTACTTCAAACAACTCCGGTGGATAGGCATTGATGCCCAACTGGTTTAATTCAACTAATTTTTGCCTACGAATACGTTCCGGCTCACTCAAGGTATTTTGACTTTCGATCATAAGGCGCAAAAATAAGGAAACAAAAGCAGCTATAAAATTATTCTTTAT
>CAILJQ010000120.1 GCA_903834625.1 uncultured Bacteroidota bacterium
AATCATGAAGCTGGCTAACCAACCTCCTGCATGCTTCAGGGTTTTGCCAAACAAGGCCACTATGAAAAATCCCAAAAGCGGGAAAAGTGGTATAAGTGAGGCAGGTGTAATTAATTGAGAAAGTGCCATGAAATTTTCCATTGTTATCTGCGTAATGCTCCTACCATTTTAATTTATTGAGTACATCTATATCGGTACTAGCCAAGTTGCGATAAATGCTCACTAACAAGGCTAAACCAACAGCAACCTCTGCAGCAGCAACCACCATAATAAAAAACACAAAAACCTGTCCTTCTGTATTTCCTGCATAGGCAGAGAAACTAACCAAAAGTAGATTTACAGAATTGAGCATTAACTCTACACACATTAATATAATGAGTGCATTTCTACGCATCAAAACACCCATAACTCCAATGGAGAATAAAATGGTGCTCAAAATCAAATACCAATTTTGAGGATGCGCTTGTTCTGTTATTGTATTCATTCGTGTACCTCCTTTTTAGCTAAAACAACTGCACCAATCATGGCAGCAATAAATAATACCGATGTCATTTCAAAAGGCAGTAAGAAATCTGTAAACAACTTCATACCTACATTTTGTACAAATCCAACATCAGCTTTTTCAGGCGCTACATATGGTGCGGGCTGAACCGAACGCATAGCAGCCAATAAAACCAACATCAATAAACCACCAGTTACAATTGCGGCTCCTTTTAACATGGCGGGCTTATGTGGTTCTGTTTCTTTGTTGAGGTTGAGTAACATCACTGTAAACAACATCAAAACCATAATGGCACCCGCATAAACAATGATATGAACGATGGCCAAGAACTGGGCATTTAACATTACATAATGACCAGCTATGGAGAAAAAGCACACAATTAGCCACAGCACGCTGTAGATTGGGCTTTTTGAAAAAACCACAAACAACGCACTCAATACCGAGAGCGCTGCTAGCATATAAAAAACAATTTGACTACTCATCACAGGTTCTGAATCTTTATAGGTTAATTTCGCAAGTATTGCGAAACATTAAATGGTATAAGTCTTTTTACGTTTACTCACATCTATGCGTTGGTCAACTTTTTCTACCAAAACATCTTTGCCGAATACAAATTCGCCACGAGAATATTCAGAAGGCACAATGCGATCTGTGAGGTAAATAGCATCTTTAGGGCAGGCCTCTTCACATAATCCACAGTATATGCAACGCAACATATTTATTTCATAACGTGCTGCATATTTTTCTTCACGATACAAGCCTTCCTCCCCTTTTTTCCTCTCGGCTGCATCCATGGTAATGGCTTCGGCCGGACAAGATACTGCGCACAAACCACAGGCAGTACAATTCTCTCTGCCTTGTTCATCACGCTTTAACACGTGCATACCTCTATAAACAGGTGCAAACTGACGTGTTTGCTCTGGATACTTTAAAGTTGCCTTCTTTTTAAAAAGGTGCTTAATGGTAATTCCTAAACCAGAGAAAATAGCAGGAAGGTATAACTTCTCTACGAATGTCATTTCTGGTTTGGTAACTACTTTAGATCTATTTGTTAATTGCATCTTTCTCTTGTATTCAAAAAGTTAATTTCCAAAAAAAGTTAATATGCCTCCGGTAATCAAAACATTGATAATGGCCAATGGCATTAAAATCTGCCATCCTAAGCGCATCAATTGATCGTAGCGGAATCTTGGGATGGTCCAACGTACCCACATGAAGAAAAATATGAAGAAAAATATCTTTCCAAACAAGGCGGCAACACTTATTAAACTTACAATATTGTGAGGTAAAACTGTTCCCAAATACTCAATACCAGGGAAATTATATCCACCTAAAAACAAACAGCTAATTACAGCTGAAGAGATAAACATATTGATATACTCCCCAAATAGGTATAACCCCAATTTCATGGAAGAATATTCTGTATGGAAACCACCAATCAACTCAGATTCTGACTCTGGTAAATCAAAAGGCGTACGGTTGGTTTCAGCAAATGAACAAACCAAGAAAATGATGAAAGCCACTGGTTGGTAAAATATATTCCAGTTCATACCAGAGATATTGATAAACCCGTATAATTTTCCTTCGCCCTGACTTTGCACAATATTGTTCAAACTCAAGGAGCCATTTGTCATTAGCAATACAGCAATTACACTCATACCCATGGCCAATTCATAACTAATCATTTGGCTACTTGCACGAATGGCACCTAAAAGGGCGAACTTATTGTTTGAAGCCCAACCACCTATCATAATTCCATATACACCCAATGAAACCACACCCATGATATACAAAATACCAATATTAATATCGGCTACTTGTAGGGCATATACGGTTCCACCAAACTCTAATGGTAAGCCCCAAGGAATTACTGCAGATGTCATTAAGGCTGTTAACATAAACATACTTGGACCAGCAATAAAGAGCAGTTTATCTGAAACAGTAGGGATAATTTCTTCTTTTAAGAACATCTTTACCCCATCTGCAATAGGTTGCAACAAACCAAATGGTCCGGCTCTATCTGGACCAATACGATCTTGTAAAAAGGCCGCAATCTTGCGCTCGCCATAAGTACTGTAAGCAGCAATCCCTAAACTAATAAGGAATATCAAAACAACCAGAATGGCTTTGAATAAAACTATACTCATGATTTTTCTCCTTCCTTCAAGGGTAATGGTTTTACCTCGTTTAATTTAAACTCATTGGGTTTGGCCAATACTTCGTAGTGGTTGGCAGAAATCACAGAGTGGCGGTTAACGACTGTTGGTCCTTCTATGGTCCAATCTGAAGTTTGCTTTTTATCAAAGCGACAGGTATTGCAAATAAACTCTTCTACTTCTCCCCACTGGTCTTTTCTTCCAGTAACACGTAATACCTCTTCACCTTTATACCATAAATTCACTTTACCACTGCATTTTTCGCAATTGCGGTGAGCGGTTACTGGCTTGGTAAACCAAACACGACTTTTGAATCTAAATGTTTTATCGGTTAAAGCTCCTACAGGACAAACGTCGATCATGTTTCCAGAGAAATCATTGTCGATGGCTTGTTCTACATAGGTTGAAATTTCTGAATGATCGCCGCGATTCATTACCCCATGTACCCTACCATCTGTAATTTGGTTAGCTACTTTTACGCAACGATAGCATAAAACACAACGTGTCATATGCAATTGAATTTTCTCACCAATATCTATTTTATCGTAGGTTCTGCGCTCGAAATCGGTACGGGTTTTGGATGAACCATGCTCATAAGATAAGTCTTGCAAATGGCACTCCCCTGCTTGGTCGCAAATAGGGCAATCTAAAGGATGGTTCAACAATAAAAATTCCACCACACCTTTGCGTGCTTCTGTCACTTTTGGAGAAGTGTTATTACCTACTTCCATACCATCCATTACGGTGGTGCGGCATGAGGCAACCAATTTAGGCATTGGTCGAGGGTCTTTTTCCGAACCCTTTGTTACTTCTACCAAACAAGTACGACAATATCCGCCACTTGTTTTGAGTTTACTATAATAACACATGGTAGGTGGAGCTACCTCCGGACCTATCATTCTTGCAGCCTGAAGAATTGTTGTACCATCGGGTACTTCAATTGTTCTACCATCTATTGTTACTTTTGCCATCGTATTTCTTTCTGTAAGGAAAAACTATTTTCCGATTTCTAATTAAGCGTTCATGTTTTCGTAGTGACGAACTTTATTTACCGCATTTGGGTTTGTTACATAAGCTTCAAACTCATGGCGGAAATGGCGAATGGCACTTGCCACAGGCCATGCAGCTGCATCTCCTAATGGGCAAATGGTATTGCCTTCTATTTTGGATTGAATCTCCCATAACAAATCAATATCTGCTAAGGTGCCGTGACCATCCATTATTTTGTGTAAGATTTTCTCCATCCATGAAGTACCTTCTCTACAAGGACTGCACTGGCCACAACTTTCGTGGTGGTAAAAACGTGCAAAAGTGAATAGATTTTCTACAATACTTGTAGTTTCATCCATCACAATAAAACCACCTGAACCCAGCATGGTACCACCGGCAAATCCGCCTTCCGACAAACTTTCGTATGTCATCAAACGTTTTTCACCTGAAGGTAGATTTATAATTTTATCTGCAGGTAAAACAGGAACAGAAGAACCACCAGCTACAACAGCTTTTAGTTTCTTACCGTTTTTAATTCCACCACAATATTCTTCGCTGTATATAAAATCTTCAACGGTTATGCCCATTTCAATTTCATACACCCCTGGTTTGTTGATATGTCCAGAAGCTGAAATCAACTTAGTACCTGCCGATCTGCCTATTCCGATTTTAGCGTAATCATCTCCCCCATTGTTAATGATATATGGAACAGATGCAATGGTTTCTACATTGTTTACTACTGTAGGGCAGCCATATAAACCTGCAATAGCTGGAAAGGGAGGTTTAATACGTGGGTTTCCACGCTTACCTTCTAAACTTTCTAACAAAGCGGTTTCTTCGCCACATATATAGGCACCTGCTCCCACTTGTACATATAAATCGAGGTCGTAACCTGAACCTAAAATATTTTTACCAAGCCAACCATTAGCATAAGCCTCTTTAATGGCGTTTTCTAGGATACGTACAATATAAAAATATTCGCCACGGATGTAGATAAAAGCTGTATTTACTCCCAAAGCAAAGCTTGAAGTAATCATACCTTCTACTAAAATATGTGGGATGCGCGACATGAGGTAACGGTCTTTAAAAGTACCCGGCTCACTTTCGTCGGCATTACATACCAAATAACGAGGTACACCCTCTGGCTTGGCCAAGAAACTCCATTTCATTCCTGTAGGGAAACCTGCGCCACCTCTACCTCTTAAACCAGATTTTTTCACCTCTTCAACCATAGCTTCTGCGCTCATGGTTTTAATGGCTTTTTCTACAGAGGCGTAACCTCCGCAATTTCTATACACTTCATAACCCTGAATACCGGGCACATGATCATGTTCCAATAATATCTTTTTGCCCATGGTATTAATAATCTTTAACGGTTACCTCGTCGAAGTAAGTTTTGCGCTTATCTTCAGACTTGCATGAATCTAAAATCGTATCTACCTTTTCGTAGGTAAGGTTTTCATGAAACTGCGCGCCAATCATCATCATTGGGGCGGTACCGCAGCTACCCAAACACTCAACTGTTTTAAGGCTAAACATCCCATCTTGGGTTGTTTCACCATCTTTAATTCCTAATTTCTTTTCAATGTGCTCAATAATTTCATTGGCACCTCTTAGCCAGCAGCTACTGGTTCTACAAACCTCAATAAGGCATTTGCCAACGGGTTTGAGGTTAAACATGGAATAAAAAGAAGCTACTTCATAAACTTCTACTGCTTGTATCTTTAATAAAGATCCAACATAAGCCATTGTTTCTGGGCTAAGCCAACCATTAAATTCGGCCTGAGCCAAATGCAAGAGCGGGATTAAAGCCGACTTCTGTTTGCCCTCTGGATACCTGGCAATAATCTTATGTGCCACTGCCAGTGCTTCCTCGTTAAACTTAACTTCCATATATTTCTTTTATGTCTCCTTCAGTTTTCGGTTCGAACCAAAGGTTAAAACTTTATTGATATCAAATAATAATCTTCACTATTAAGCGTCCAATTCCCCTGCAATTACATTCATTGAGCTCATGGTAACAATAGCATCTGAAAGGGTTGAACCTTTAATCATTTCTGGGAAGGCTTGGTAATAAATAAAACAAGGCCTTCTAAAATGCAAACGATAAGCAGCTCTTCCCCCATCACTTACCAAGTAGAAACCTAATTCGCCATTTCCACCTTCAACGCTGTGGTATACTTCACCAACAGGAACATCGGTTTCGCCCATTACAATTTTAAAATGCCAAATTAAGGCTTCCATGTTTTTGTATACCTCTTCTTTCGGAGGCAAGTAAAACTCTGGCACTTCTGCAAAGAATTTACCCTCAGGTAAGTTCTCCAAGGCATTTTTAATCAACTTCAAACTTTCCCACATCTCTTCTTGGCGAACCCTGAATCTATCATATGTATCACCGTTTACGCCAACAGGAATGGTAAAATCAAAATCTTGGTATGAGCTATATGGGTTCATCACACGCACATCATAATCTAAACCAGCAGCCCTTAGGTTCGGACCGGTAAAACCATAATGTAATGCACGTTCAACGCTAATTGGACCAACACCTACCGTTCTATCCATAAATATACGGTTGCGTTCAACCAAACTTGTAAACTCTCTTAAAACCTTTGGATATTCTTGAATAAACTCACGAATTTTAGCAATACAAGCTGGCGAGAAATCTCTTTCTAAACCACCAATTCTACCTACGTTGGTGGTTAAACGGGCACCACAAATTTCTTCGTAAATATCATAAATCTTCTCGCGCCATTGGAATACGTAGGTAAATCCGGTTAAAGCGCCACAATCTACTGCAATAACTGAATTGCAGATAAGGTGATCGGCAATACGCGCTAGCTCCATAATGATGATACGCATATAATCTACGCGCTTTGGAGTTTGCACGCCTAAAAGCTTTTCAACCGTCATGTGCCAACCCATGTTATTGATAGGTGACGAGCAATAGTTCAAGCGATCTGTTAATGGCGTTATTTGATAAAATGGCCTGTGTTCGGCAATTTTCTCAAATGCGCGATGAATGTATCCACAAGTTTGCTCTGCTTCAACAATTATCTCGCCATCCATGGTTAAGATATTTTGAAAAATACCATGGGTAGCAGGGTGTGTCGGACCTAGGTTAAGGGTGGTGTATTCCGACGTATGGTCAAAATTGGTTACCGTGTTTTCCATGTTTTTACCTTCCAAAATATGTATCGTCTTTATCAGTACGGGTTTGATCTTCTAATGGGTATTCTTTGCGCATAGGGAAATATTCCATTTCATCTACATTCAAAATACGTTTGAGGTTCGGATGCCCGATAAACTCTATTCCAAAAAAGTCAAATGTTTCGCGCTCTTGCCAATTGGCTGAACCAAAAAGAGATGTAACTGAATCAATTTGTGGAGCATCTAAAGACATGTAGCATTTGATACGCAAGCGAATGTTTTTGGTAAAGCTGTGTACATGATAAACAGTGGCAAGTTCTTTCCCCTTGTTATCTGGGAAATGCATTCCGCAAACATCTGTAAGGAACTGCATTTGCAATTCTGGATGTTTAACCAAAAAGCTTAAAACAGGAAGAATTTGTTCCTTGTCTAATTCAATGGTAAGAAGGCCATAAGGCTCATCTACTTGGGTAATGAAAGCTGCAAATTGGTCCTGCAGTTCTTTCAATAAATAGGCGTTGTTTACTTCACTCATTATTCAATTCCGTAACTGGCCAGTAATGCTTTGTATTCAGGAGATTCTCTCCTCTTTAGGGGTTCGTTTTTCACCAACTCCTGAATTTTTAAAATTCCATCAATCAATTGTTCTGGACGAGGCGGGCAGCCTGGCACATAAACATCTACAGGAATTACTTTATCTATACCCTGCAATACAGAATAAGTATCAAAAATACCTCCGCTAGATGCGCAAGCGCCCACAGCAATAACCCACCTGGGTTCAGCCATTTGTAAGTATACTTGGCGTAATACTGGCCCCATTTTCTTGGCAATGGTACCTGTTACCATTAACAAATCTGCTTGGCGTGGTGAGAAGGAAATACGTTCTGAACCAAAGCGAGCCAAATCATAATTAGCAGCCATGGTTGCCATAAATTCAATACCACAACAAGAGGTTGCAAATGGAAGTGGCCAAATAGAATTGGCACGCGCTAAACCAACGGCTTTTTCGAAGGTGGTGGCAAAAAATCCCGATCCTTCAATTCCTGGTGGTGGTGGTGAAACTTGTATATTCGACATAAATTGTAATTTACGATTGAGGAATTATTCCCACTTTAATGCGCCCTTCTTAAGGATATAAACAAATCCGAGTAAAAGGGTACTAACAAACAATAACATTTCTATGAAACCAGTTGTACCCAAAGCACGAAAATTCACTGCCCAAGGGTACATAAAAATAACTTCCACATCAAACATCACAAATAGGATGGCTGTTAAAAAATAACGAATAGAAAAAGGCATACGAGCATTACCTTTTGAATCGATACCACACTCAAAAACCTCGAGCTTGTCGCCAGTTTTTCTCTTTGGACCAGCCATGTGTGAAACCACCATGGCAAAAACTACAAAACCTGCAGCCACCAAAAACTGCATAAATATGGCGAAATAATCGATTGAAGTTGACATACGATTTGTTTAAAATGCCTCGCAAAAATAGATTTTTACCCTTATTCCCGACTGATTTATCTCAGAAAATATTGTAATTTATTTCAACATTCCTAAAGTCATGAAATTGAGTTTATTAGCCTAACAAACACTCGTTATGACTATAGTTACGAACCCAAAAACGACGATTTTGTTTGAATTCTCGGAAATTATGACTGTAAGACTGGCGTTTTTTTGGGATCAGACCGAAAAGAAAAATTACTGCTTTTTGGCCTCATTCCAAATGGCATCCATTTCTTGCAAACTCATCTCGGTAAGGTTCTTTCCTAGTTCTTTTGCACGCGCTTCAATGAAGGTAAACCGAGTAATAAATTTTTGGTTGGTATATTCTAGGGCATCATCTGGGTTCAAGCCAGATTTTCTGGCAAGGTTTACAAGGGCAAATAACAAATCGCCAAACTCCTCTTCAGATTTTTTTTGGTTATTGGGTATGGCCAATTCTTCTTTAAATTCATTGAGTTCTTCATGAACTTTTTCCCATACTTGCTCTCCTGTTTCCCAATCAAAGCCCACTTGTGCTGCTTTTTCTTGCATGCGAAGTGCTTTTACCAAAGAAGGTGCTCCTTTGGAAACACCACTTAAAACAGATTTGTTGCCCTCTTTGAGTTTGATTTGTTCCCAATTTTCTTTCACTTGGGCTTCGGTTTCGGCTTTTACATCTCCATAAATATGCGGATGACGTACTATGAGCTTTTCACACAAGGTATGGATGATATCAGAAATATCATATAAGCCCATTTCACTGGTGATACGCGCATAAAAAACAATGTGCAACAAAACGTCACCCAGTTCTTTTTTGAGCTCGTTGAGGTCGTTTTTGATAATAGCATCGGCTAACTCATAGGTCTCTTCTATGGTTAAATGCCTTAAACTTTCGAGGGTTTGCTTTTTATCCCAAGGACACTTCTCACGCAATTCATCCATGATATCGAGCAAGCGTGAGAATGCCTGTAATTTTTCTTCCTTGGTATGGGCGTTAAGCATGATCCAAAATAATTAATCCCGTGCGAATTTTAGGTTCAATCCAAGTAGATTTTGGGGGCATAATTAAATGTTCTTCTGCCACTTGTTTTATTTCCTCAACGCTTGTTGGATAAAGGGTAATGGCCAAATCATATTCACCGTTATCTACAGCTTCTTGCAAATGTCCGATACCCTTTCCACCGTCCATAAAACTGAGGCGGTGATCTGTTTTACTGTCTTTTATATTAAAAATTCTCTTTAATATAAAGTCCTCTACAATGCTCACATCTAGGTTGTCGAGGGTGCCTTGCAACTGCGATTCAAATTCAGGCTTAAGTTTTAACAAAAAGGCTTTGCCATGAAAGTAAATTCCAAACTCTTTTTTGTTTAATGGCTGAACAGGTAAATGTCCGCTTGGAATTTTCTCAAAATACATTTTAATTTTTTCAAGAAAATCTTTGCTATCTACCATGGCCTTGTCTCTTACCAATCTGTGGTATTCAAAAATGGTAAGTTTGCTAAAAGGTATTAAACAAACAGGGAAAAAGTTAAAGGTTTCATCTCCAGTATAATTTGGATTTTCCTTTCTTTTGATATCGCAGAAGGCAGCCGAGCCAGCCGAGCGATGATGTCCATCTGCGATGTATAATTTATCTATCGCCTCAAACCTCGATTCTAATAACTGAATATCTTTTTCTTCTGTAACCACCCAAAGGTTGTGTTTAATTTGATCTTGGCTAATAAAATTGTATTCAGGAATATGTCGCATGATATACTGATTAATGAGCATATCAATAGATTCATCATCGGGGTAAGTTAGTAATACAGGGTTGCCAAGGTTATTATAAAAACGAATGTGTTCAGCTATTTCGTTTTGCTTTTCGGTAAGGGTATTTTCGTGTTTGAGGATATTGTTTTGGTTGTAATCGTCAACACTAGCCATGGCAATAATGCCTGCATAAGCTTGGTGCCCTTTAATCATTCTATAAATATAAAAAGCGGGTGCAGCATCTTTAACAAGTACACCACTTTCTATGAATTTACGCAAATACTCTAAGCCTACAGGAAAGTGTTTCTCAGGATTTTTTTTCTCTCCCTTAAAATGCAAATAAGGCTTTACCACATGCAAATAAGAATAAGGATTGTTGATGATTTCGTGACTCGCCAGTTCTTTTGAACCAGAATCAAATGGGGGCGAACTCACCTCACCTGCCTTATCCTTAGCCGGACGAAGGGCAGCAAATGGTTTTACTTTTGCCATGGGCTACGTATTCCTATTTATGCGTTGTTTTTAAAAAACTCAATTACCTTTTCTGCCAACTCAATACTGATGCGGTTTTGTGCTTCCTTGGTGCTGCCACCAACGTGCGGACTTAAACTCACATGAGGGTGTTGTAAAATTGTCATGTTTACAGGAGGCTCCTTTTCAAATACATCAAGACCTGCAAATGAAACTTGTCCGCTTTCTAAAGCTGCCAACAAATCAGTCTCACTAATAACACCGCCACGAGAGCAATTCACTAAACCTACACCCTTTTTCATACGAGAAATAACTGCAGCATCAATAGGAGCTTTATCGCCTTCGTTAAAAGGAATATGGAAAGTAATGAAATCACTTTGTGTAATAACAGATTGTTCACTCACTGTATTTATAGGAACTTTCACCCTTTGGTTGGCACCTAACATAGGCAGGTTTAAAATCAGTTCAACCTTTTCTACGTATGGGTCGAACGCTAAAACTTTCATTCCCAAGCCTACGGCGATTTTGGCTACTTCCTGACCAATTCTACCAAAGCCATAAATACCCATGGTTTTACCTTGTAGTTCAATGGCATTGGATGCAGTTTTTTTGAGTTCAGCAAAACGTGCATTTCCTTCACTTGGCATGATTCTATTGGTATGTTGCAAGAAACGAATGCCGCTAAACAAATGGGCAAAAACCAATTCAGCAACACTAATAGAAGATGATGCAGGTGTATTGATTACCTTAATACTTTTTTGTTTGGCATGATCTACATCTATGTTATCCATGCCCACACCTCCCCTACCAATTAGCTTAAGGTTAGGACAAGCATCTATTAAATCTTTGCGCACTTTGGTGGCGGAACGAACCAAAATAGCATCAAAGTTTTTTAAACCTTCTGAAAGGTTTTCTTGAGCAATTTTTTCAGTTACTACCTCAAAGCCTGCAGCTTCTAAAATAATTTTACCGCTGGCATCGATGCCGTCGTTGGCTAATATTCTTATCATGTAAGGAGGGTATTATGCGTTTAATTTTTCAAAATCTTGCATGGCTGTTACCAATGCTTGTACACTATCAATTTCTAGGGCATTGTATAAAGATGCTCTTAAACCTCCAACAGAACGATGGCCTTTTAGTCCGCTCAAATTTCTTTCTTTACAAAATTTCAAGAAAGGCTCTTCCAACTCTTTGTTGGTTAGAACAAAGTTCACGTTCATTCTACTTCTATCTTCAGGAACAACAGTACCAACAAACAAAGGATTGCGGTCTATCTCTGCATATAATAAATCTGCTTTGGCTTTGTTGCGCACCTCCATGGCTTCTAAGCCAATAGATTTGATCCAACGTAAGGTATGCATACACACAAAAATGGCAAATACACTTGGGGTATTATACATGCTACCATTTTCAATATGTATTTTGTAATTGAGCATGGTTGGCACTTTGGTATTGGCTTTTTCTAAAAGCGACTTCTTAATAATAACCAAGGTAGTACCTGCAGGCCCCATATTCTTTTGCGCGCCGGCATATATCATGTCAAATTTATTGGCATCAAACGGGCGACTAAAAATATCCGAACTCATGTCGCAAATCAATGGAACAGGTGAGTTTGGAAAATCAAACATTTCGGTACCATAAATGGTATTGTTGCTGGTGCAATGGTAGTAGGCAACATCTAACGGAATTTGGTAATCTTTTGGGATATAGTTAAAGTTTTTGTCCTCACTGCTTGCAAGCACATTTACTTCACCAAACATTTTGGCTTCTTTGATGGCTCTTCCGGCCCAAACCCCAGTATTTACATATGCGGCAGATTTTCCTGGAGTTAAGAAGTTCATTGGAATCATATCAAATTGAAGACTGGCTCCCCCTTGTAAAAACACCACCTCGTAAGTGTCGTTTAGGTTCAAAATTTCTTTCACTAAACTGGTAGCTTCTGCCACTACAGCCTCGTATTCTTTGCTTCGATGCGAAACTTCGATAAGCGACAATCCTGTTCCCGAAAAATTTTGTAGGGCTTGGATGCTTGCATCAATGGCACTTTGGGGTAAAATTGCCGGACCGGCCGAGAAGTTGTGTACTTTGTTCATTTTGTATGCGTTAAAAGCAGTGCGAATTAATAAAACCTTCGCTTAATTTTATCCATTTAATTGATTTATTTTTGCCCACGATGAAAAAACAATCCATAATACTGCTCATCTCCTGCTTTTTGGCATTAAATGGTTCAGCCCAAAGAAAAATGCAACAATTAGACGAAGAGGAAGCTAAAAAGCAGGAACAGTTAAAGGCTTACGAGAAAAAAGACCGGAAATTTGACCCCGAGAAATTGGTGTATGGAGGCAATTTAGGAGGAGCAATTAGCAATAATGGAAGCTACTTTTTACTACAGCCTATGCTAGGTTACAGGGTTTTGGACAAAACTATCCCAGGTTTGGGTTTTAATTATACCTATCAATCGGTAAAATACAATACAGGTCAAACCCTTAGTAGCAGCAATTATGGTCCAATCGTATTTTTAAGACAAGGACTTTTTGGTAATGTCTTTGCCCATGCAGAATGGTCGCCAATGAATTACCAGTTATACACGTCATTCACCAAAAGTGAGCGGATTTGGGTGAACCAAGCTTTTATAGGAGGTGGATTTGGCGGTGATGGTGTGCAGGTCTATGTGCTATATAACTTGTTGCAAGACCAAAGTCCATTTGAAGGAAGTCCGTGGTACCTAAGAATTGGCTTTTTATTTTAAAATTGGTTCAAGAAAAAGCGGAATACTTCTGGTTTGAACACAAGGGTAAAAACAACACCATAAACTGCTCCATAAAAATGCGCTTCATGGTTAACATTGTCGTTGGCCTGTTTGGCACTGTATTGTGAATACACTAAGTACAAAATACCAGAGATATATCCTGGGATTCCAATGAGACCGTAAAAGTAAATTTTAGCGGTAGGTTGGAACAAAATAGAAGCAAACAATACGGCAGAAACCGCACCAGATGCGCCCAGAGAGTTATAACCAGGATTATTAAAATTCCTGTAATAAGTAGTGCCATTGGCGGCAGCAATGCTACTGATGTATAATAATAGAAACATCCAGTTTCCCGACATTCCAAAAAAGTATCGGTAATAATAATTCACCACATTGCCAAAACTGTATAATACAAACATGTTTATGGCTAGGTGTAAAAAATCTGCATGTAAAAATCCAGAAGTAATGAACCTAAACCACTCTTTGTTGTTTCGAGTAGTGTATGGATTAAAAATAAGTTTGTTCATCAATTGTGCATTGTTAAAAGCCATAATGCTTAAAATTGCAGTTA
>CAILJQ010000121.1 GCA_903834625.1 uncultured Bacteroidota bacterium
AAATTCGAAGATTTATCAACTACTTCAGAGCCTTTATATACTGGTATCAAAGTAATCGACTTAATTGAGCCATACGCAAAAGGTGGTAAGATTGGTTTGTTTGGTGGTGCAGGTGTAGGTAAAACCGTATTGATCATGGAATTGGTAAATAATATTGCCAAAGCTTATGAAGGTATGTCGGTATTTGCTGGTGTGGGTGAGCGTACCCGTGAAGGAAATGACTTGTTACGTGAGTTTATTGAATCAGACGTTATTAAATATGGCGCCGAGTTCAAACATAGCATGGAAGAAGGCGGATGGGATTTATCAAAAGTTGATTACAATGAACTAGCTAAGTCTCAAGCAACCCTCGTTTTTGGTCAGATGAATGAGCCCCCTGGAGCCCGTGCTCGTGTGGCCCTTTCAGGTTTAACCATGGCTGAATACTTCCGTGATGGTGATGAAAAATCAGGTGGTCGTGATATCCTTTTCTTCGTAGATAACATCTTCCGTTTCACCCAAGCTGGTTCTGAAGTATCTGCCCTTTTAGGTCGTATGCCTTCTGCGGTAGGTTACCAACCAACTTTGGCAACTGAAATGGGTGCCATGCAAGAGCGTATCACGTCAACCAAACGCGGTTCTATTACCTCGGTTCAAGCCGTATACGTACCAGCGGATGACTTAACTGACCCTGCTCCGGCTACTACCTTTGCCCACTTAGATGCTACTACCGTATTAAATCGTAAGATTTCTGAGTTAGGTATCTATCCTGCGGTGGATCCATTGGATTCAACTTCTCGTATCCTTACACCTTCTATTGTTGGTGATGCACATTATAACTGCGCACAACGCGTAAAATCAATCTTACAACGCTACAAAGAATTGCAAGATATCATCGCCATCTTGGGTATGGATGAATTGAGCGAAGAAGATAAATTAATCGTTAGCCGCGCTCGTCGTGTACAACGTTTCTTATCTCAGCCTTTCCACGTTGCTGAACAATTTACCGGATTAAAAGGTGTATTGGTGCCAATTGAAGAAACCATCAAAGGATTTAACATGATCATGGATGGTAAAGTTGACCAATATCCTGAAGCAGCATTCAACTTAGTAGGTACCATCGAAGATGCTATCGCTAAAGGTGAAAAAATGTTAGCTGAATCTAAATAAGTTTATCTTTAAAGTATAAGTACATGTTATTAGATATCATAACTGCCGATAAAACCCTTTACAGTGGCGAAATTGAAGCCGTTACCCTTCCAGGAAGCGGTGGCAAATTTCAAGTGTTGAAAGGTCACGCCGCAATGATTTCAAGCCTTGAAAAAGGTAAAATTGTGGTGAGTGCCAAAGAAGGAAAACAAGAGTTTGAAGTAAACGGCGGTGTTGTTGAAGTGCTCAACAATAAAGTGATCGTATTGGCTTAATTACTTTTATCCTATTATAAAAAGAGGCTATCCATTTTTGGGTAGCCTCTTTTTTTTGTTTTATTCGGTTCGAACCGAAAATTCACCCTCGTTTTTTGCGCTTCATGTTTTGTGCCGACCTTTTATGTAAGTACCGGTTCCCATAAAACAACTTTTGTTTTACCTTTACATCAATGAAGAAAAATACCCTGTATTGGATTTGTCAAATTGGTGGATGGTTCCTGTTCATCATGCTCGAGTTTGTGGGGTATGGTAATATTTATGGATTTAATGGTTTGTTGATCCTTAATGTAGCCATCAATTTTTTAGCGGGCATTCTCCTTACCCACCTCTACCGAATGTTTATCATTCGCACCAGTTGGATTAACCTACCCATGAAATCTTTAGTGCCACGTGCCGTATTGGGCATTGGCTTTGTTTCGTTCTTGCTCACCCTACTTAATATCTACCTAGATAGAATGACCGTGCCCCTCATGGCACAGTTGCCCATTGATTATGTGCTTATATTTAACTACCTCTTCAATTGGAGTAAATATATTTTGTTATGGGCTTTGGTATACCACCTTTTTCAATACTGGGAACGTTCTCTTGAAGCAGAAAAAGCCAAATACCAATTGCAAGCCATCATCAAAGAAAACCAATACCAAAACCTCAAAACACAACTCAATCCGCATTTCTTATTTAATAGCCTCAATAGCATTCGCACCTTGGTAGATATTGATCCAAACTTGTCTAAAGAAGCCATCACCCGCTTAAGTGGATTGCTGCGCAGCTCCTTGCAAATGAGTAAAGAAAAAACGGTAAGCCTGCGCCAAGAAATTGAAACAGTAAAAGATTATTTGGCCATTGAGAAAATACGCTTCGATGAACGCTTGAAAATCTCTTACGATATCAAAGAAGAAACCCTCTCTGCCCAAGTTCCGCCTATGATGTTGCAAACATTGGTTGAAAACGCAGTAAAACATGGCATTTCTAAAAGCATTGTAGGTGGTGAAGTAAACATCAGCGCTTGGCAAACCAAGTTTCACCTGCATATTGAAATTGTGAATACAGGAAGGTATTTACCTAACAAAGAATCGCATGGTTTTGGCTTGGATAATACCCGCGAACGCTTGGCCATTTTGTTCGAATCTCATGCCTCTTTCTCTATTGAAAACCTCGGTGAAAATGAAGTCATCACCAAAATTGATATACCCTTATGATACAAACATTAATTGTAGACGATGAGCGCTTAGCGCGTGAAGGACTCAAAAATTTATTGAAAGAATTTCCAGAAATTCAAATCATAGGAGAGGCCTCTAATGCTGATGAAGCCTTGGATATGATAGATAAATTGAAACCGCAATTGCTGTTTTTAGATATTCAAATGCCCGAAAAAACAGGCTTTGATTTGTTAGAAGAACTCATTGAAACGCCCGCCATCATTTTCACCACTGCGTATGATGAGTTTGCCATCAAAGCATTTGAGGTAAATGCCATGGATTACCTGCTTAAGCCGGTTCAAAAAGACCGATTGGGCGAGGCTATTCAAAAGGCTAGAAAGCAGTTAGAAGAATTGCGTTCAGACCGATTACGTAGTAAATTACAACCTACAGAAAAGGTCTTTATTAGAGATGGCGACCGTTGTTGGTATATCAAACTAGAAGACATTCGCTTGATTGAATCTGCAGGTAATTATGCCAAAATTTATTTTGATAAATACCAACCTCTCATCCATAGAACGCTTAATTCTTTAGACGAACGTTTGAGCGATCAACTCTTTTTTAGAGCCAACAGACAACAAATCATTAACCTGAATTTTCTAGAGAAAATTGAACCTTTTTTTAACTCTGGATTTTTGTTCTACCTCAAAGATGGAACCAAGATTGAGGTAAGCAGGAGGCAAGCAGTGAAGTTCAAAGAAATGATGAGTTTGTAAACTAAAAGCCAGGATACAACAGTTCTTCCATGGCTGGATAACAGCGTTTCAACATTTCGGTACTCATGGCCCTATAAGCCTCAATACCTGCCTTTTCTTTGGTGGTTTGAAATCCTTGCAAACCCTCTATGGCATCATGGTACAGCTCATTGCCATTTTTGGCATCGCGCAAAACTATGTTCATATCAATATTGGCGCGCAACATGTTGCCCCACATTACACCTTGGTCTTTGGTTAAGGCATTTATCTCTAAGATATAATCTGCCTGCTCTTTGTTGCTTATAAAAGTGCAACCCTTTTCCATGAGTTTTTTCTTAATGGCAGGCTCTAAAATAGGGTAGTTAAGTTTTTGGTCCATGTTCATCTCCTGCGATACCAAGAAGATTTTAATGGGCTCAATCTTCACACGAATATTGGCACTTGGACTTTCCAAATTCAACAACAGTTGACGCATACTTGCATTTAAACTGTCTGAACGCAAGAGTCGGTCAATGTCTGGCTTCACTTGAATAATTTGCAAAGGATCTTTGCTTTGAATGCTGCCAATAGCAAAGGTTCCAGAACCATCTAATTGGGTTTCAGTACTCGGGTTTCCTCTAAATTGAATGCCCGAACTACTTAACTTTAAAGGTAAATAGGATAGTGGTACTGCCACGGAATCTTTACCTTTTAATTTGGCATTTGCCAAAATAGGGTATTCCATAGATTTACCCGAAGTAACCAGAATGGTTTCTTGTGCAACACCCAAGCGAATGAGCAGCAATTGGTCTTGCATTTGGGCAATGAGCTCATTCATCAAGAATACATTTTTGTTGTTGTATTCAGTTTCTATGGGTTCATTTAAATATTTCTGAACCGCCGCAGCCGCCGAAATGCGCAACTTAAAAACCTGTATATAATCTGTTTTTAAATCTAACTTATCTGCTCTATACATAAAGTCGAGGGCCTTTTCAGTAGCCTCACGTAATTTACGTTTGCGGTAGGCCTCAAAGTCGGCCTTGCTCATGCGGTAATAAATCCAATACTCGCTTTTATTCTCCCAGCTATCCATTACCTGGAATCCTTCCATGGTTTCTGAAGCCACCATGCGGGTATCTGAAAAAAACTGTTGGTTAAAACTTTGGTTGTTTTGGTACTGAGATAAAATAGAATTGCTAGATACAGTCACTTTTATCTCACCCATCATATCATCGAGGGCGTTTTTCTTGGCTACTCTCTGGTAATCGCCACTGTTATCTAATTTATTGGCATATCCAATGCCCACATAATACATGGTATTGGTTGGTCTTTGTTCAACCCATGATGGTTTAACAGTATTGTCTACAGTTGCCACTTTAGTTGGAAAACAACTTTGAACCAAGAGTAAACATGGCACCCAATATAAAAGGAACAACCTGTAGTAATTTTTCATGGATATAGCAATTATAAGAAAGCCACAGAAACACAAAGGTTCAAGAATTCTTTGCGCCTCTGTGGCTTATAAATTTTATGAATAGGGCAATGCAAAAATCAACAAACCCTATGTATGGAAGAATTAGTTACCAGCTCTTTCTTTGGCCAATTTCTCCATTTCAGCATTGAAGATTTCTTCAAACTTTTTCTTGTCGTAGTCTTGCTCAATTTTCTTGTTGTTAGCAATACCCTTGTCAATTCCGTTTAACACAGTTTGTTTGTTAGCTTCAATAGCAACCCAATAAGTATAAGATCCATTAGGCTCTTTGAATAACTTTTCGCCCAATACTTTCACGTCTACTAATTCTTGGTTGGTTACTTCACGAGCCAATTCTTCAAATTTGTTATTGAACTCAGTTTCGTTACCAACAGTACGTTGTTGGGTATATTGATCGGTTACTTTTTTCACAGTAGTTTGGATCAAACCGGCCATTTCACTCTTGGCATTTTGCATAGCAATTTTCTTGGCAGTTTGTAAATCCGGACTGTTACCCGAGCTCTTTGCACGGAAGTTTTCTTTGTCGCTGTAATACTCTTTGGTGCTAAATGGAACGGTGATTTCAACAGCTCCGGTACTTTTTTCTATGGGGGTGGTAGCGTTCTTTTTTGATTTACATGCCGCAAAGGCAATAACAAAAGAACCCAAAATTACACCTGAACGTATCAGGCCTCTCATGTTCGATTTCATGGTATTTGATTTAATAGGTAAAAATAAGAATGGAATCCATAATACAAAAGCAATGCCAAAAAAAAAGAGGCAAACCTAATAAAGGCGCCTCTTTTTTTATTTAACAAATATTTATCAAGTGCTTATTTCACAGTATCCATGTGGCAAATTAAATCTACCACCTTGTTTGAATAACCCCACTCGTTGTCGTACCAGCTTACCACTTTCACAAAATTATCATTCAATGAAATACCAGCTTTGGCATCAAAAATAGAAGTACGTGCATCGCCTAAGAAGTCGTTGCTTACTACTTCATCTTCTGTATAACCAAGAATACCTTTCATTTCGTTCTCAGAAGCTTTTTTCATCGCTGCCTTAATGGTATCATAGCTAGCACCTTTTTCTAATCTACAAGTTAAATCTACTACAGATACGTCTGGCGTAGGAACACGGAAGCTCATACCTGTTAATTTACCTTTCAATTCAGGAATAACCAAACCTACGGCTTTAGCTGCACCTGTGCTAGAAGGGATAATATTTTGGTAAGCACCACGGCCACCTCTCCAGTCTTTAGCTGAAGGTCCGTCAACTGTTTTTTGTGTAGCAGTTACGGCATGTACAGTTGTCATCAAACCTTCTAAGATACCAAAGTTATCGTTTAACACTTTGGCAATTGGAGCCAAACAGTTGGTAGTACAAGAAGCATTAGACACGATGTTCATATCTGCAGTGTATTTGTTGTGGTTAACACCCATCACAAAAGTAGGAGTATCGTCTTTAGCAGGCGCACTCATAATTACACGTTTTGCACCAGCAGCAATGTGTTTAGCAGCAGTATCCATGGTTAAAAACAAACCAGTTGATTCTACTACGTATTCAGCACCTACTTCATTCCACTTCAAATTAGCTGGATCTTTTTCAGCGGTTACGCGAATTTTCTTACCATTTACCACTAAGTGTCCGCCATCTACAGCGATATCACCTTTAAAAATACCATGGGTTGAATCGTATTTTAACATGTAGGCCATGTAATCTACC
>CAILJQ010000122.1 GCA_903834625.1 uncultured Bacteroidota bacterium
AATATTATACCTATGGTTGCGAATTGTTTTTTCAGATACAAATAATATTGCAGCTATCTCTTTACTCTTTTTTTGTTCAACTTTTTGGTTCCACCAATTCGAGGCTTTAGGGCATGTTGTTCTGCGGGGTGAATGCAAAACAAGGTTTGCCCTACCACCTCCTCTTGCAAACCTAAATCATATAATAATTCGGTTTGCGAAGGCACTAAAGATATAATGCGTTTGGGTAATTGGTTCAGCCTTACCTCCCTACCCATTTGGTCTATAAACAACAATTGCTTTTTCTTTAAAGTTGCAAGATGCATTTTTTTGGTATCTTTTTATCTTAGCCAAAGCCCATTATATTTGCAGCCATTCAAAATAAACTATGGGAAGAGTTTTCGAAAAGCGCAAACACAAGATGTTTGCCCGTTACGCCAAGATGAGTCAGGCTTTTACCAAAATTGGAAAAGAAATAGCCATTGCTATTAAAGCCGGAGGTAATTCAGATCCAGATAGCAATTCGCGTTTAAGGGTGGTTATTGCCAATGCCAAATCTGTGAACATGCCTAAGGCAAATATTGATGCAGCTATTGCCCGTGCCAGCAGCAAACAAGATAAAGATTTTGAAGAGATTGCTTATGAAGGAAAAGGTCCGCACGGTGTTGCAGTGGTTATTGAAACAGCCACCGACAACCCAACCCGTACCATTGCCAACCTACGCAGCCATATGAACAAAACAGGCGGCCAAATGCTTAACTCTGGTAGCTTAGATTTTATGTTCGACCGCAAGGGCATTTTTATCATCAACCAAGCAGGTATTAACTTGGAAGATTTTGAATTAGAGATGATAGATTTTGGGATGGAAGAATTGGAAGACGATGGAGAAGGTCATTACGTGATTACCGTACCATTCGCAGATTTTGGCGCCATGCAAAAAGGCCTAGAAGACCGTAAAATTGAAATCATCAATGCACAATTACAACGCGTTCCTACCACCCATGTTGAACTCAATGAAGAACAACAAGAAGACTTCGGAAAACTGCTCGACAGATTAGACGAAGACGATGATGTGGTGAACGTTTGGCATAATTTGAAGTAAGTCGATTGACATATTGACCATGGACCATAGACCATAGTCCATAGACCTTTTAAAAAAAACTTCATGGACCATTGTCTATGGACTATAAACCCTCCCATATGAAAACACGTCCTTCGAGAAAGCCGAAATTAATTGAGCGCAATGCCGAGCGATCTGATATTGATGAAATCATGGATTTATCTAGGATTTGTTTTCCTAAAAACGACCCTTGGACGGTTGAAATGTTGGAGAGCCAATACAAAATATTCCCTGAGGGAATGCAGGTAATTGAGTATGAAGGCAAAATTGTGGGTTCAGCTTGTAGCTTAATTGTGAGTTGGGATGAATACGACGACGATCATACCTGGAGAGAAATATGCGACAATGGTTTTATTACCAACCACGACGAAGAAGGTGATACCTTATATGGCATTGAAGTAATGGTTCACCCCGATTACCAAGGACTCAAAATTGGCAGACGTTTATATGAAATGCGCAAAACTTTGTGCTTAGAGAAAAACCTCAAGCGCATTTTAATTGGTGGCAGGGTTCCTAATTTCCATAAGTTTTCAGAAGATTATGGTATCAGGGCCTATATCAAACGAGTGGTAGATAAGAAGTTTAAAGACCCTGTTGTTACCTTCCAATTATCGCAGGGTTTTACCATTCAACGCATTATTAAAGATTATTTGCCAGAGGATAAAGAGAGTGAAGGATATGCTTTGCTCCTAGAATGGATTAACCTCGATTATGTGCCCGAAATTCGCGAGCGAAGCGTATTAATGAAAAAGGTGCGTATTTGTTGCATCCAATACGAGTTACGTAAAATTAGAGGCTTTAAAGAGTTTGCACAACAATGCGAATACTTTACAGATGTGGCTTCTAACTATAAATCAGATTTTGTGCTTTTTCCCGAGCTGTTCACCACCCAATTGCTTTCCTTACATGAGTACAAGAGCATGAGTCCGGAAGACAGTATCAGGAAAATAGATGAGTATACCGAAGATTATATTGAGTTGTTCTCGCGCCTTTCTATGGAATACAATATCAATATTATTGCGGGTACGCATTTACAAGTAGAGGGTGAAAACTTATATAATATCTCCTATTTGTTTAAACGCGATGGAACCTTTGAAAAACAATATAAGATTCATATTACCAGCAATGAAAGTAAATGGTGGGGCGTAAAACCAGGTAATGAAATAAAGGCTTTTAATACAGATTGTGGTAAAGTTGCCATCAATGTTTGTTATGATGTAGAGTTCCCTGAAATGGCCCGTATTGCCTGCCAAAAAGGTGCTAAAATATTATTTGTGCCTTTTAGTACAGATGAAAAACACGGACATTTACGTGTGAAAATATGTGCCCAAGCAAGAGCTGTTGAGAACCAAATATTCGTAGCTACAGCTGGTACCATTGGTAATATTCCTTCGGTAGACAATATGGATATTAACTATGCGCAGTCTGGAATTTATACTCCTTCCGACTTTGCCTTTCCACCAGATGCCATTGCAGGTGAATGTAGCACCAATATTGAAACGGTGGTGATTGCCGATTTAGACTTAGCGGCTTTAGAGCGTGCCCGTAATACTGGAACAGTTTTAAATTGGAAAGATAGAAGAGCAGATATGTACGAAGTTTTGGAGAAATAATTAAGCTCCAAACTTCATTCTTAATTTTATTTTGGTTAGTCGGCGTTTGGTGTCCAATGAAAAATCATTGTCCATCATCCATTGGTAATAACCCGGTTCAGCCTTAAATACCTCTTCTACTTTTTTGCCTCGGTGTTTGCCAAAATTGAAAACCTCTTTGCCTTCGGCATTGTATATCATTCTTCCGGCTAGGTCTACCAAGTTATCCTGACCAGATATTTTTCCCAAATCTGCCACATTATTTTTGAGTTGCGGATACCGGTCAATTTGGGCTTTGATTATTTCCCAAGTGGCACGCGTGTCGGCCTCGGCACTATGGGCATTTTCAAGGGTTTTATCACAATAAAAACGATAGGCAGCACTTAGGTTGCGTGGCTCCATCATGTGAAAAATCCTTTGGGCGTCAATAAACTTGCGATTCTCCACATCAAAGTCAACCCCGGCACGCAAGAACTCTTCTACCAACATAGGAAAATCAAACTTATTGGAATTAAAGCCTGCAAAGTCGCAACCCTGCATAAAGCGGGCATAATCTGATGCCCTATCTGCAAATTTTGGTTTATCGGCCACATCTGCATCACTAATGCCGTGAATGGCAGTAACCTCTGGAGGAATGGGTTTACCCGGATTTATCCGCTCAACCAAAGACTCCTCGGTTCCATCGGGGTGTACTTTGATGCAAGCAATTTCAACAATACGGTCGTTGGAAATACTGATGCCTGTTGTTTCTAAATCGAATACAACAAGGGGTTTGGTAAGCTGTAAGTTTAACATGGTTGGTTGTGTAATTAATCCAACCCCAATTCTTGTGTATTTTCAGATTCTTCACCACCCTCTTCCCCATTATCAAACAAGCCAAATTCATCGGCCTCATCGTCTGATATTTCTCCCGGAATTTCTTCTGAGCGGTTCAAATAGTTTTTAGTGATTTCATCAAATTCATTGTCTTCAATTACGCCGAATTTCTGAACCTTATCATATTGTTTGGGAGCCAATCCAACGCTTTTTGAGCAATGCGGATAGGTAACTTTAGGGTTGTCTTCTTTAATAATGCCGGTTAATTCTATGAGCATGGTCCAACACTCAATAAAATCATACACATACAAAATCTTTTGGTGTGGGTCTACAATGTATTGGTTCAACTTGGCTTTGGCCATAATGGGTGTAGGGTTGTCTTCGCTTTCCGACATATCCTCAAGGGTAATTTCTTGCCCTTTTTTCCAACTATCATTGCTCATATAAAACGAAGCCATTTGCTTATCGTCGAATTTAATGCTCTCTAAAATGGCCTTGTGTAAGTCCAAAAAAGTTTGAGTGGGTTTGATTTCAATAACCCTGTAGATGTCTTCGTAATCTTCGAATGATACTTTAAATTTATATGCTGCCATTATACACTGATCTTACTGCGAATATTCAATAAATTATTGGAAAGTCAAAAAGCTGAAAAGGAATTACCTTTTTAAAATTTCATTTCCTATTTCAATCATTTTTTGGAAGGCTGCTTCTCTCTCATTTGCAACCACTCCTTCTAAAATGTCTTCTCTCAAACGTGCTTTAATAATGCCTACCTCTTTGCAAGGACCAACATTAAAAAACGCCATAATATCTTCCCCTGTTACTGGAGGCTGCCAATTTCTGAGTGCATCTCGCTCTTCTACCTCTGCCATTAATTCTTGTACCTTGGTTAAATTCTTTCGGTACAGGTTAATTTTAGATTGGTCTCTGCTGGTCATGTCTGCCCTGCAAAGCGCAAAGAGGTCGTTTAAATCTTCACCGGCATCTACAATCAAACGCCTAATGGCAGAATCTGTTATTCCTGCTTCTGCCAATACCTTCGGACGATGATGCAAGGCCACCAACTTCTCTACGTATTTCATTTTTTCGTTGAGAGGCAGTTTTAGTCGGCGAAATATTTTGGATACCATCCTACTCCCCTTGTCTTCATGACCATGGAATGTCCAACCGCCCTCAGAATCTATAAATCTTTTGGTAGCAGGTTTTCCTATATCATGTAACAAAGTAGCCCATCGTAACCAAAGGTTATTTGTTTCTAGGCTTACATTATCTAATACTTGCAAGGTATGGTAAAAGTTATCTTTATGGGCCTTTTTCTTTACCACTTCTACCCCATGCATGGCTTGCAATTCTGGGAAGATTATTGCCAGCAAACCACATTCAAAAAGTAGGTTCAGACCTACACTTGGTTTTTTGCTGAGCATTATTTTGTTCAACTCTTCAGAAATGCGTTCCATAGAAACAATGGAAATGCGGTTGGCATGCAACCTAATCGCATCAAATGTTTCGTGATGTATAGAGAAATGTAATTGACTGGCAAACCTAATGGCGCGCATCATGCGCAGGGGATCGTCGTCAAAAGTAATATCTGGCTCAAGGGGCGTGCGAATAATTTTACGCTCTATGTCTAATATCCCTTCAAATGGATCTACCACTTCAAACAAATTGGCTTGGTTCAAACTTATAGCCAAGGCATTAATAGTGAAATCTCTGCGCAATTGGTCGTCGCGAATGGTGCCAGGAATAACTGCAGGTTTGCGACTTTCTCTTGAATAACTTTCTCTACGGGCACCTACAAATTCTATTTCCCAATCGCGGGTACGAACCATAGCCGTTCCAAAGTTTTTAAAAACGGCAAAATCTGTTTTCTCCTTGGTAACATCAGCAAAGGCTTGAGCAAAACTAATACCATCGCCCACCACCACAATATCAATATCTTTTGATTCTCTGTTCAAGAACATATCGCGCACATAACCACCTACCACATAGGCCTCTACTTGCATTTCATTTGCCAGTTTTATGAGTTGGGTAAATACGGGATGCTTTAGTTCTATTTTCACGCCACAAACTTAATCAATTCTCCTTGAACCACCTCAAGAAAGCAGGTTTTGGTAGAGTTTCATTTGTTGCTTGGCCAAGTTGGTGCTGTTAAATTTCTCTTGTTGCAGTTCTGCATTCAGAAGAATTTCTTTCCGTTTACCTATATCAAAAACCAATTGGTTCAAACCGAAAATTATTTCTTGTATTTGTTCTGGATGAACCAAAATAGCGGCATTTCCTGCCACCTCAGGGATAGAAGAAATGTTTGAGCACAAAACAGGCACTTGAGAGCGCATGGCTTCTAATACAGGAATGCCAAAACCCTCGTAGGTGCTTACATAAACAGCTCCTGCAGCGGCTTGGTACAAAACAGGAAGCTCTTCAAATGGCAGGTGATGAATAAGTTTTACGCGTGCTTCGAGGTTATGGGTTTGAATAAATTTTTGCAGTTCAGGAAAGGCGGCTGCTTTTTTACCTACTATCACCAAATCGGTATCATTTACATCACTCTTCATAAATGCCTTCACCAAATTCAAGTGATTTTTACGTGGCTCAATGGTGCCTACGCATAACAAATAATCGCGGGAGAGATTGTATTTGCGTTTTATTTCAGCCTTTTTTTCAGGAGCGGTTTGAACCGAAAACATTGGATGACAATCTTGGTATATGACCGTAATTTTCTCTGGACTTATGCCATATGCTTTTATAATATCCTGTTTGGTTTGCTCGCTCACCGCTATCACGGCATCGGCGCGGGTAGCAGCAGAAAGAAATTTGCGGCGATAAATTTGTCGGTCGAACCAAGGATAAAGCTCTGGGAAGTGGAGGAAAATAAGGTCGTGAATGGTCACCACAGAACGTATCCCACTCTTTTCTATATCTTTTGGCAACTCATTGCTTAAGCCATGAAAGAGCTGAATTTGGTTACGTTCTAAATCTTTGGTCATAAATTTTGAACGCCACAAAGACGGAAATTTTTGGTGTAATGCCGTTGTGGGCAAATGGGTAAAAACCTGGGTATTTCCCTGCAAAAAATCTGCATAAGCACTTATTTTAGGCGTATACAAATGGTATTCATGCATGGGATAAACGTTTGCCAATGATTGTACTAAAAACCTGCTGTAGTTTCCTAAACCAGTTTGGTTATTATACAATCGTTTGGCATCGAACCCAATTTTCATGGCTGCAATATAGGCAGAAAGGTTTTATTGGGAAATGGGGAGGTGTGAAATTGGGATTCACCTTTTTTGAATTATGAAGTATGAATTATGAAGTATGAAGTATGAATTATGAATTATGGATTGGGAGATTCTGCTTTTTGAATATGTGTTTGCTTGGGGTTTGTTTTTTTTTAACACAAAGGACACGGAGTAAATAGCACTAAGGGCACTAAGGTAAGGCTGTGTAAATTATCCAAATAATTTAGGTTAAACCCTTTGTGTCCTTTGTGAAAACCTTAGTGACCCTTTGTGTTTAAATAAACATCATGCTTCCAGGTAAGATTTTTCCAATATTAGCATAAAAACATCCACCTTCGCTAAAGCTGGGGTGGAGAAACAAAAAAGCCTTCCGAAGAAGGCTTTTGCGGTGCGGACGGGACTCGAACCCGCGACCCCGTGCGTGACAGGCACGTATTCTAACCAGCTGAACTACCACACCGTTTCCCTTTTGGGGAGTGCAAATATAGAAATTTATTTATTCTTGTCAAGCCCGTTTTTAAAAATTTTGTTTGTAGTGCGAATTATTTAAAATTGCAGCGCTGTTCGCAGCATAGAATAATAACATATATGGCACATTTTGATTTTGAAAAACCCATTCAGGAACTTGAAGATCAGTTGGAAGAGGTAAAGAAGGTTCACGAAAAAGGAAAGGTTGATATGCATACAAAGATTCAAGAGTTGGAAGAAAAAATTCTTGAAACAAAAAAAGAAGTATATAGCAAATTGAATGGATGGCAGCGCGTACAGATAAGCAGGCACCCAGATAGACCCTATACTTTAGACTATATTGAGAACTGTTTCGATAACTTTATTGAACTGCACGGCGATAGAACCGTAAAAGATGATAAGGCCATGGTGGGTGGCTTTGCTAGCATTAATGGAACCAGTGTGATGGTTATTGGTCAGCAAAAGGGCAGAAATACCAAACAAAGACAATACAGAAATTTTGGTATGCCCAATCCTGAAGGATACAGAAAAGCCTTAAGATTAATGAAGATGGCTGAGCGTTTTGCTTTGCCTATTGTTTGTTTAATTGATACTCCGGGTGCATCTCCTGGCCTTGAAGCAGAAGAACGCGGACAAGGTGAGGCTATTGCCAGAAACCTTTATGAGATGAGCGTATTTAAAGTGCCTATCATTTGTATTATTATTGGTGAAGGCGCAAGTGGCGGTGCTTTAGGAATTGGTGTGGGCGATAAAGTTTTGATGATGGAGAACACATGGTATTCTGTTATTTCACCTGAATCATGTTCTTCTATTTTATGGAGAAGTTGGGAGCATAAAGAAAAAGCAGCGGAGGCTCTAAAACTTACTGCCAGCGATATGCTTTCTAATAAACTTATTGATGGAGTTATTCCTGAACCATTAGGCGGTGCGCATGCCAATACAGAAGAAACTTATAAAAACTTTAAGAGCTATTTGCTCAATGAATTGGCAGAATTGGTGAAGGTTGCTCCAGATAAATTGGTAGAAACCCGCATAGAAAAATTCTCGGCTATGGGAGATTTTATTGAGAACTAAGCTCTCCCCCCACAGCCAAGATTTTATTTTATAAATACTGTATTTCAAACTTTACTGGGCAAACCATTTTTAACATGGCACTTACGCCACAGTATTGCTCTTTAGAGAGCTTTACGGCACGCTCCATTTTGTCGTGGTTTTCTGTTTTGATTTTATAGGTCATTCTTATTTCAGAATACACCCTCGGGTGTTCATCTGTTAAATCGGCTTCAATATCAATGCTGAAATCAGAATATTCTGCACGCATTTTATTTAAGGTAGAAACCACATCCATTCCGGTGCAACCTGCAAGGGCGCTAAGGAGTAATGGTTTTGGGTTCGGACCTAAATTATCTCCCCCTCCTGCTTCAACGGTATCAATGGTAATGTGGTGACCGTTAATAACACTATCAAATTGCATTTTACCCATGTGTTGGGTACTTGTTTTGTGTACTGCTGCCATATGATTATTCGCTTATTTTATCTACTGCATACCAAGAACCTCCATTGAGGGCTTTTACCCCATTTTGGTTTAAGAAGTTAGTGGCTTGAGCGCTGCGCATTCCGCTTGCACACACGCATACAATAGTTTTGTTGAGTTTTTTGATGCTATCTAATTTGCCTGCTAGTTTATTCAATGGAATGTTTTTCGAGTTTTTAACGTGTCCGCCAGAAAATTCCGACTCACTTCTTACATCAACCACAACAGCCCCAGCGGCTAATTGTTCTTTGAGTTCTTCACTGCCCTTGTTTGAAAATAATTGCTTTAAAAAATTGATCATGACTATTTACTTGTTAAATTGTTGAATGGTACCAATAAGCTGTGCGGCTTGCATCACACCCGATTGACGCCACAAAGTTTTTCCTTGTTTGAATAAGATAAGGGTTGGAACCCCTTGCACTTGGTAATGCGCCGCGGCTTGTGGATTGCGGTCAACATCTACCTTTATTATTTTTACTTTCTCGCCCAATTCTCCTGCTACTTGTTCTAAAATAGGCGCCATCATTTTACACGGACCGCACCAAGTGGCCGTGAAATCTACCAATACGGGTACATCTCCGTTTATTAATTCACTAAAATTCGACATATGTCTTTTGCTTTATGGTTTCGTATTATTCGCTTTCTTTTTCTTTGCTCGCTTCTTTCCTAAACATATCGCCTACCAAGCCACCCATAAAGGCACCATATAAGCTGCTGTTGATAGGATTTGAAGTAATGGCACAAGTACCACTGGCACAACCTACAAAATAGTAATAGGCATAACCTGCTATGGCGCCCAGGAAGGCACCTGCAAAAATGGTTTTATATTTATAGAGTAATTTCATTATGCGGGAATCACTAACATAAATCCGTTTTCTTTGATTTTATTGATGCCACCACGTACATTTTTCACATGTAAAAATCCATGTTTTTTCATGATAGAGGCAGCCATCATGCTTCTATACCCACCTGCACAATGGATGAGGTATTTTTGGTTTTTGTCGAGGTTCTTTAAATGCGATTCTAACTTCGACAATGGCAATAATTCTGCACCTTCCAATACACCTGCATTCCATTCACTTGGGTTTCTTACATCTATGATGGTGGCATGTTCGGTAAAATCGTTTAAGTCTTGGGGGTTAATAGAATCAACCAATTCAATAGGTTTACCTGCTACCAACCAAGCTTCAAAGCCACCCTTCAAAAAGCCGTATACATGTTCATACCCTACTCTTGCCAAACGTAAAATGGCTTCCATTTCTTTGCCTTCATCTGTTACCACCAAAATTGGACTGGCATGATCTATTAATGAACCCACCCACACAGCGTATTGGCCATTTAAACCAATATTGATAGAACCAGGAATAAATCCTTTTTCAAAAGTATCTGCCTCTCTTGCATCGAGGATGATGGTTCCTTTTTTCATTTCTAACTCAAACTCATTGGGCACTAATCCAGTGGCATTACGAGCCATTACATCATCAATGCTATCATATCCATTTTTGTTGATGGAAGCATCCATGAAGAAATATTTAGGTGGCTCTTCTAAGCCTTCTGTTACCTGAGCAATAAAATCTTCGCGGGTAGCACAGCAAAGGGCATAATTGTTTTTCTTCTGAACGCCAATGGTGGTTTGGGTTTCTTTGCCAATGTTTTTTCCGCAGGCTGAACCAGCGCCATGACCAGGATAAATAATTACCTCATCGGCTAATGGCATAATTTTATTTTGAATAGAATCGAACAACAAACCGGCTAAATCTTCTCTGCTTAAATCTGATTTTACCGCCAAATCTGGTCGACCAACATCGCCAACAAAAACGGTATCTCCGGTGAATATTGCATGGTCTTTTCCTAACTCATCTTGTAACAACAAACACATCGATTCTAGGGTATGTCCGGGAGTATGTAAGAGTTTTAAATTGATATCTCCTAGTGGGAATATTTCACCATCCTCACCAACATAAATTTCATAACCTGCTTGGGCAGTTGGACCGTATACTATTTTAGCTCCAGTTTTTTTTGCTAAGTCGATATGACCACTCACAAAATCTGCATGAAAGTGGGTTTCAAAAACATATTTAATTTTGGCACCACGTTTTTCTGCCAGTTCCATATAAGGTTCTGTTTCGCGCAATGGATCAATGATAGCAGCTTCGCCGTTGCTTTCAATATAATAGGCAGCTTCGGCCAAACAAGAAGTATAAAGTTGTTGAATGTACATAATGGTGTTTATTTAGCTTTTTCTCAAATGTCTTTGTATAGGTGATATTTTTACATGATGGGTATCAACCCAAAATTTGATTCTTATCAGTAATTTCAATGCTTACATATGGCAATCACACTTTTCAATGCAGGCCAATACAGATCCTAAATTCAATTCCTTTAAACTATAAAAGACACTGGTTCCTTCTTTTCTTACTTTTAATAAGCCTTTTGTTTTCATGTTAATGAGGTGATGAGATAATAAGGATTGTTCACATCCTGTCTTATCCATCAATTCATTTACGCTTAATTCATCCTTTTCTTGCAGTTGGGCAATTACAGCTAAGCGGGTGGGGTGGGCAATTGTTTTTAAGATAAAAGCTGCCTTTTCTAGTTTTTCTCTTTCAATCTTCATTTCGAATACAAATATATGTTCATATATTCATATTTCAATATTTAAGACTTCATTATTACTAAAATGACTAATATCCAATTGTTTAAAATAATTATTGCTTAAATAAAATCACCCATTGGGTTCGGTCTGAACCTAAAGGAAGTGTCTATTTTGGTTCATACCTTAAGTGTAGGCCTTCTTATTTTTCCTTACTATTCAACAAATTCATCATATCCTCAAGTATATTTACTTCGAGAGGTTTTTCAAAAAAGCCAAATACCAATTTTTCTGCTTGAGCCAATTCTTTGTCATGCTTATCAACAGAGGAAGTAACCAAAGCCACAGAAATTTTAGATTGATGAGGAAATTGATTTATGGCTTGAAGTAATTCCCAGCCATTCATTTTCGGCATATTAATGTCTAACAATAACAAGAAATGCATAGTAGGGTCGTCATGTTTTTTGATATACTCTAGCGCTTCTATACCATTAACCAAACAAGCGGGATCTTCGTCTAACCCTAATTTTCTTACCCTAACCTTGTGCAATACCAAAATAATTTCGTCATCGTCTATAATTAGAACTTTAAATTTCATGGGTAGTGGGTTAATTAACATTTTCAAAAATTTTGGATGCGTGGGCTTTTGTAGAAATGTCTCTTATGATGTGGTCTAACTCATTGGCTGAATCTACAATGAGTTTAAGCATTTGTTCCTTCGAAAGTTCCTCTGAATATATTTCTGCTTCTAACAAAGAAATAATGCCCAACATACGCGCAAGAGGCGCTCTTACCACATGAGATTGGGTCCAAGCAATGTCACGTAAAGTTTCATTCTGCGTGGTAATGGTCGAATTAATCTCAACCAAAGCTTTTGTTCTTTCATTTACCTTCTCTTCTAATATATTGTTTTGATCACGAAGTCGGGATAGCAAGTAAACCGTTTGCAAAAGGTTTCTAATTCTTAAATCAACCTCGGTTAAATCGAAAGGTTTGGTTAAAAAATCAGCGGCACCATCTTTGAGGGCCTTTTGTTTTGTTTCAACAGTAGCATCTGCAGTTAGCACGAGAATGGGCATAAACCCATTTAATTTCCCCTTAGATTTTAATAATTCCATCACATCAAACCCAGAAAGGTGAGGCATCATTAAATCAAGCAGAAGGATTTCAGGTTTAAATGTTTCTACCAAACCTTCTACTTCTCTTGGATCTGTGGTAAATTTAACGTTGGTATATCCTTTTATGAGCAATAGGTTTTCTAATACACTTATATTCGATTCCTGATCGTCTACAATAAGTATTCTAGCATCTTTTAATGTGGCATTCATGGCAATAGATTATTTTACATAACGGTCAAGTTCAACAATAAATGATTGGATATCCAAAGGCTTGGTAAGGTAATTTTGTGCTCCTGCTTTTATAAGCACTTCTAATTGTTTTGGCATTGCATCAGCACTTAAAATAACAATTGGGATATGTTTGGTATTTTCATTGCTTCTTAAGGCTTCTAATACTTCAGCACCATGAATATCTGGCAAATTCAAATCTAAGAGTACCAAATCGGGTTGGTTTTCAAGGGCCAATGGCAATGCGTTTTTGCCGTACATATTTGAAATGAGTTTAAGTCCAGGCCGTTTTGCTTCCACAATCTGTTCCACCAGTTCAATATTCGACCTATTATCTTCTATGTAAAGAACCACGCCACCTTTTTTAGCAAGAGGTTGGGAGGTATTTTCTAATTCTCCACTTTGTTTTAATCTTGTTAACTCACTTATGGCTTCGGGTAATTCTATCCAAAAATTGCTCCCCTTACCTATTTTACTTTCCACACCTTGATTTCCTCCCATTAGTCCTATAAGTTGTTTAACAACTGCTAATCCCAAGCCGGTTCCTTCAACATTTGTTTGCTCTGCTCCCACCCTTTCAAAAGGACTAAACACCTTATCCAAATCGTTCGGATCAATGCCAATTCCATTGTCTTTTACTGAAATTCTTATTCTGTTTTCATTTCCATGGATTTGTTCAATTTCAACCCAAACAGATCCATCTTTATTATTATATTTTATGGCATTGTTTAACAAGTTTAATAAAATTTGTTTGAACCTTTGCTTGTCGGCTCTCACATAAACCAAACCCGGGATTTGATTGTTTATTACCAAATTAACATTCTTGGTGGATGCCAATGGATGTAAGGTTTCAATGACATCTGTTATTACATTAGTAATCTCAACAGGTTCAACAGAAATAGATACCCTTCCTGCTTCAATTCTTGAAATATCGAGAACTTCATTAATTAAATCTAACAGGTGTTTTCCACTTTTCAGAATATGCGAAATAGACTTTTGCTGACCCGCATCTAATTGTCCCATTTCCATTAATTGGGCAAAACCTAAAATAGAGTTCATGGGTGTGCGCAGTTCATGACTCATGCGAGAAAGGAAATCACTTTTTGCGTGATTGGCTTGTTCTGCCTCCTCACGTGCCTTTTCTAAAGCCAGGTTGCTATTTTCCAAATCAAGGGTTCTTGCCCTAACCTTCCGTTCAAGGCTTAGGTTCAAACCGAGAATTTCTTCTTCTGCTTTTTTGCGTTCACTAATATCTTGTTTTATTCCAAGGTAATTAATGACAACACCCTTTTCATCATAAATTGGACTAATGGTCATATTTTCCCAATACAACTCGCCATCCTTACGTTTATTCACCAATTCTCCCTGCCACATTTTTCCACTTTTAATGGTTGACCATAATTCGTGGTAAATTTCATTAGGTGTAATGCCAGACTTGAGCATGCGGGTGCTTTGGCCAAGAACTTCTTCTTTAGAATAACCTGTATTCTTTTCAAACGCTGGATTCACATATTCTAAAATACCATTCAAATCGGTAATAATGATTCCCACTGGACTTTGGTCAATGGCAAGGTTCAACTTACTAATTTCTTTTTCAAAGTTTTTTCTGTCTGTATTGTCGATAATGGTACCTGCAATAAATGGCGGAATTCCTTCTAAATTGGCAATTAATTTGGTATTGGTAATGGTTGGAAAAATAGAGCCATCTTTTCTAGCATGCAGAAGTTCTTTTCCTGTTAAGCCACCGGTTTGAAGTAATTCTTGTATGAGGTTTACCGCTTCTTCTTCCATTCCGGGTGCATGAAGGATATTCATTTTTTGGCCTAAAAGTTCTTCCATGGTATATCCATGCATTTCGGCCATACAACCATTTACATAAAGTATGTTACCCTCCATGTCTGTAATTCCTGTTCCATAGTTTGCCTGATCTGCCATCACCTTAAACTTATTCATTTCGCGTTCGGCTAACTTCCGGTTGGTAATATCAATATCTGCACCGCGGTATCCAATACAATGGTTGTGTTTATCGAAAATAGGTGATGCATTGCTTGATACCCAAATAACAGAACCATCCTTTTTCACTATAGGATTTTCATAATCTTTTAATTCGGCCAAAGATTGAAAGGCAAATTCGGCTGCTAATTTATAATCACCCTTAAATTCCTCTGGATGCAAATCATAAAAGCGCATTTTACCTACCAATTCGTCTGGTAAATATCCAAAAACTTTGGTTGCAACAGGACTAATATAGGTATATAATCCATTGGTGTCTAACTCCCAGATAACAGTTTGACTTTGCTCAGCAACCTGACTAAATCTGGCTTCACTTTTAGCCAAATCGTTTTCTGCTTTCCTTATATCTGTAATATCTCTCCAAGTGGTAAAGATTACTTTTTTGCCCTCAAAATTTAGGGCGGTCAAATTCACATGGGCAAGGAATGATGTACCATCTAATTTTTTATGCTCCCATTCAAAACTTTTATGTCCATTTTCAAAAGTTTCAGCCAATAATTGTTGAGCCAATTCTGAAGATAACTTTCCATTTGGCTGGTATTTGGGCGAAATTATTTCAGGTGATCTCCCTATTATGTCCTCTCTTTTACCTCCAATTAATTTTTCGGACGCTATATTACATTCAACAAAAACGCCCTCATCAATAATTAAATAGGCATCGGGAGAATCATTAAATAAGGTTTTATACTTTTTTTCACTTTCTATTATTTTCAATTCAGCCTTTTTGCTTTCAGTAACATCAATACCCATGCATTGAATTTCCTGCGGAATACCCTTATCATCTGTAATGCAAACAAACTCCCATAAGGTATTTCTAATATCACCATTCTTAGCTGGTTTATCTAGCTCAACCTTGAAAATTTCACCTGGGTTTTGAACACATTTTTCTACCACTTCAAATGTTCTGGTATGGTGGTGTTCACAAATAGAAGCTAAAACATTTCCATGTTTCAAGCTATCCGTACCGTATAACCATCCATATTCTTCTTCAAATTTCGAATTCCAATAAGTGTGTTCACCCTTCATATTGGTTCTAATCACATAACTGGTTTGGGATTGCAATAGGTTTCTTAACCTTTGTTCACTCTCCTTTAGCGCATTGTCTGCCTTAATTCTTTCTGTAATATCTATATTGGTCCCCCTAATACCAATAAATTGGCCTCGGTTATCAAATACGGGTTGGCAAACATGCTCAATATCTCTAACCTCTCCAGATTTATTAATAATTCTGAAAAAATGGGTATCTGGTTTTTTGTGTTTTCCAGCATGTTCATGGTGTTGTTTATACCCTTCCAAATCATCAGGATGAATGAGCTTTCTACAGGCTTCAGGAAAATTGGTTAACTCCTCTGCTGTATACCCTGTTAATTTAATGCAAGACGGTGAATGGTAGATATAATCCCCATTAGGGTCTTCCCAAAACTCCCAGTTGTAGGTGTTATTAGCAATTATCCTATATTTCTCCTCAGACTCTTTCAATTGTTTAGCGTTCTGAATTTTCTCGAAGTATTGCTCAATATTTCGACGGATATTTTCTAATAACTTAGTTTCTTCTGGCAAAAATTCAGAGTTTTGAGGATTGTAAACTTGTATGTGCCCTACCTTACGTTTGTTTAAGGTTAGGTCTACCTGCATTTTCTTATTAGACTCCTTAAAATTTCTTGATTGAATTAACTTATCGCCAAACAAAATAGATACATGAGTTTGCGAAGGAAATTGATATCCTGGG
>CAILJQ010000123.1 GCA_903834625.1 uncultured Bacteroidota bacterium
AAATGAACTCCAATAGGATCTCCATCATCATGAATCAATACACGATCATATTCTGGGATAACCAACCTTAGGTATTCCTGAGGTACCTCATAAGGTATAGTTTCTGTGTATTTGCCTAGTTTGGTATCATCAACAAAAGAGAATAAGGGGTGTTTTTCAATTTGTGCTTTCCTGGTGTTCATAAACGTATGGTTAAAAGAGTACTTTTTTTCCTGTTTCAGATTCAATTTTATTTTTAATTGGCTTCAAATCTATCGCAAAACCGCATTCTGTACAAACCAAAATCTCCCTTTTTTGAACGCTCGAATTAATTTGATAATTCTTGGGTTTAAGCCCGTTTAATAATTGGGCTTCTATATGATATTTTTTTGCGCATTTTGGACATTGAAATTCGATAGCAACATTTTGAGCATTTTTAAGTGAATTGCCATGATTACTTACTTCTTGGGGATTTTGAAAATTGCTATCCGCATTCACATGAAATGTTTTTGACAACTTAATATCTGATAAAAAAAACAGTTTGTAAACTGTAGAGCTATCAAAAATCAAACGCACTATCGTATTAATTCTATGTACGATTTCTGACAATTTAGGATCATCATCAATTCTTCCAATCAATAACATATCTTTTAAATCATCAATTTTAAGCGAACGACCATGCGTGCGCCACATGGTATGGTTACATAACATTTCAGCAACCTCATTGGCTCTTTTTTTTCTCATCTCAGGCGTTACAACAATCTTCTTATTTTGGGTAATGATCCAATCTTTAAACTTGTATTTTTCAAGCCAAATTTTCACAAGGTCTTTAGCGAATTCTAAAGAATTTATAACACCATACAATTCACCAGGAGAAATCTGTGCAACAATAACAGCGTCTAAAGGATTGAGCTTACCTACTTGGTTTACCTCATGTTGTTTTTGTTCTACCCATTCTTTGTAATCATGGGCAGAAACAACCGTTCTGCCAATTCTTACTTGGGCGTCAATTGGACCAAGGCTACCTGTTTCAGTCATATAAATATGGTCACCAGATAAGGCTAAAATAGTTCCAGCACTTTTTGCCTCTGCACCAATAACGAAGTTGACAACTTTAAATTTGTTTCTTAAAAATTTGGCAACTTCTTCTGCCGCCTCTCCGCTGCCACCAGGTGTTTCAATATAAAAATCAATGGTATCAAATTTTGCTAACCTAAGTAAATCTTGGATTGCATAAAAATCATCTTGTATTAAACTCACATCTATTTCCCTGCTTCGTGCTTTATTGCTATCTGCGGCATACACAAACATGTTACTGCCTGTATAAGTATTATAAGCAGCTATTAAGCGTTGGAGTTCTCTTTCTAAATCTATTAGTCCATAACCCTTCATTAAATACTCATGTAAAATACTTTTCATTTACTCAATAATTTTGAGCCAAATGTAAAGTGCAAGCAGTAAAATAATGGATTGATAGATCCATAGCAAGTGAATAACAAGCTACTCAAAAGTGTTCAAATCCTTACCTGTTCTGTGTTAGAAAGAAATCGGGTTTTTTAGAAATATCACACAAGATGCAAAATAGAGATAGGAGATTAAGCTTGTAACAACTCGCCTATCCTAATAGAAACTTTCTCTGTATTGGGAAGAATTTCTGCTTCCAGTCCCATATTCATTGGAATGGCAGGAACATTTTTAGCGCCTAAAGTTGCCACAGGAGCATCTAATTGTTGGAAGCACTGTTGCATGATGCGTGCTGCCAATGATTCAGCGAAAGAGTTTAACAAAGGCTCTTCTGTTAACACCAAACATTTGCCATGTTTCTTTACCGAGTTCATGATGGTTTCTTCGTCCAACGGTTGCAAAGAACGCAAGTCAACCACCTCCACTTTACCCGGATAATTTTTTGCAGCACCTAATGCCCAATAAACACCCATTCCATATGTTATAACGCTACACGACTCACCATTTTCTATTGCATCTTCATCGGCTTCAAGCACAATATTTGCTTTTCCAAATGGTAACACATAATCTTCGTCGGGTTCTATGCAACGAGCCAATTCGGTACCTGGATTTTTACTCCAATAAAGTCCTTTATGCTCTAACATGATACAAGGATTACCATCATAGTAGGCAGCTTTCATTAAGCCTTTCATGTCTGCCGCATTACTTGGGTAGGCAATTTTAATCCCCTTAAGTGTTAACAAGGTTGATTCAATGCTACCGCTATGGTATGGTCCGCCACCACCATAAGCACCTATAGGAATACGAATAACAGCACTTACAGGATATTTACCCATTGTGAGGTAACTAGATTTGGTAATTTCACAAACCAATTGGTTCATACCAGTCCATACATAATCTGCAAACTGAATTTCAACAATGGGCTTCACGCCAACTGCACTCATACCTGCCGTTGAACCCACAATATATGCTTCCTGTATGGGTGTATTAAACACCCTATGTTCTCCATATTTCACCGCCAAAGTAGCGGCCTCACGAAAAACACCACCCAAACGTGCACCTACATCCTGACCATAAAAAATACATTCAGGATGTTTGGCCAATAATTCATCTACCGCATGTAATGCAGCATCAACCATCACAACAGGTTCTTTGCCTTCTGGCTTGCGCACACCAATTTCTTCAGTAGCACCGCTTGGGGCATACACATGATCTTCTGCGCTAGAAGGAATAGGGTCTGCTGAAGCAACAGCCAATTTTAATTGTTGGGCAACTTTATCAGTTTCTATCTCGTCAATTTCTTTCAGCTCAACTTCAGAAATACCTATAGCTATAAGGTGAGCGTGTAATTTGGGCAATGGCTCATCTTTCAAATGTTTGGCCATGTCTTCGTCGGTTCGGTACCACTCTTTGCGCACACCAGAAGTATGATGACCTAACAATGGCACTTTTGCATGCAACAAAATAGGACCGCGATGTTCTCTCACATAATCTATGCATTGCAAAACGGCATTCCAAGATTTAGGAAAATCACTTCCATCAACCCTCATGCGTTGCATTCCTTTAAAACCACCAGCATATTCATAGGCATCCATGGCACGCATTTCGGCACCGCTTGCACTAATACCCCAGTCGTTGTCCTGAACCAAATAAATAATTGGTAACTTTTTAAGCACAGCCATTTGCCATGCCTCGGCTACTTCCCCTTCGGTAATAGCCCCATCGCCAATGCTGCAACATACAACAGGTCTTTCATCACCATCTAATAAACCTTGACTTTCTAAATAGGCAATTCCATGAGCCATGCCAGTAGCAGGAATGGCCTGCATACCTGTTGCACTGCTGGAATGAAGCATACGCACAAAACCATCTCTTCTTAAGTTTGGATGTGAGTAATAGGTTCTACCTCCAGAGAATGGATCTTCTCCTTTAGCCAATAATTGGAGCATTAATTCGTATGGACTCATTCCCATACCCAAAAGCATACTCTCGTCTCGGTAATAAGGTGCAGCAAAATCGGCACCTGTTAATTGCATACCCATAGCCAATTGAATAGCTTCATGACCACGGCTGGTTGAATGCACATATTTGGTAATGGGCCTATTAGCGTCGTAAATATTAGCCATTGCACGTGCGGCACACATGTGCGCGTAGGCTTCTAGCAGAATTTCTTTATCCATAATTGAGGTGTGCAAGTTTACTAATAATTGCGGGAGTTTTTTTCAGATTCCATTCACAATAGCTATTTTCCTGATTTTCAATAAGTGCAAGATTTTTACACGCCTCAAGAATTTAACATGAAAGCCCAAGCTTTTGATTAATTTCGCAATATGCATATGACCATGAATCCATTTCAGAAAATTGCGGTTGCCATTGCCTTTTCGCCAAGGTGCGAGGCCATGATAGCAGAAGCAAAGTTGCTGCAGCAAACCTTGGGATCAGCGCTGTATTTTATACATATTGGCAACCAAACCATACAAGAGGAACAATACCTGAAGCATTTGCTTCACAGGTTTAACTTAGACAATAATAATGTTCACGTGGTTTGGAGAGAAGGAGATCCGGTAGAGAGCATCAAAGAATTTTGCATAACGGAATCTATTGATTTATTAGTAGCTGGTGCATTAGAAAAAGAGAGCCTGTTAAAATATGTTTTGGGAGGAGTATCAAGGCAATTGAGCAGAAAGGTTAAGTGCAGTATGCTAATGCTCACTGAACCAAATATCCATCCTAAGAGTTTTAAACACTTAGTAGTTGAAGGTACCGATCACCCCAAAACAGAGAATACCATTACCGTTGCCATGGAATTGGCCAAAGGATTCCAAGCTCAAACCATCGACCTTATTCAAGAAAGTGATTTGAGTAAATTAGCCTTAATAAGAAGTGATGAATTTAAAGAAAATGAGGCTGGAGAGAAAAAAATTGAGCTATTGAGAGAGGAAGATGAAAAATTGGAAGAGATTTTGCGTTGTGTAGATTGTGGCGAGTTACAAATACAAACCGAGCGCATTGAAGGCAAACCAGGTTATGTGATTAGTAAGTTCGCCCGTGAAAAAAATGCAGACTTATTAATCTTAAACTCCCCAGACAAGCCCATGAATTTATTAGACCGAGTATTTCCACATGATATAGAATATGCTTTAGCCGATTTGCCATGTAACCTATTAATTGTCCATCCAAAAGGCAAAGAATAACACATGAGAATTCTAAGCCATAATGAAAATATTAGCTTGATCTTAAGCATTGGTTTGCTTTTGATTGCCGCGCGCTTGTTTGGGGAATTTTTCCGTAAATTTAAAATGCCACTGGTAGTAGGAGAACTTATTGCAGGTGTGGTATTGGGACCATCCTTGCTTGGCACATTTTACCCTAAGTTTTCTAGCTTGGTATTTACCTCTAATCTCAACGCCTCATTAGCGTTAAATGGGATAACCAATATTTCTATAGTCATGCTTCTTTTTGTGGCAGGGATGGAATTAAACTTATCGCTAATTAGACAACAAGGTAAGGCAGCTTTTTCAACCAGCACTTTTGGATTGGTAGTACCTTTATTGATGGGTTATTTTTCTGCTTACTATTTTTATGAATGGTATGGAAGAAACAGTGCTGATAAACTCGTATTTGCGCTTTTTATGGGAACATCCATGGCCATTTCAGCATTGCCCGTTATTGCCAGAACATTAATTGATTTGAATTTATTTCGAACCAAAATTGGCTCCATCATTATTACCGCAGCCATGTTTAATGACCTCATAGGATGGATATTATTTTCTATGATTATGGGTATGTTAAAAGGGAGTGCTAATCATAGTGTTGTACTTACCTTATTGTATACAATTTCCTATGCTATTTTGATGTTAACCATTGGACGGTTTTTAATTAACAAATCACTGCCATGGGCAGAAAAAAACTTTAGTTGGCCTGGAGGGTTCTTGAGTCTCTCACTTGGCTTGGCTTTTTTAGGGGCTGCATTTACAGAATACATTGGATTACACGCCATATTTGGAGCCTTTATTATGGGAATTGCCATTGGAGATTCTGTTCATGTTACAGAAAAAACAAAGGATATAGTGAACCAATTTGTAACCAACATTTTTGCTCCCCTCTTTTTTGTTTCCATTGGATTCAAAGTGAATTTTATAGACCATTTCGACCTTAGCATTACTTTGGTAGTATTATTGGTTGCCATTGTAGGGAAAATATCTGGAGCCTTCCTTGGAGCTAGGTTGGGAGGTTTATCTAATAAAGAATCGTTGGCCATTGGCTTTGGAATGAACGCAAGGGGCGCCATGGAAATTATTTTGGCAACATTAGCATTGCAAGCCAATTTAATTGGAGAAGAATTGTTTGTGGCTATAGTTATTATGGCAGTACTAACCAGTATCATGGCCGGACCTATGATGAATTGGTTAGTTAAAACCAAGTCAAACCTAGATAACAATTTATAATTTTCTTCCTTACTTTTGCTCCTTCATGGCAAAAGATAAAATACGAAGGTTTGCAGAGTTCAAAACCTTTCCAAACTGTTTTGATTATCCAAAAGAAATGAAGGGAAAATGGCACCAAGATTTCTTTGGTAACAACAACCCTATTGTTCTAGAGTTGGCTTGTGGAAAGGGTGAATACACGGTTAATTTAGCAGAGGCATTTGAAGATAAAAACTTCATTGGCATCGATATCAAATCTAATAGGATGTGGGTTGGAGCTAAAATGGCTTTAGAAGGTGGAAGAAAAAACGCTGCCTTTATCAGAATGATTATAGAACAATTGGGTGAACATTTTGAAAAAGGAGAAGTAAGTGAAATTTGGATTACGTTTCCCGACCCATTTCCCAAAGATCGTCATGAAAAACATAGGTTAACTCACCCAAGATTTTTGACTGTTTACAAAGACGTTTTAAAAGAAGGCGGTATTTTAAACTTCAAAACAGATGATGATGGGCTGTTTAACTATACAGAAGAGCTATTCAAAGAATTAGGCATTGAACCTATTCAATTGGTTAGAGATGTGCACGGTACAGATGAAGCTGATGCCTATGTAAAAAACATCACCACTCACTATGAAAAATTATTCAGAGGCAGAGGTCGAACCATTAAATTCATGAAATTTCAATTGCCCGCTCAGTTACCTGAGTTGAGTAAAGCCTGATTTTCATCTAATTTTTTCAATGCCAATTTGATGGCTTTGTCTTCTTTCTGAATAACGGTATAATAACCTTGATCGCGCCAAATTTGTCGTGCGATTAGGGCTTTAATTTGCAATTTAATAAACTCTTTAGAACGCCTGTTCTCTTCTACACTAGGCGCGTCTATTCCTTGTATGCCAACAAACTCAACAAACTGAGCATAGGCAGTTTCATTAATTAAATAAGCTTCATTATATACCTTCAAATTAGGAATAGCTGTTATTGATTGCCTATTTCTATCTAAATATTCGTATGCAAATTTCCCTATCAAACCCTCTGAAACAACCTTGGTTAAAAACCATGAATTATACGAAGTATCTATAGGAACAAGGTAATCTGGCAAAATACCACCTCCGCCATATACAGTGCGCTTTAGTTTAAGTGTATAATAAGGTGTTGAATCAAGGATAGCGGCTTTAGAATCACTCTCCAATTCACCATTGGCATAACGCTCTAAAATGTCGTTATCATAATGCATTTTATCTGAATAATCTTTTTGAATACATCTACCACTTGGTGTATAATACCTTGAAACAGTAAGGCGTAGGGCTGAACCATCACTTAATTCATAAGGTTCTTGAACCAATCCTTTACCAAAACTTCTTCTACCAATAACCATTCCTCTGTCCCAATCTTGAATGGCACCACTCACAATTTCGCTGGCAGATGCAGAGCCTTCATCGATCAACACAACCACCTTACCCTTTTCAAAAACTCCCTCTCTCTCCGATTTATATTCTGCGCGTGGCTTGCTCCTCCCCTCTGTGTATACGATAAGTTTACGATCAGCAATCAATTCGTCAACCAATTGAATGGCTGTACTTAAATAACCTCCAGGATTGCCGCGCAAATCGAGAACAAGATTTTGAACATTGTCTTTTTTCAATTCATCAAATGCCTTCAAAAACTCCTCGTGGGTGTTTTCGGCAAAACGACTGATTTTGATATAACCTGTTTCATTGGTTAACATGCGCCACGCCTCTACACTAAAAATTGGAATACTCCCACGTGTAATATTAAACACCATAGGTTCAGTATTTGGCAAACGAATAATGCTTACCGCTACTTTAGTTCCACCTTTCCCGCGCAGCATTTTAAATACTTTTTCGTTGGTAATGCCATTTCCCGCCACCTCAATAGTATCTACCTTTACAATTCTATCTCCGGGTTGAATACCTAATTCTTGCGCTGGCCCACCATTTAGGGCAGTAACCACCATAATGGTATCATTGATGATATTAAACTCTACGCCTATGCCCTCAAAGTTGCCTTCCAATTGTTCATTCGCTACTTTTAAATCAGAAGCTGGAATGTATACAGAGTGTGGGTCTAATCCCTTTAATAAATCGTTGATGGCATCTGTTTCCAAAGATTCCATATCCACAGAATCAACATAACTTTGGTTAATGATTCCCAAGAGCTCGGTAAATTTGTTGTGGCCATTCATGAAATTCTGCACACTGGCAATAGGGCGCAGAAATATTCCAAGCAGTAAACCAATGGAAAGTATCATGGCATATACGAATGGCTGCCACTTATTGAATTTATTTGACATATTTTTGAAATCCGGTAACGCAAATATATGTTCCCGATGCTTTATTTGAGTTGAAAATGGCAAAGAAAAATATTATTAGGACAACAGAGGCTGAATCGAGGCACCAACATTTGGAGCAAATGAGCACACGTGATTTATTAAACGGAATAAACCAGGAGGACCAAACAGTGCCCCTGGCTATTGCCAAAGTGCTGCCCAAGATAGAAAAGGTAGTGAATGCCGTACACAAAAAAATGGCCACCGGTGGAAGGTTATTTTATATGGGAGCAGGAACCAGTGGAAGACTGGGAGTGGTAGATGCCAGCGAATGTCCACCAACCTATGGCGTTCCTTTTGGACTTGTGGTTGGCATTATTGCTGGTGGCGACAAAGCCATACGCAAGGCCGTGGAGTTTGCTGAAGACAACAAAGAACAAGGATGGAAAGACCTTCAAAAGCACAAAATAAGTCCTAAGGATTTTGTGATAGGGATTGCGGCAAGCGGCACCACACCTTATGTTATAGGGGCGCTTGAGGAAGCCAATAAAAATGGAATTGAAACCGCATGCATTACTTGCAACAAAAATTCTCCCTTGGCTCAGACCGCCAAATACCCCATTGAAGTAGTAGTTGGGCCAGAATTTGTAACAGGCAGCACACGCATGAAGGCAGGAACAGCGCAGAAGTTGGTCTTAAATATGATTAGTACTGCGGTAATGATTAAACTTGGTAGGGTTAAAGGCAATAAAATGGTGGATATGCGTTTGAGTAATCATAAATTGGTTAAACGCGGAACACAAATGATTGTAGATGAACTACGGGTAAGCGAAAAGAAAGCCTTGGAATTGCTTCAAAAATACGGGAATGTGCGTAAGGCTATTGCTTCAGTAAAAGGAAATTAATGAATGGAATTTATTATAAAGGTTTTAACTGTGATGTTTTGGAGTGCCATCAAGTATTTTGTTGGCGTGGGAGTAGCTATTGGCTTTGGATTCAACCAATTTGAGATTTTAATCACTACGGTAGGTGGTGGCATGTTGGGTGTGGTGTTTTACTTATACCTTTATAGTTTTCTATTGCACGCTTATCGCAAGCGATTTCCCAAAAAACCTAAACCTATTAAATTCACAAAATTTAAGAGAAGATTGGTAGTTTTTATCAAAAAATATGAGGTTTGGGGTATTGCTTTTTTAACACCCATATTGCTCACACCGCCAGTAGGGACAATATTAGCGGCCAGCATTGAACACAATAAATGGCGCATCAAACTGATTATGTTTGGCTCATTTTGTTTGTGGACACTGCTAATTTTGGGATTTAAACTCCTTTTCCATTTTGATGTTGAAAAGGCCTTGTAAGAATAATCGCTATTTTTTAAGGTTCATTAATTTTTGCGTCGCTTTGTCTTTGGCAATGGGCACATCTGGCTCTTCAATGGGTTTGTATTGCACGTAATGACGCCATTTCTCCACCACAGCTGCAAAATCTGCAGGCAAATCGCTGTTAAAAAACAAATTCTCTTTGGTTTTAGGATGCACAAAACCTAGTGATTTGGCATGTAAACCTTGTCTTGGCATAAGGGTAAAACAATTTTCTACAAACTGTTTATAGCGCGAAAACGAGGTGCCTTTTACAATTTGATTACCACCATAGGTATCATCTGAAAAAATAGGATGGCCAATGCTTTTAAGGTGCACACGAATTTGGTGAGTTCTACCCGTTTCAAGTTTACATTCAATAAGGGTTACGTATCCAAAGCGTTCCAATACTTTATAATGGGTGATACTCCATTTACCTTTTTCGGCATCATCATATAATTGAAAAACTTTTCTATCTCTTGCACTTCTTCCAATAAAACCAGTGATGGTCCCTTGATCTTCTTTTAAATCTCCCCAAACCAAAGCTTGGTAACTGCGCTCAATGCTGTGATCAAAAAACTGCTTGGCCAAATGGGTCATGGCAATTTCATTTTTAGCTATCACCAAAATACCTGAAGTATTCTTATCAATACGATGAACGAGTCCTGGACGGATATTGTTTTCTTGTATAAAATCTTCTGAACGCAAATGCCAAGCAAGTGCATTCACCAATGTACCACTCACATTGTTGTAACCCGGATGAACCACCATTCCTGGCACTTTATTAACCAACAACACATCCGCATCTTCATAAATAATAGTAAGAGGAATGTCTTCTGGATAAATTTCAGTGTCTTTTGGTGGATTGGGAAGAACTATTGAAATCACGTCGAAAGGTTTCACCTTATAACTCGACTTCACAGGTTTTTCATTGACCAAAATAGAGCCAGCGTCTGCCGCAGCCTGTATTTTGGTTCTGCTGGCATTCATGAGCCGGTTCATTAGGTACTTGTCAATGCGCAGGAGCCCCTGGCCTTTATCTACCTCAACCCTAAAATGTTCAAACAGTTCCTGCTCTTCGGCATTGTCTATTCCTTCTTCAAATTCTTCTTGCATTGCTAGCAAAGATAGTCACTTAAAACAAGAATAGGAGCCGAGGCTCCCATTCTTGCGTAATCAATCAAATCTTCGTTGTCTTACCACAAACAACGAAATCTTAAACTATGGCAACAACCTATAAATTTCTTTATTAGTTGCCGTTAACATTTAAGTCGAAACTTAATAGCGAACCTTCCTCTTTCACTGGCTCTGCGTTTAATTCCGAGAAACCAGGAGCAGAGATTTCTTTAGGTTCAGCCTTTTTGCTAGCTGGTGCTTTAGGTTTTGCTAATTCTCCTAAGCCTGCTACTTCAATTTTGTTCTCTCTAGCAAACATACCCAAGGCAATGGCTTGCTTAATAGAAGCTATGCCAATCTCAATTTCGAAATCATCATGCGAAATTGCTCTTGGTGTTACCGTGAACGTTAATTTTTGATCTAAACAATAATCCAGAATGGTCTGGATATTTTTGCGTTTACTTAATAATACTGGTGTTTCCTCTGCCATTTTCTTGCTCTTTTTGGGCTGGTAAAATTACACTATCAAACGCAATTTGCTTGTTAAGATTTTGCGAATATTCTCCCAAACTTTGCCATGGTTTTCAACCTCAGGCAAATAAAAGTTGATAACAAGTGAATAAGTATGGATATGGGAAAAATCCCAAATTGAAATTAGAAACCAAGGTATTGATTTTAAAGCCCTTACCTGAGAATGGTAAAATTCCCACTTTGGGTTTTGTCTGATCCATCCCATCCGGTATATCGAATGCGGTAGAAATACACATCTTCTTGTGAGGGTTGTCCGTTCACCTTACCATCCCAAGGTTGGTGTTTATTATCTGTTTGGTAGAGCATCTGTCCCCAACGATTGTAAATCTCTATATGAAAGTCTTTTACGAAAACTGGAACCCATTTAAAGTCGTCATTTAACCCATCTCCATTTTGTGTGATTGCATTGGGGGCATAAACAATAGGAGACTGGAACAACTCAATTGTATTAGATTGGCTCACAGCATCAAAAAAGGGCGAAATGGATTCATCAAAGCGTTGTTTAGCTTCTATATAATAATAAAACAATCCCTCATTTAGGTTCAACTTATCATCTGAATACCTAAAGGTGCTATCTGAAACGCTTCTTATTTTCGTGAAAGGTGTTGCTGGATCGGCGCGTACTATTCTGTATTCTTCAGTACCTTCTCTCCAACCTATATATGAGCTCCAATTTAGGTTGCTCATATAATTGGCCGCTTTGCCTTTTAATAGAATAGAACAAGATATATAACCTGTTGGACCAATATTATCGCAGGTATCTTTCATGACTAAGTGATAACAGTAGGAAGTATCTGCCACATTCACTTTTTTATCTGAATAAAACACGTCGTTTACGTTCTCAAAAGTTTGAATAAGGGTGTATTTATTAGAATTACGCAACCCCTTGTAAAGGAAATATTTGGCAAAATCCTTTTCTGTTGAGGCCGGCCATTCTATTTCTATGTGGTCATTGTTTGCCACGGTTACGTATTTGAAATATTGCTTCTGTGGAATGAAAACCAATTGTTCAAAAGTAGAGAGCGTATCTGAAGTTGCGCCCAAATTACCACACTTATTCATACCACGCATGTAATACGTATAGTTGATTGTAGAATAATTTGGTGTATTGGGGTCATAAAACATCCTACCGCCTTTGTTTTCAATGGTATCAATAGGTTGAAAATTGGCGTAATTTACCCCTCTAAAAACAATGTATTTATCAAAATAAGGATCTAAAGGATCACTCGAATCGCCATAATACACATAGGTTTCTTTATTGTTATTAAGGGTCATGCAAAGCAAATCTGTAGAAGGTGGTAAAGGCATTGGGGTAAACTTCACCCAAAATCTCGATTCAGCATTTCTTGATATTGGACAACCATTATCTTTTGCATAAACATAAAAAGGTATACCCTTTTTCAACTTTTCTAAATCACAAGAACTTTTCCAACAAATGGTAGTTTCAACCGAGCGGTATCCAGTGGTTAGGGTATCAAATATTGGTCGGTCTTTAATACTACTATCAAGAGAATCGCAACTAATATAAAGGTAAATAGAATCTGTTTGGTCTACGCCTCTTACTTTAAAGCAAACACTGTCTGGAATAGGTATAAAAATGGTGTCTGTGGTGAGTATTTGGTTGTTAATAGTTGTTACGCTGGACAAAGGTGGATTGTTTGGGCAAATGGTAACGGTTAATTGTAACTCTAAGCGAACCTCCCCTATCTTTATTCCAAACCTAAACTCTTCCACCCTAATGGAGGCTACATATACACCTGGCGAACTTGGGTTGCAAGATATTTTACCTGTAGTGGCATCTATACTTAGAGGAACAGTGCCGTTGATGGCATTGTTATTTCCATAACCCATTTGCCAAACTGTATTTGGATAGGGTCCAGATGTTGATGTTCCACTGCTGGGTTGATTTCTATCCAAATGTCCGTTTATAGGATCAATAAATGAATACTTTAACTCGTCACCATCATCGTCTACAAAATCCATGTTGTATTCAAATAAGTTATTTGCGCACAACAAAGTATTTGGGTTGTTGGTATAATGTGGCGAGCTGTTTTTTACCAACCTTAAATTAGGCACCTCAGTATATAAAGTCATGGCTGCATCACCCGGATTGATGATGTTATTAATAATACCATTTCTACAACACCTTTGCCAACTCAAATAATACCCATTATTGCTATTATATGTATTGGAATTTAATGTTACGGTAGTTCTGTATGTACCAATATGGGTGCAACCTGTTACAATGTTTGCGCAATTAGCACCTGTAAATTTTAACGTATCATCGTCGGGATTAAACTGAGAAAAACTTAAGGTAAACTGTGTCTTTTTGATGTTTGTGTTCTTCTCAAAAATTCCTACTGCAATTGTTTGATCGAAGTAAGCATTTGGGTTTCCATTTTCACAATCGCGCAGGATGCGAACTGTAATGGTGTATGAGTCGCCGCCATTCCATTTTAGCTCTATACAGCCTCCCACAAGATGGGTTGCCAAACTTTGGTTCGACCAAAGTAAGGGCAAAAGCAACAGACAAAAGGATACAACTCTTTTCAACATAAAAAACAAATGTAGGTTCAGGCTTTGTTACTTAAAACCACTGAATCTCAATTTGACAAATGAATTACAATGTAATCAAATTTAAGAAAAACATACTTAATTGCGCATTAAACTTAATTTTGGCGAATGATACAGCTCAATAAGACCAAGTTCGAAACCATCTTACAAATTAGACCAGATGATATTGACATGAACCAACATGTGCATAGCAGTAAATACATAGATTATGTTTTGGCTGCTCGTTTCGACCAAATGGAGCGATGTTATAAAATGCCTATGAAGGAGTTTATGGAACACGGTTATGGTTGGGTAATTAAAAATACCTTTATAGAGTTTAAACGCCCATTGGTTTTGGGTGATACTGTTAAGGTTCAGACCTATATTGATGACATGCAAAAAGATGGTTGCAAAGTGCATTTTGAAATCATAAAGGCCAATAACAACAAAGTTTCTTGCAGTGGTTACTTCAACTATACCATGGTTGATTTTAAAACGGGAAGAGCCACCCTTATTCCCGATTGGATTATTGAACGTTATTCTATTTAAACACACCTAATTTTCTATTTATATGCGCGCTTTACGTTTACCATTTTATCCTCTGGTTTTTTTATTTTGTTTGGTATTTCATACTGCAAATGGCCAGAAAAAAGAGCCAAACAAATTATATGATGAGTCTACAGTTGCAGGATTAAGCTTTAGGCTTTTAGGTCCATCTCTTACTTCTGGGAGAATTATAGATATGGCCATTGATGCCCAAAACAATGATGTTTGGTATATAGCCGCTGCCTCTGGTGGCGTATGGAAAACAAGCAATCATGGAATTTCATTTGAACCAATTTTTGATGGCTATGGTTCCTACTCTATTGGCTGCGTAGAAATTGCCGCAAGTAATAACAATACCATTTGGGTAGGAACGGGTGAAAACAATAACCAACGTTCTGTTGCCTACGGTGATGGCGTGTATAAAAGTACAGATGGAGGCAAATCTTTTACCCATATGGGTTTAAAAGAATCGCAGCATATTGGCAGCATAGTTATTCACCCAAAAGATGAAAACACCTTGTGGGTTGCGGCCTACGGACCGGTTTGGAATGCTGGTGGTGAAAGAGGTGTTTACAAAAGTATAGATGGTGGGAAAACTTGGGAGCGTACCCTTTTTGTGTCAGATGAAACTGGTATTGCAGAAATTTGCATTGACCCAACAAATCCAGATATTTTGTATGCATCGGCACATCAAAGAAGAAGGCATGAGTGGACATATATAGGAGGTGGACCAGAATCTGCGGTATACAAATCTACCGATGGTGGTAAAACCTGGGTTGCCCTGAACAGTGGCTTACCTAAAAATGAAATGGGAAGAATTGGTTTATCTGTATCACCTGCAGATCCAAATTATGTTTATGCCATAGTTGAGGCACGTGGCGACAAAGGCGGTGTATATTTATCTACCAACAAGGGCGCAAGTTTTAACAAAATGAGCGGCTATAATACCAGTGGAAATTACTATCAAGAAATTATTTGTGACCCCATCAATAGAGATAAGTTTTTTGTGATGGATACCTGGTTGCATCACAGTACCGATGGTGGTAGGAATGTGGTAGGTACAGGGGAAGATATGAAGCACGTAGATAATCATTGCATTTGGATTGACCCGAAAAATACTTCACATTGGTTGGTAGGCTGTGATGGTGGCTTATATGAAACCTATACGCATGCCCGCGAGTGGAGGTTTTATGACAATTTACCTATCACACAATTTTACAAAGTAGCTACTGACAATGCTTCTCCATTTTACCATGTGTATGGCGGAACACAAGACAATAACTCAATGGGCGGACCAGCTGCAACAAGAAATGTTGATGGCATTGCCAATTCAGATTGGTTCATTACATGGGGTGGTGATGGCTTTGAATCTGCTATAGATCCGCTTGATCCAAATATTGCCTACTCGCAATCTCAATATGGAGGTTTGGCAAGAATCAATAGAAAAAATGGTGAGAAAATGTACATACAACCCTTGCCAGCAAAAGGGGAAGCAGCTTATAGATGGAATTGGGATGCCCCTCTTTTGGTATCACCACACGATCCTAAAACTTTGTATTTTGCTGCCAATAAATTGTTTAAATCTACCAACAGAGGCGATGATTGGACAACTATTTCACCTGATTTAAGCAGACAATTAGACCGAAACAAATTGAAGGTAATGGGCCAGGTTTGGTCTATTGACGCTGTAATGAAAAACCAAAGCACAACCTACTACGGGAATGTAATTGCCTTAGATGAAAGTCCGGTGACGAAAGGCTTGTTGTATGCAGGCACTGATGATGGGTTGATACAGGTTTCTGAAAATGATGGTAAAACTTGGAACAAATACGAAACTTTTGCTGGTGTTCCTGCCCAAACACGTGTAAACATGCTAACAGCCTCTATGTTTGATGCAAACACGGTTTATGCCGCATTTGTAAACCAACGTTCTGGCGATTTTAAACCTTACTTGTTAAAGAGCACAGACAAAGGAAAAACATGGATTTCTATTGCCGCTAACTTACCTGCAAGAGGCTCTGTGTATTGCATCAAACAAGACCATATTGACCCCAATTTACTTTTTGTAGGAACAGAATTTGGAGCCTATTTTACCACAGATGGCGGACAAGCTTGGACCAAATTAGCAGGTTTACCAACCATTGCTATTTATGATTTAGATATTCAAAAAAGAGAGAATGACTTGGTTGCTGCAAGTTTTGGAAGAGGGTTTTATGTATTAGATAATTACAGTGCATTGCGCTTTTTGAACAAAGATAATTTGAACAAAAAAGCCCATTTGTTTCCCATCAAAGATCCGTTGTTATATGTACCCGAAAGTTCAAATGGCTTGGCCGGTACAGGTAACCCCGGACATAATTTCTGGATAGCTAAAAATCCTGCTTTTGGCGCTGTTTTCACTTTGCATATGAAGGATGCATACAAGAGTAAAAAATCGGTTCGAACCGAAACCGAATTGAAATTAGAAAAAGAAAAAAAGGATGTGTTTTACCCAAGCTTTGAGCAATTAAGGGAAGAAGCCTCAGAAGAAGAAGCCTCATTAATTTGGATCATTAAAAATAGTGCAGGTGAAGAAGTGAGAAAAATAAATAGCACGCCAAGTAAAGGAATTTCAAAAGTGGTTTGGAATTTACGCATGGCATCAAGCTCCCCTATTAACCCTAATAAACCTAAGCCGGGCAGATATGAAAATGCAGATGATGGTATGTTTGTAGTGGCTGGAAATTATACCGTGGAAGTATATTTGGTGTATAATTCAGTGAAAGAATTATTGGTACCCGCTACAAATTTTGTGGTGAAAAACTTAGATGAGAACAACAACAAACAAAGTGATCCACAATTGTTGAGTTTTAGAAAAGAAGTAGCCGAGCTGAACCGAAAAGTAAGTGGATCGGCAAGTTTGATGGAAGAGTATCGTGAAAAGATTAGGTTGATGAAATTTGCCATCACCAATTATGCAGGCACAGATTTAAATATGTTGCAAGAATTAAGAGCCATTGAACTAGGTGTGGACAGTTGCGCTTTATTACTATACGGAGATGGACTCAAATCCTCGAAAGAATTTGAAACAGAACCTTCGCTACTAAATAGATTGGGATTATTACAATGGCAATTATCTGAGACCAGCTCTGAACCAACAAATACCCAAAAGCAACATGCAGCATGGGTAAGTGAGGAATATATTATTTTTAGAAACCGCTTAAATGCCCTCATAAGCAGAGCACGCGCGGCAGAAGCAGCATTAGATGAAAAAGGAATTCCTTATTTAAAAGGTAAAAATGAAAGTTGGAAAAAACATTAATACGTTTCTGCCCACTCCAGCGTTGAAGGCTTTACTAACTAAATGCATACATTTGCCGTCTTGAAAAAAAGGATTCCATTTCTGTTAATTCTATTGGGCTTTGGCCTAATTATGCATAGTTGCCGGAAGAACGATAGTTTTACCTCGGCTGGGGTAAACCTATTGTTTAGCACAGATACCGTTTTTTTTGACACCATTTTTTCAAAACTAGGTAACAACCCAAACAGTCCGCGCAGTGTAACTTTGCAGGTGCGTGTTACCAACCCCGACAAGAACGCTGTTAAAACAAAAATCTCTTTAGCAGGAAATTTTTATGGCATCTTTAAGTTGAATGTAGATGGAAAAGCAGGAACAAATTTTAGCGATGTAGAGATTAGAGGAAACGACAGTATTTACATTTTTGTTCAAGCTTATATTGACCCAGTTGGAAGTAATACTCCTTTTATAGTAACCGATCAAATATTGTTTGAAACCAATGGCGTAAAACAAGATGTTGATTTGGTGGCGTGGGCGCAGGATGCCAATTATTTTCAGAACGAGGTATTAGATTGTAGTGCGGGAAATTTGTTATGGACCAGCGACAAACCTTATGTAATTTATGATTCAATTCTGATACCTAAAAGTTGCACCCTTACCATTGAAGCTGGTACCCAAATTTATAATTACAACAAATCAGTTATTCTGGTAGCAGGTACTTTAATAGTAAACGGAACCACCGATAAACCCGCTGTTTTCCAAGGTAGCAGGTTAGACGATGATTACAAAGAAATGCCCGGACAATGGATAGGCATTAGGTTCTTGCCAGGAAGCAGCGGAAACAGGATAACGGGCGCTGTTATCAAAAACGCTTATATTGGCATTGAAGTAGACTCCATGCCTACCACAGGCACCTATGGATTGATTCTTAAAGAAAGTAAAATACAAAACATGAGTGCGGTTGGATTGCTGAATTATACAGCTAAATTATATGCAGAAAACAACCTCATCTCGAACACTGGTTTGTATGGTTTTATTGGCGAATTGGGTGGAACCTATGAATTGATTCATAATACCATTAGCATGCAAAGTCAGGTAACTGGCCGTAAAGACCCTGGTTTTTATTTAAGCAATGCCGCAGGTAGAGATGCCAATGGAAATGTGATTTACAAATTTCCTTTGTTAGTAACCTTACGCAACAACATTATTTATGGGTCTTTAGAGGATGAATTTATTATAGCAAATGACCCTAACGGTGTGCCCATTACAGGAGCCATTTTAACCAATTGTTTGCTTAAAACAAAAGACCTTACCCTTGCCACCAACGGAAATATTTTAAACAAAGACCCTCGTTTTAAAAGCGTAAGCCAAGCAGATTTTGATTTAGAGTCGAACTCACCCTGCCGCAATACGGGTGTGAATGTAAACGTCCCAAGAGATTTATTGGGCAGAAACAGAAATACAAGTGCTCCAAGCATTGGAGCCTATGAGGTTCAGTAGTTTGGCTTTTTAATTTTTAATCGTTCATATTTTTTTCTTGCACTTACTGATCTAAAAATTAGCTTTGCATTGCTTTTGGTTGAAATAAGAAAACGGTAGTTTTCGCTATTTCATTAAAAGGGAATCGGGTGAAAATCCCGAACAGTACCCGCTGCTGTAAGCACCGAATTGCCTTAAAAACAATTCATTTCTTTTTCACTACAGAACCACTTTTTGCACAAGCAATTGGGAAGGTTAGAAAAAGAAGGTGTAAGTCAGAAGACCTGCCATAGCACTATTTTCAACATGACTTTCGGGAAAAAAAGTCGGGTGAACAAGTCTTGCGCAGGCATTATTTGCTACAACCAGTTTTATTCCGTAGTCGAAACTATATAGTTTTGAACCGAACCGCTATAGGCCTATGTATGTATGTTTTGCTTTTGTTGCCACTTACCCAAGTAGCAGCAAAAGATTTGCATGATGCCAAAGGAGATAGCAGCAGGTTGTTACTACCCGTTCATGTGAAGGGTGTACGTTACCCTGGCTTTTATACAGGATATAAATTTTTATCGCTCGATTCAAGTGCCATACAAAATCATCAATTAGGAAATTTATCTGATGTATTGGCGCAAAACAGCAATGTATTTGTAAAATCATACGGACCAGGGATGCTCTCTACGCCAGGATTTAGAGGTGGTAATGCAAATCATACGGCTATTTTATGGAATGGATTTAACCTCCAAAGTGCTTTAAATGGGCAAACCGATTTGGCTCTAATCCCAAGCTTTTTATTAGAATCTGCTGTGGTGCAATATGGAAGTCAGGCTGTATTGTACGGCTCTGGTAACATAGGCGGTGCGGTGCATTTGCAAACGGATATGGAAACGCCAAAGCTGCAATTCTTAGTGGGTGGAGGAAGTTTTGGAACATATGCCCTAGGATTAAAAAGTTCAGAACAATTAAAGAAGTTGTTTTTGGTTCAAAAATTATATGCGCAACAGGCAGAAAACAATTTCACTTATTATGAGGAAGATTTGTTGCAACCCTATTCGGTTCAGACCGCAAACGCAGGGATAAAACAAAGAGCAACGCACGCACGCATGAATACGGTAGCTTGGTTACAAGAATACCAATATGCATGGAACATTAAACACCAAAGCAGTTTGCGCACATGGGTACAATTAAACAATAGAGAAATACCTCAAGCCTTGCAAACACCTGCCACTAATGCTACTCAGAATGATAGAAATGTGAAGTTGATGTTTGACCATAAATACAAAGTTGCTTCAAATGAAATTCAAGGTAGGTTCGGATATTTTCATGAAGAACTTACCTATGAAGATGCATTAAACGGTAAAAGTGAAAGTGAGAGTGATATGCAGGTACTTTACCTCGATTATTTTAAACAATTTGAACGAAGTAAATGGCAAGTAAGTGGCATGGCGCAACATGTGCAAGCTGGTGTGAATGCGATTAAAACGGCAGAGCAATTTAACAGACAACAATACCGAATGGCTTTGTTTTCAAGTTACCAATGGACTTGGTTTAACACAAAATTGCAACAACAAATTTCGGGTAGGCAAGAATGGGTAGATGGCGAAGCAATACCCTTCACCCCTGCTTATGGATTTTCATTGTATTTGCATAAATATTTGGCTGTTTATGGCAACGTGGCTCGCAGTTATAGGTTGCCTTCTTTTAATGATTTGTATTGGCCACAAATGGGGAATATCAACCTTTTACCAGAACAAGGTTGGAATGAGGAATTGAGCTTGCAATGGAAAAAAGTAAAAAAGCAAACCACCCTAAACTTTACGGCAACGGGATACAATAAGAATATTCAAAATTGGATTGTTTGGGTGCCCAAGGGTAGCGGATTAAGCACACCTATGAATGTTTACAAAGTATGGAGTAGAGGTATTGAACTTACTTGGTTGTACCAATTAAAGAAAGGAAACTTCACCTATACTGCAGATGGCTTACATGAATACAATAGGGCTACCAATGAAGCTTCACAACTATTGAACGACGCCTCTATTGGCAAACAATTGATCTACACACCACGCTTACAACATCGTGCAGGTATTGCAGTTCATTACAAAAAAAGCAGCATTCGTTTACAATACTCTTATACCGGCTTAAGGTTTGTAAGTTCAGATGAACTTAACTGGCTGGCTCCTTACAAGCTCTTTGGTTTCGGTCTGAACCAAAAGATACATGTACTTAAATACACCGCCAACCTTGTATTTACCTGCAATAATTTATTCAATACCCATTATCAAATAATGGTAAACAGACCAATGCCATTATTCAATTATCAACTCACACTTAACATACAATTATAACATGAAAAAAAACGTCCTATCCCTTAGCATGATGCTCTTGAGCTTGTTTACATTCACTCAAACTATGGCACAATCAAGCAGTTTTGAAGAAATTACCTTAAGCAAAAACTCTTACAACAACGGCTCCGATTTTAGCGGAGGATTTACCAGTGGTGGCGCCTTTTTTACCAATATGTTTGATACTACTTTTGGACCCTACTGGGAAGGTTTTGCCATTAGCAACATGAGTGATGATAGCACCAAAGGCTACAGCAACCAATACAGTGCCATTGCCGGCAACAAACGGGTTGATGGAAACAACTATGCCATCATGTATGACAATGGAATAATACGATTGAGTGCTGCTCAAAAAACAAAGCCTATCATAGGTTTTTATATTACCAACACCACTTATGCCTATTACGATATGAAGGAAGGCAGTTCCTTCTCTAAGAAATTTGGTGGAACCAGTGGCAATGATTCTGATTATTTTAGGGTAGTTATTAGTGCCTGGAAAAATGGGGGAAATCCTGCAGATACCACCATAAGCTATTATTTAGCCGATTACCGATTTACAGATAATAGCAAAGACTATATTGTAAAAAATTGGGAGTGGGTAAACCTTGCGGCCTTTGGTATTGTTGATAGTTTTGCATTCTACTTTGAATCATCAGATACGGGGTCATTTGGTATCAATACACCTCAGTATATGTGCATGGATTTATTCAATGGACGTATGGTAGGTTTACAAAGCATTGCCAAAAATGAAGGAATAAAATTGTATCCAAATCCTGCTACTCATAATGTTACAGTAGCTACAGCAAGTGATATTAACTTAGTAGAGATTTATACCTTGAGCGGACAGTTGGTTCAGACCGAAACTGAAAGAACATTTGACATTAGTGGCTTAACCAGCGGTGTATATATAGCTAAAGTATATGGCAAAGATGCTGCAAGTTTTGTGCGTTTTGTGAAAGAATAAAAACATGGTTGACAGATTACATCTCCTAATTGGTTTTTGCCTGGTGTTGTTTTGGAGTGCTTGCGATAAAGCACCCCAAACAACACCAATGGTTATAAGTGGTACAGATAGCAATGCTTATGGCTTCTTTATTTGCAATGAAGGAAATTTTAATTGGGGCAATGCCAGTTTGAGTTTTTACCATGAAGGATCAAAAAAATTCTTTGCAGATGTTTACAAACCCAATAACAATAAGACGTTGGGAGATGTATTACAATCAATGGAGATTATTGATAGTACAGCTTATTTGGTAGTGAACAATTCTGGTAAAATTGAAATGATCAATCCCTATACGTTTAAAAGTAAGGGAAATATTAGCGGATTTACCTCACCTCGATACTTATTAAAAGTTGGCCCCAACAAAGCGTATGTAAGCGATTTATATGAGGACGCAGTTTGGGTAGTGAACTTAGATTTAAAACAAATTAGTGGCAAAATCTCAATAGGTAAATGGACGGAAGGAATGGCCATTAATGGAAATGAAGTTTATGTTTGTGGCAGAAATTCTTATTACATCTATAAAATAAATTGCATCACAGACCAACTCACAGATAGTCTTAATGTGGGCTATGGCGCACAAGATGCAGGGATAGACAGTGAAGGAAAACTATGGATATTAACTTATGGCAGCAGCATATCTTCCCCTAGGTTATTGCGCATCAATGTTCAAAATTTCTCAATTGAAAAAACCTATTTTTTTGCTGCAGGAACTACTCCTTCTCGTTTAAACTTTTCTAAAAACAGAAGCACTTTATACTGGTTAAATAATGGTATTTGGAAACACCAATGTACTGATGAGCTTTTACCCGCAGGCCCAATAGTATCTGCTTCTGGCAGGAATTTTTATGGCTTGGGCATACACCATGAAAAAGGAGAAATTTACGCCTCTGATGCAAAAGATTTTGTGCAAAAAAGTGAGGTGTATCGCTTCAATTCAAATGGAGAAGAATTAGGCAAATTCTTAACAGGCATTAACACCGGATATTTTTATAACAGACCATGAGTGCAGGAAACACAAAGCAGGAAACGGGCACCACAGCCAAAGAAATGATTGCAGGCAAGCACTATTATTTTGAAAATGGCCTAATGGTATTTACAGAAGCATGGCATATACAAAGAGGATATTGCTGTAGCAATGGATGTAGGCATTGCCCTTATGGCAATGCAGGGAAAAAACGTAAATAATTATAGCAGCAAATCCATTAATTGCTCACGTTTGTAATCATGTGCTAGCTCTTTTAGGAATTGAAATACATTCGAGTTAACACCTTTGGTAGCTTCATCTAAATCAGTTTGAGGTTTATTTAAACCTATGTTTTCTACTATGGCAAATGCTATTGAATCACCCAAAACCATATCGCCACTTTTATAGGAATACTCAATCATACCCAACATATCATAATCAAAAGGTATCATGATGTTTGGAAAAAGGTTGATACATTTTTGGAGTACCACTTTGGCAGAATCTAGTTTATTTTGGTGCACCAATGTTTCTGCCAATCGCCTAAACAAATTGCGGTAATTGGAAACCAACATGTGGTGCATGGGAATGTCTTTATCAAAGTTATTGTAAAGGTGTCTTTGCATTAAATTGGCATATAAACTATCTGTTGCCACACAACCTAAACCACTTGGATTTTCATCATAACAAATCTTACCTGTTAGCCTGTACGACATTCCCTCTAAGGAAAAATATCCCTCCATACCCATCATCGACTCGTTATTTAAGGTAACAGTAAAATAGATGGGGCGTTTACCAAATTCGTTGGCAATTTCATCTAGATAGGCTAATTGTCCTAGGTACATATAATACGTAGGGAAATACCAATTGATGGTATCCTTTCCTGCTGGAAAAGTAATATATTGAGAAGGCCCATTATAGTATGTTTTACCGCTATTTATTTGTGAATTAGAATCGGTTAAGGCATATTGAATCCAGGTGTATAAATCAACATAGGATTCATTGTCGGAATCAATAAAAAGTAAGTTTCGCTTATCGTTTTCAATATCCGCATAACTCATGCTCAGTTTAAGAGGTTTAGCATCCAATACTTTGGTTCGTAAACTATTTACATACCTAGCAGTATTAAGCAAGCTAGAATTCACCACTAAAACATCTTTTCTATACCCCTTTTTCACTTGTAGGTAAATAAGTGGGTAGGTATCATTATCACCATTGGTTAATAAAACTCCATTTGGACCGCAACTCATTAAGTAGTTTTTAGCGGCATTTAAGTATACCTCAGAGTATAAAGTGTCTGGCAATTCCTTCAAAGCTTCTTCCTCGTTTTGGTACATACGTAAATCTAAAAATGAACATACAAACTCATTAGCCGTTTTAACTCCTATCTCTCCTACTAAGGTTTGCAACTTGGGATTCATTTGTGCTGCTTTGGTAAACCAAGCTATGGCCTCATGTCTGTATTTTCTATAGGTGGCCAATTGCTCTGGAGATAGGGAATTGCGACCCATTTTTAGTTTATAGGTTTTGGTGCTATCTGCAAAACCACTGTTGTTATTTAGCAGGTTGCTTGCCATAGTGGAATAAGCTCTACCAACACCATACACAAATGAATCAGGCAAATTCTTTTGGGTGCTATAATCGGCCACAACATCATACTCCCAGCCAATGTAGCCGAAATAAGGACAAACGTTGTAATGAACCGACTTCCAATTATCGGGATAATTATTGACTGCTTGTTTTGCTTTCTTTTTGTTTTTCTGTTTGGGCAAATTCAACTTTTTGTATTTGCCATTGCTTAATTTCCAGAATAAATACTCCTCTGTAACACCTCCTTTTTCGGATAGTTCAACATGCCAACCATCACGCTTTTTGGCAAAAGAATAGGTGTAATCTTCATCCAACTCATATGTATCATAGGTAAACATAAACTCTTTAACTACTTGCTCAAAGAGGGGATATTTGAATAAATTATCTTGAGCCCATAGTGGGTTCACACACACCAATAGCAACAGCACAAAGGAGAATTGTTTTCTCATTAGTAATAAGTTTAAAATGCTTCAGATAAGGTAATATAAACTCCTCTAATTTTCTTCTCACCAAAACCAATATCCAATCGCGCGTTTATATGTTCTCTGCGAATTGCAGTACCTCTTAACCCAAAGCCGTAATTGGGTTTAATATTTTTTAACAAATCTGGTCCGTCTTTACCTACATTTCCAACTCCACCAAAAACAACCACGCCTAATGGTCCCCAAACGGTTTTTCTCAATTCGGTTTGAACCGATACAAAATGATTATCGCGGTATCTCCCATTATAATATCCTCGCATAATCATTTCATTACCCATAACTCCCATTTGACGGTATGGCACATCTTTATAGTTAAAAGTACCAAAGCCTTGAAGGGCCAACACATTTTCTTTCCAAAGGGTAAAAAACTTGCG
>CAILJQ010000124.1 GCA_903834625.1 uncultured Bacteroidota bacterium
CCTAAAAGCTGTTAACAAAAAAACAATTGAAGCTTTAGCGCTCGCAGGTGCATTTGATTGTTTCCCAAATACCACGCGCGCACAATATTTTGCCAATGGTTCAGACGAAATCAATACCATTGAAAAAGCCATTCGCTTTGGTAACCAAACTCAAAGCAATGCCGCCAGTAATGCCATGAGTTTATTTGGTGCTGTTTCAGGTGTTGTGCTACCAGAACCTCCCCTACCTGTTGCCGAGCCTTGGAGCCTTATGCAACAATTAAATGCCGAAAAAGAAATTATTGGTATGTACCTCTCTGGTCATCCGCTCGATCCATATAAAATTGAAATAGACAAACTCACAACACATAAATTAGGTGAACTAAACGACTTAGCCCCTCTTAAAGGCAAAGAGGTTAAAATTGCTGGAATTGTCACAGCAGCCGATCACAAGGTTACCAAAAATGGCAAAAACTACGGCAGCATTACCATTGAAGATTACTCAGGTAACTTTAACTTAGTTTTATTCACCGACTCATATATAAACAACAGAAGGTTTATGGAAGTTGGTTATTTCATTTACCTGAAAGGCCGTGTAGACAACCGCTGGCAAAAAGAAAATGATTTTGAACTCAAAGTTACCGGCATTGAAATGCTCAATGACGTGAGAGATAAATATTTCAATAAAATAACGGTTCAAGTAGATTTGGAAAGGGTTCACAAAGACCTTATCAGCCATTTTCAAAGCTTTGGCAAAACCTGCCCTGGCAATTGTACCCTTAATTTTGATATCGTAGATACCAAGGAAAACGCCTCTCTCCGACTCCTTTCTACTAAGGTGAAATTTAGTCCACAAAATGAAGTACTCAAATGGTTAGACGAGGAAGGTTTCCCTTACCGATTAAATTAACCTGACAAAATGTTGCATTTTCCCCGGTGGCATTTATCTTGCAATTCAATAACTCAACAAAAATAAATATGGCATTAGAAATAACAGATAGCAACTTCGAGGAAGTCGTGCTAAAATCAGACAAACCAGTATTGGTAGATTTTTGGGCAGAATGGTGTGGTCCGTGCCGCATGGTTGGTCCAGTAGTAGAAGAGCTTGCCAAAGAATATGATGGCAAAGCAGTAATTGGCAAATTAGATGTTGACAATAACCCTAGAGTTGCTACTGAATTTGGAATTATGAGTATTCCTGCCTTGTTGTTCTTTAAAGATGGTAAAGTAGTAGACAAACAAGTAGGTGCCGTACCTAAACATGTATTGGCCAATAAATTGAATGCCCAATTGGCATAAGACTTAAATCCTTTTTGTCATAAAAAAGCATCAACTCCCCAGTTGATGCTTTTTTTATGCGAAGGCTTGAAGAAATTGCCAATACCAAGCATTTACCTTATTTTGCAGGTATAACATGAAAAACAAAATCTCTTTTTTCGCGTGTTTGGTCATTGGCCTTGTTCTCATATCATACAGGATGGCATATCCGGGATTTCAAAACAAAGAGCCACTAAAGCTAACTACCTGGGATGCCTACGGATATTACCTTTATCTCCCTTCTACATTTATATACAAAGACCTTAAAGAACTAAAGTTTCAAGACAGCATAGAACATCAATACCAATTATCTGGTGGGAACTTTTACCAAGCCAATAAACATGAAGAAACTGGAAATTATGTTTTTAAATACTTGGGAGGTATTGCCATTATGCACCTCCCATTTTTTGCAACAGCCCACCTTTATGCCTTAAATAGTGATTACCCAGCAGATGGCTTTTCTCCCCCCTATCAAAACGCTATTGGATTTGGGGTTGTGCTTTATTCCATATTAGCCTTATTTATCTTACGTAAGGTTTTGCTTAAATTTTATTCAGATCAAGTCACAAGTCTCACTTTGATTTTATTGGTGCTTGCAAGTAATGCCATTCAATATATTTCTATTGATAGCGCCCAAAGCCATGCACCTATCTTTTTACTGTATTCCCTCATTTTATATCTTACCATTCGCTGGCATGAAAAGCCCTCTATTTTAACAGCTTTCTTAGCAGGTATAATCATTGGTTTGGCAACTATTTGCCGGCCAACAGAGGCTATCATGGTGCTGATACCTATTCTTTGGAACACACATAACAAAGAAAGCGCTACTGCCAAATGGGCATTAGTTAAAGCAAATATGAACATGGTTTACCTTGCTGCTTTGGGAGGATTAATTGGCATTTTACCACAACTCATTTATTGGAAATATGTAAGTGGCCATTGGATATACGACGTAGGCAGTGCTTGGCGTTTCTTATCACCATTCTTTAGGGTATTGTTTGGCTTTGAAAAAGGTTGGTTTATTTACACACCCGTAACCATCTTTTTTGTTTTGGGTTTGTTGTGTGTTAAAAACTACCCTTATAGAAAATCTATACTTTGGTTTTGCTTATTAAACATTTGGATCATTATCTCTTGGAGTGATTGGAAATATGGTGGCAGTTATTCTACCAGAGCTTTAATGCAAAGTTATCCTGTTTTTGCCCTACCATTTGCTGCTTTTCTCACAAGGTTTTGGGTCGGTTCGAACCGAATAATTATTGGATTTTTGGGCGTTTTGCTGATTGTAATTAATTTGTTTCAGGTTAAACAATACAACCAAACCATCTTACACTATTATGATATGAACCGAGCATATTATGCTAGAATATTTCTGAACCCAAATCCAACTCCACTCGATAAAAGTTTATTGGATAACAGTGATTGGCTTAGCAATGAAAATGATTACCGTGAGTGTATCATTGTTGACTCAAGTTACGCATCCTTGCAACAACTTCATTGGGGACAAAATCATGTATTATACCACAAAAATCCAATCCTACAAAAAATTGATTATTTGAGAATAGACGCAACCCTACAAACACCAAAAGGTGGAGGTTATCTAATTTCTGAACTCATTGCAGGCGATAGCATAAAATTAAACAAAGTTAGGCTTAACTATCCTGGTGCTCGCGACAACCAAATAACACCATATAGCTTTTATGTTGAGGTTCCAGAGGCATTTAAAAATGCAAGTTTACGATTGAGTCTTTTATCCAATGCAGATACCCTTTGTAGCGTACAACAATTAAAAATAACAGGACTTAGCCAATAACATGAGCGCATACCAATTAACCGAAGCAGATTTATTAAGAATATCTAACCTTGAATTGCTAGCCAAACAAGTAGTGGAAGGTTTCTTAACTGGGTTGCATAAAAGTCCGTACCACGGCTTCTCTGTTGAGTTTGCAGAGCACAGGCAATACAATAATGGAGAAAGCACCCGAAATATTGATTGGAAATTATATGCCCGAACCGACAAACTTTTTGTGAAACGATTTGAGGAGGAAACCAACTTACGATGTCAAATAGTTTTGGATACATCCTCTTCCATGTATTTCCCTAAAGAAGGATTAAATAAAATTAGATTTAGTGTTATTGCTGCCGCATCTCTTATTCAACTCATGAAAAAACAAAGAGATGCTTCGGGTATTTCTCTCTTTCATGAATCATTGTGGTTTCATAGTGCCGCAAAACTTGGACTCACACACCAAAAATTGTTGTTTTCAAAACTTCAAGAGTGTTTAAACTCTCCATCCATTAACAAGAGCAGTGAAATAAGCAAAACATTGCACACCCTTGCAGAGGGCTTACATAAACGGTCGCTGGTAATCATTTTTTCAGATATGTTTCAAAGTGGTTCAGATGATTTCTTCTCTGCCTTGCAACACCTCATATATAACCACCATGAGGTTATTTTATTTGATGTGCACGACAAAAAAGAAGAACATGATTTTGAGTTCGGTCATAGACCCTATATTTTCAAAGACAGTGAAACAGGAGAAGAAATTAAATTGCACCCAAATGCTGTAAAAGAGCAATACCTTAAAGGGTATAACAACTATAAAGAATCCCTGCAACTAAAATGTCTTCAATATAAAATTGATTACAATGAAATTGTGGTTGAAAACAATTTCAATCAGGTTCTCATGCCCTTCATTATGAAACGTAGAAAATAACTTTCAATATGAAAAAAAGTAAGCGCCATTTTCTCAAAACACTTGTTGCAGGTAGTTTATTTCCTTTTTTCTCTAAGGCTAATACGCTGACAGACTTTTTACCAGAGGCCAGCTTAGAAAGGAGTCCAAATGATTTTTGGCTAAGGGTGAGAAATGAATATGAGCTCCCACAACAATTTATAAACCTTGAAAACGGATACTATAGCATGTGCGCCAAACCAGTTTTGCAATCCTATATAAATGATATTAGGATGGTAAACACAGAGGCCTCACATTATATGAGAACGGTTCAATTTTCAAACAAGAAAAAGGTACTGGTTAAATTGGCCCAGTTCTTAGGATGCTCAGAAGAAGAATTAATCATTACCAGAAATACTACAGAATCTTTAGACACCATCATATCTGGATATCCTTGGCAAAAAGGTGAGGAGGCAATTATGGCCGAGCAAGATTATGGAAGCATGTTAGACATGTTTTCACAGGTGGCTAAAAGGCATCAAATTGTTTGCAAAAAAATCTCTATCCCACTCAATCCACAAAGCGATGAAGAAATAGTTTCCTTGTATGAAAATGCCATTACGGCCAACACCAAATTAATCATGGTTTGCCATATGATTAATATTACCGGGCAAATTTTACCCATTCAAAAAATCACTGAAATGGCCCACAAAAAAGGCGTAGAGGTGATGGTAGATGGAGCCCATGCCATAGCACATTTTCAATTTAATTTGAACGAACTCGATTGCGATTATTATGGTAGCAGCCTACACAAATGGCTTGGATGCCCTATTGGTGCGGGCATTTTATATGTAAAGAAAAAACATATTGAAAAAATTTGGCCATTGTTTGGCGAATCGGGCTTCCCAGCCAATTCAATACAAAAGCTAAACCATACAGGAACGCATCCTGTAGCAACTGATTTAGCCATTTCCCATGCCATAGATTTTCATCAATATATTGGTTCAAAAAGAAAAGAAGAACGCTTAAGATTTTTGCAAAATTATTGGATTTCAAAAGTGAGAGGAGTAGGCAATGTGCGCATCAATACACCAGACGACCCAATAAGAAGTTGCGGCATTGCCAATGTTGGTATAGATGGATACACCCCACAAGAATTGGCAAAAATTCTCATGGATAAATATAAAATTTGGACTGTAGCCATTGATACCGCAAATGTACATGGCGTAAGAATTACCCCTCATGTTTATACTACCACAGAAGAGTTGAATCAATTCATTAAAGCCATCATTGAATTGGCACTTCAAACTAAAAAATAAGTTTGGGGCCGGTTGAATTTCTAAGAGTAGCACATATGAAGAATTTAAAATTGCCTTTTTACATACGGTTTCTGTTGCCTATCTTTTTTTATAGCATGGCGGGCATGAGTGTTTTGCGCCTATTTATGATTCTGTTTGTTTCAAAAACTAATAAGGAAGAAATAGGATATTCTATGCTTGAGCCAATGCGCATAGGGCTTCAATTTGACGCAGTAATTATGGCGTATATTTTGCTTTTACCTTTTCTTCTTCTTTCCATCATGCACTTTGCAAGGAAAAACATAAAAGCTATGAGTGGCTTTCTTGTTGCCTACTTTACTATTGTTTTACCATTATTGCTCTTTATCATTTTAGAAGACATTCCTTATTTCAATTTCTTTAGAAACAGGTTAACAGAATCGGCCTTTCAATGGCTTAATACACCAGGCATAGTTATAAAAATGATTTTGGGAAGTGCTACAAATACCATTTTTCTTTTGGTAGCCATTGTATCTGTATTTGGATTGGGATGGTTTACCTATAAAAAATGTAAAACATTATTACTCTCCCACCATTGGGTTGAACCTAGTTTTGCAGGTACACTTCCTAGGCAATTGCTATTGTTTTTTCTTGCCTTTATATTATGCTTTATAGGTTTAAGAGGTAAAATTGCCAGACCCATTAGGCAAGGAGATGCCTTTTTTGGCAATGACCCATTGATGAATCAAATGGGACTAAATCCGGCTTATACCCTCATTAAGAGTTATACAGATAAAGTGAATATCATGAACAATGAGCAAGCTTTATTAAATACCATAAAATTACTATCCATCAAAAACACCAACCCTCAAATCTCACCCATTTATAGAGAAGTTATTGGTTCGAACCAAAAGCCTAAATACAATATAGTTTTGGTACTTATGGAAAGCATGAGTGGCAACTATATGGGTACTTTTGGTAACAAACTAAACCTAACGCCAAATTTGGATAGTTTAACCCAATGCTCGTGGTTTTTCAAGCAAGGTTATAGCGCAGGAATTCATACCAACAATGGCATTTTTTCAAGCTTATATTCCTTTCCAGCCTTAAAAAGAACCCGACCTATGGCGGCAATTCCTACAAGGGAATACAGCGGTTTGCCCTATGCTTTAAAAAAATTAGGCTATCAAAATTTGTTCTTCTCTTCACACGATGAAAACTTTGATAACCTCAGTACTTTTATACCCGTTAACCACTTTCACAAACTCTATTCAGCAAAAGATTATCCTTCAGAAAAATTGATTGGTACCTTTGGAGTACCCGATGATTATTTATTTGAATTTGCCACCGCTGAATTGGGCAAACAAAAGAGTCCGTTTTTTGCCACCATATTAACTACCAGTAACCACGATCCATACGACATACCTGAGTACTTTAAGTCGAACCAAACAGAGATAGATTTAAAAGCTGTAAACTATGCCGATTGGTCAATTGGTGAATTTTTAAAAAAGGCCCATAAAGAAACTTGGTTCAATAACACCTTATTTATTTTTGTTTCAGACCATGGATTGGTAGTTGGCGATAATCCTTATGATTTACCCCTCTCCTACCATCATATTCCATTCATTATCCATGCGCCTACAATTCTGTCTGAACCAAAAGTATTGAACCAATATATTGGTCAGATAGACCTCTTCCCAACCCTTATGGGCATGTTAGATTTTAGCTATGAAAACAACACCCTTGGCGTGGATGTGTTAAAACAACCCAGGCCATATGCCTATTTTTCTGCCGACAATAAAATTGGTTGTTTAAATAATGACTGGTTATATGTATACAGGTTTGATGGCGGAGGTGAGAGTTTGTACCATTATAGCAACAATGATTTAAAAGATTATATCAATGAGTCTATTGCCATTAAAGATAGTTTAAAAACTTATGCCCTCTCGCAAATTCAAACTGCAGAATATTTATATAGCAAGGACTTAACTAAAATAAAAAAGACCGAGTAAGGATTAATTTCAACAGGTCTCCTTCTGAATTTTATCTGTACTTTGGTCCCTAAGTTGGGACTAAGCCCTCGGAAAACTAGATTTTCTTTTATTTCAGGTTTTTTAAAACTTAAAATGAATACAAAGAAACATGAAAATTACTTTTGGAACGCAGGTTCGAGTCCTGCAGGGTCTATAAAATGGCAGGGAATAATTAGCCACAATCGAATAAATCCACCGTCGCTAAAGCTATGGTGGATACAAAAAAAAAGCCCTCACTTGCGTGAAGGCTTTTAAGAATCTGGCGACGACATACTTTCCCAGGTATTACCCAAGTATCATCTGCGCTGATGGGCTTAACTACTCTGTTCGGAAAGGGAAGAGGTGGACACCATCGCTAAA
>CAILJQ010000125.1 GCA_903834625.1 uncultured Bacteroidota bacterium
ACCTGTATCTGGGTGAGTTAATATGGTTGGGGCAAGTATTTGAATACTGATATCTGCTGTATCGCAATTGCTTGGATTTAAGGTATCACATAAACGGTAGGTAATGGTATAAGTCCCAACAGAAATTGGAGCACTAACAGACACAATACCAGTTGTGGTGTCGAGTACAATACCGGCATGACCAGAAGCAGTAACCAATCCAAGTCTTGTATTGGCCGCTGTTGCTTTGATGCCATTGATACTATCATTGTTAAAAATATTTACTGCACTGCTATTGCCATTGTATCCATTAATAGCTGCATTGTCGTTATTGGCAATAATAATTGGTGCAGTAACAGTGATAAAAATGTTTCCCGTATCACAACTACCTGTATTAAGGGTATCGCATATTTTATAATCTATTTGGTATATGCCTGCAGGGGTAAGTGGTGCTACAGATACCAAACCATTGCTTACGTTTAAAGTAATACCAGGATGAGAGGCTGCGTTTACCAAGCTTAAATTAATTCCAGCCAAAGAAGTGGATTTGTTATTTAAGCTATCGTTGCTCATAACATTTATAAGGTTGGCCTGACCGTTATATCCGTTTACTGAACCAAAATCATTATTGGCAATAATGGGAGGAGGAACTACTTCTACGTATGCTACTGAGGTATCACAATTTCCTACATTGGCAGTATCACAAATACGATAAGTAAAGGAGTACAAACCTGCTGGGGTATATGGGAAAACGCTTATTCTACCATTGATGGGATTTAGAATAATATTTGGTTCAGACGGTGAAGACAATATAGTAAGCGATATTCTTGTAGAATTAGCAACTATTTGGTTGATACTATCATTGTTAAAAATGTTTACCACATTGTTGCCACCATTATAACTATTTACTGAAACATAATCTGTGTTAGCAATAATAGGTGGTGCAGTAAGTTCTATATATACAATTGCCGTATCGCAATTCGTAGGGTTTAATGAATCGCAGATTCTATAGGTTATTGAATAATTGCCTGCACGAATGAATGGATTAGCAGAAATATTTCCTGTGCTTGAATTTAAGGTAATACCTGATACAGACGCTGGAGTAACCAAAGTTAACACAACTGGTCCAACACTGGTTGTGGCTCCACCCATGCTATCATTTGAAAGCACATTACCCAAAGAGCTGCCTCCATTGTAAGCATTGGCACTTATCAAATCTGCGTTGGCAAGAATGATAGGTGCGTTAACAGTTACCTTTATAATAGCGGTATCACAGTTTGAGTTATTTAAAGAGTCGCATATTCTGTATTGAATGGTATAATCGCCAGCAGGAGTATAAGGGGCCACAGAAACAAAACCTGTTGAGGTGTTTAAGGTTACACCCGCATGTGAGGCTCCTGAAACTATTGTCAAAATAACTGGTCCAATAGCTGTTGACTGCCCGTTTAAACTATCATTGTTTATTACTTGAACAATATTGTTAGCGCCTGCATAGGATGGAGCATTGGTGTTATCTCCGTTGGCTATGATGGCAGGAGGTATAATATTGATAGTACAAATGGCAGTATCGCAGTTGCTCGGATTTAATGAATCACATATTCTATATTGAATGGAATAGTTCCCTGCTGGGGTTAGCGGCGCAATTGATACAAATCCTGTACTCGTATTTAAAGTAATACCCGCATGCGAAGCACCTGTTACCACTGTTAAAACAACCTGACCAATGCTTGCCACAGAAGTATGTAAGCTATCATTGCTTATTACATTAATGCTGTTGGAAGCACCCGCATAAGAAGGAGCGTCAGTTGATTCTCCATTTGCCACAATGCTTGGGGCGCTTACAAATAATGTTACTGTTGCACTAGATTGGTTGGTTGTGTCCGACGGATCTTTTAATGTATAAGATAGGGTATAAGTTCCAGCAGATAGCAAAGGAGCAACACTCACTACGCCCGTGGCCGTATCAAGTGTGATTTTTGCATTGCTTGAGGTGTAGGTTACAATAACTGTTGAACCTGTAAGTGGCGTGCTGTTGAATGAGTCGTTGGCAAAAACCTGCAAGAGGTTATTATTACCCGTTAAGCCATTTACGTAAGCCGTATCTGCCGTTGAAACCAAAGGAGTTGGCGGTGGAGCAGCGGCAGAAGCCAGCTGAATTCCACATAGGGAAAGCAGCAATATTGCTAAAAACAACCTCAATTTTGGTAAAGTAAAAATTCGATATTCCATATCCGTATTTGTATTCATGGTTGATGAGGACACTTGTATTTCAAGGGGTAAAGTTAGGGTGTGACAAGGCAAAGGCGAAAAAAATGGCCCTCTAAAACAGTAACTTACTCCTTGGTGTTGTGGATAACTCTCTCTGAGACATGTTTCATTATTTTTGGTTCGAACCGAACCCAACCATCAGCTAAAACCCCTGTTTAAAAAGGGAAAAGCGGAGATTTGATTAAAGTTTATGTAGGGACACAACTTTTTTTTCATTTAATTTTTAGGTGCCTTGACCCAACAATGCGGAGATTAAGGTGTTAGACAATCCCTTTTTTGGCTTTTTGTTTAGCTCTAAAATGAAGTTCGATTCCGCATTTGGGGCATTGTCCAATAAACAGACGAATGATGCATTGTTTCAAGCCTTCGCAGGAATGGTAGGGTAAAAATGTCGCATTTCGTTTTGCAACTAATTACTTGTCAATTGGAAAGAGGAAATCTAAAGTGTAAACTTTTGAGGATAATAAACAGAGAAAATCACCAATTAGGAAAAAATCTGATGGCATTTTTTTCGTTTTTAGGTGTGATTTTTTGGGTTTGGGTTGCAAAAAGGGTAAATAGATCATTGGAACTTGTGCATTTAAATGAGGAAGATGGCTAAATTTCTCATTAAAAAATTGTTATTTCGAGATACCTAAAACATACCCTAATGAAACGTATCTTTAAAATAATAGGCATGCTGTTCCTTGCCTTGGTTTTTATAGTATGTCTAGCTGCTGCCTATGTACATTTTAGCGGCATACCTACCTACGAAACGCAAAAAATTAACTTAGTGGTAGAAGTAACACCCGAGCGGGTTGCCCGAGGACAGAAGATGGCTACCGCCCTTTGTATTGAATGTCACATGGGTGAAGATGGCAAATTGAGTGGTAAGAAATTGTTAGACGTTCCAACAGAGTTTGGTGAAATATACTCACGTAACATTACGCAACACCCAGAAATAGGTATTGGTAATTGGAGTGATGGCGAGTTATACTACTTGTTGCGTACAGGCATTAAAAAAGATGGGCAATACATACCACCTTATATGGTTAAGTTCCCCAATGCTGCCGACCAAGATTTGTTTGATATTATTGCTTGGTTGCGCTCAGATAAATTGGCTTTGCAGCCCAGTGAGAAGGAAGCGCAAGAGACAAAGACATCTTTGTTAACCAAGTTTTTGTGTAGAGTTGCCTTCAAGCCTTTACCCCTTCCAAATAAGGTTATTGTTAGGCCAGATACTACTGATTTGCTTGGTCTTGGTTCCTATCTGGTGAATGATATTTACCATTGTGCCGATTGTCATTCGGCCGATTTTAAAACAAACAATGAAATGAACCCAAGTTTATCTGTTGGGTATTTGGGTGGTGGCAATCCATTGTTGAACCTAAAAGGTGAGGTAATAAAAAGTTCGAACATTACTTTCGACGAAACGGGCCTTGCTTCCTATAGCATAGATGATTTTAAGACAGTTATGTTAACGGGTAAAAGAAAGAATGGTGAACAATTAAAGTATCCCATGATTCCATACGCGCAATTCAGCCCCAAGGAGTTAGAAGCCATTTATGCTTTCTTGCAAACTGTTCCTAAGATAAAGAGCAAAAATTAGGGAGCGTCTTCTTTAATTTTATTTGTGTGTTCAGTCGAAAATAGTATTTTCGCACCCGCTACAAGTTAGCCGGGCCTATAGCTCATTCGGTTAGAGCATCTGACTCATAATCAGGGGGTGCCTGGTTCGATCCCAGGTGGGCCCACAAAACAGCCGCAATATGCGGCTGTTTTTTTATATGGAACAGTCTACCCAAAATTCATGTTACATTTTATTTAGTGAAACACTTGATAAATATTATGTAGGATTTACAACTGAAGGTGCCATTAAAAGGCTCGAAAAACATAATACATCCTTTTATGGGCATCATTATACATCGAAGGCAAAAGATTGGAAAATAGTCCTTGAAATAAAATGCAGCACTGCATCTACAGCTCGAAAAATGGAGCTCTATATCAAGCAAATGAAAAGTAGGAAGTTTATTTTAAAACTTCTTACAGATGAGGAAGAATTAAATATTTTTATTAAAAAATTTGAAGGAAACTGACTTTTTTAAAACTAAGGGAAAGTTAGTGTTTGGGAGTGCCTGGTTCTCCCGATGCATCGGGACAGGTGGGCCCACTAGTAAATAAAGGGGTTTCAAGGTTTTTCCTTGAAACCCTTTTTTAATTTCACTGATTTAAACCTTCCTTATATTCGTCCATCCAAGATTTTTATAAAAGCCAAAATCCTATGAGGACATTTCTTTCTATTTTCTTTTTCATTTTTGTTCTAAGTAGTTGCAAAAAAGAACCAGCTACCCAGGTGGTAGAAATAC
>CAILJQ010000126.1 GCA_903834625.1 uncultured Bacteroidota bacterium
ACTGTTTAATTTAAACGATAAATCTTGGTAAGAAGGAGTTGCAGTTGTTCCAATATCTATACCTACAGTTTGCGCCACACCTGCCAATGCATATCTATATCCTACTAGGTAAGACCCATCACTTTTTTTAGAGAACGGACCTTCAGTAGTTACTTCTAAACCTGTTATGACACCACATTGAATAGTAGTTTCTCTCTTTGAATTGTTTCCATTGCGCAAGCCCAAATCAAAAACCCCAGCAATGGCATTTCCATATTCAGCAGGAAAGGCAGAAGTAAAAAAATCAGAATTCTTTAAGAGATTGGTATTTAGCGCACTCACCGCACCACCAGTGGTTCCAACAGAAGCAAAGTGATTGGGATTGTTTACATTCATTCCATCTATTCGCCATAAAACACCTGTAGGGGAATTTCCTCTTATCACAATATCATTTCTGCTATCATCAGGGGCACTAACGCCTGCAAAATTAGCTACCAACCGCGCAGGGTCGCTTCTCCCTCCTGCATAGCGATTTACTTCTTCCATGGAAAAACTACGCGCACTAACGCTTGCCAATTGGTTGATGGTTCCTCCCTTTTTGTTTCCCTTTATCACCAACTCATTTAGTTGCTTAAATGATTCCTCCATTTCAATATCTAGTATTACTTCTTTACCAGAAGTTACTACCACATTGGGAATGGTAACCGTTTTGTAACCCACCAAACTAAACCTAAGCTCATACCTATCTGGAGCTAAATTGGAGATTTGATAATTACCAAGTGCATCTGTGCTGGCACCTTTTTGAGTAGAAACAACTTGAACAATAGCTCCTACAAGAGGGGTTTGCGATAGTTTATCGCTAATGGTACCTCTTATATTTTGTGTGTTGTTTTGTGCAAAAACGAGGGCAGGAAAAAGTAAAAGTAACAAGAGTGGTTTTAGTTGTCTCATAGTTTATTAGTCGTTTAAAGCATAAATAGCTTTATTAATGCTTAGACGACAAACAAACTCACTTCCTTTTTCTTCGGGAAAATAGATGCAAAATATCCTGCGTAAGCTCGTTATAATCTGCCTGCTGCTCTGGTTTACATAAACTTTTTATCTCCAAAAAGTGTTGATAATTGATCTGTTCTGCCACATATTGTTGGGCCACAATCGCGGTCAAAAATGAATCAACCAAAGCAGTATCCATTTCTTTTTGTAAAGTGGCATACAAAGCACTTTTTTGTTTATTAAGAATAGCTTCATTTTCGTTTACATCCTTACGATGCTTTTGCACATAACCTTCATATTTCTCTTGTTGTGCCTTATCAAAATGCAATTTTTCAATGATAAAAGTTTTGGGATCCTTTTTATTCTTATTGAAAAATTGAAAAACCAATACCGCATTAATAATGAGTAAAACAACAATAATAAGTAGGAGAAACTTTGACTTATTCATGGTATAAAATATTATTTGTTCGAGTAATCAAAAGGGAGACTTCTTGTTCATTTTTTATTTCCTTTTTGCTTATAAGATACACCTCACTTGCAAAGAAAACCGCAAGCAAACAAGCTGCTATTTTCACCCATAAGATTGAAATTTGCTGTTTGTTATGTATTTTCATGAGCGTTTTTTCGTAAAGACCTTCATTAGGTTCAACCCGCTTAATTTTGGCCAGTTTTTCAAATGCCTGCTCAATATTGGTATTAGACGCGTTTTCCATATTCATCCTTTTCTTTAAGTAATTTTTCTAAGTTATTTTTTGCCCTGTAAAAAAGAGACTCTAAAGCTTTCACTTGCATATCCATGATTTCTGCTGTCTCTATTTGCGATTTATTTTCAAGTTTAAGTAAGATGATGGCCGTCTTTTGTTGGTCGGCCAATTGATTGATTGCCTCAAAAATCTTTTTACAGGCTTCCTTCTGCTCCATCTCAACGCCAGGATGGTTAAAGGTAGACGGCTCCCATTTCAAAGGAAGTTCCTCCAGTGTAAAAATATTTGCCAAAAAACTTTTCTTTTGCGATTTCCTTCCTTTCAGGTGATCTAATGATTGGTTAATGGCAATACGATATATCCAAGTTTTTAAGCTTGATTTCTGCTGAAATCCTTGCATCTTTTCGTACACCTTCACAAACACATCTTGTGTAATCTCCTCTGCATCCTCTACGTTTTGTAAATATTGAAGCGCCAGGTTATAAACCATGGAATGATATTCAGAATAAATTTCTTCAAATGTCATTTTGTGCTTGTCCAAGATACTTCATGAAATAAACAATCGCACATTTAGACGACAAATAGGTTCAAATCCTTTGGAAACATGTTCCTGAAAAAAAATAGTTTTTAGTTAACCAATTCAACCACCACTTCATTACGTCTATTCATAACCTCATAGGGAGGATTATACCCTAGAAATATAAATTTATCTTTGAAGCTTAATTTTTCTTTGATCAATTCATCCTTTAAAATTGACTTATATTTTTCAATCTTTTCATCATCGGCCCATCCATCAAAGCGAATAGCAGCAATAATTTTTTCTTCCTGTTTTTCGAATACTATTTTTTTGTTTTTAGGATTTGGTAAATTTTCCAAATTATATTTTTTGGGAACCAAAAACATCATTTTAGAAGTATCGCCTAATTCCATAATTACAGGTGAGGTCATGGCGATTTTTTCATTAGATTCATTATCCCCAAAAATATACCCTGCCAAAATACCAAAACCTTCACTTGAGCTTTGTTTGTATCCTTTCTTGTTGAGTATTACACTAGAGAACAAGGCGGCATCATATTTTCTTATCTCAAATTTGTCATAATTCTTAATAACCTTATAGCTGTATTGCTCTGTTTGTTGCGTACTTTTTGATATACCTACCTGTGCTATTGCTATCAACAATAAGATAGAAATGATAATAATTAATGTTTTCATCTGGGTTAAAAGTAAAAGTTAACTAACAAACCTAACCTACTTAATGGGAATTTGTTTTTTATTTAAATTTGTTCTGACGGCTCTTCCAATTTTTGAGTCAACACAATTTGTCTCAAAAAAGCAAGGTCTCCACACGCCAATTCCCTCCTGCTTCCGCTCCTAGATTCGAAAAAAAACACAAGCCATATAAATAAAAAAGGCCGGCTAAAAGTCGGTCTTTAATAATAACTAGCATTCCAAACTCACAATCCAATTCCCTCCTGCTTCCGCTCCCTCTCCTGCCCCGATAGCTATCGGGGCGAACCAGTCCCGATAGCTATCGGGACCAAGATTAACTGTCATTCAAAGAAAAATTACCATGAAAAAATATCTTAACATCTGAAAACAAAAAAGCCAACGGACATGTCGGCTTTTTTTTGTGTTTTGCTCCCCTAACTGACGAAAGATGCAGCTATAATGTGATGATTGAGTATGTAACTATCAGGAAATTGAAAGGTTGAATATACTGTGATTTTTCAATTGTCAATCATAGACTTCAAGTATTCAAGATAAACCTCTCCTCGTCGTTCTGCAAAGAAATCTAAGAGTAAGACTGTACTTGATTGAATAAACAAACCCACTCCAATTCC
>CAILJQ010000127.1 GCA_903834625.1 uncultured Bacteroidota bacterium
AATATCAAATTCATCTTCTGAAAATGATTTCTCTTGTTTATGTTCACTCATTTTTACGAAAAAACAATTTTTACGAAAGTATCAAAAAAAACATATTTTAATAAAGTTCTAATATATTCGTTTCTATATTTCTTATCAAAGCTAATTTGTTTTCATCTTCAACATTCAAAAATATATTATGGACCGCAATAGATTTAATTAGTTATCCATTGCTAATGATATTGGCTACTCCGTTCTTTATAAGAGAAATGGGGCCTGAGCAATATGGTTTATGGATGTTGATTAATGTAGTAGTTCAATTAATGAATGCTTTAAATTTTGGTGTTGGTGAAAGTACTATTAAGGAAGTTTCAAAGTATCATTCCATTCACTTATCAATCAAAGTTCAGGAAGCTTTTAATAGGAACGTAACCCTTAGCCTACTTTTGATGGGACTTAGTTTAGGTTTTGGTTTCGCTTTAAGTTTTGCAATTCCATTTTGGCATTTGTTTCAAATACCAGAAGCCGACATGCAAAATGCCATGCTGGTTCTTGTTTTGTTTTCAGGGTCTGCAGGATTAAAATTTATTGAGCAAGTATTTTTATCAGTATTTAAAGGCCTTCAGCGTTTTGATATTTCCTCTAGGTTATCTATGGTTTCTCGCCTTTCAAATTTACTCGCAGCTATTATGGTGGTTTACCTGGGGTATGGCTTATTGGTTATTGTTCAGGTAACATTGCTTATCAATTGTTTGAATTTGTTATTACAGGCAATTACCATTCTTAAGGTTGCTAAAATTCAATTTGTAATTCCCAAAATCAATAATTTAAATGGAAAGGAGATTTTGAAAAGCAATGGCTGGTTTTGGCTTCAAGGTGTTATTGCATTAGTTGGTTTTTTAAGTGATAGGTTATTAATTGGCTATTTTACAGACATGAAAACGGTTGGTTATTATTCAATAGCTGTCTTAATAGGAAGTCAAATTCATAATGTGTTGCTCACATTTGGGTCCTTTGTTTTTCCTAAGGTTTCTCACTTAATAGCATTAAATAAGGACCTGAGCAACATGTATTATGTGTCTAGATTTTTTATTGCTGGTTTAGCCTGGTTTGGGATTTCCTTCCTGTTAATATGCAGTGATTTTATTTTTAAAATTTGGCTTGGGGCAGAAACTTTTCAATTTTCTATTGAGTACATTAATATCTATTTAAGCTTTATTGCTATAATGGTACTTATTATTATTCCATATCATTTTATTAATGGAAGTGAAAAGTTGAAATTAAATTCATTATTCGAAGTGGTGTTAAGATCAAGTTTAATCATTTCCATGTTAATAGGTTTTTATGTTTATGGGGTAATTGGAATGTTATGGGGAACTGTTGTCGCTGCAATAATCAATATGCCATTTCAATACTATTTGTTACACAAAATGGTCATTGGAATAAAACCGATTCAATTATCTGTTTTTCCTCTTATACCAGCAATATTTATTGTATTCATGAGCCAGATGAATGAAACAGGTTTTAAACTGTTGTTTTTTGGATTATTTTCCCTTTCATTTTGGCTCATATATGTAAAAATGGGTAATATTCATTTTGCAACTTTATTAAGAAGGGGGCCGGATTTTGAAAATAAATAAGAGCCAATTTATGGCATATCTTTATTTCTTTTTTAATAATGCTGGCTTGCCAAGTGGCTTACTTTATACGAATCTCCTCAGTCCTTTTTTTTATATTTGGTTAGTTTATAAAAAGAAACAACCAATTCTCTGGCTATTTCTATTTTTTTTAATACCATTCGACTTCATTCATGTTATGTTAGGTGTAGAATGGAAATCATTTTTGGTTTCAAATGCGCTTTTTCTAAGTACCTATATTTTTGCCTATAGTTTTCATTATTTCATTCAAAATTATGCTGACATAGGCTCCCTTTTCAGGAAAATATTACTGGCTAATTTTTCCTTCACAATCATCGCTTGCCTTGTGTATTTTACGCCATACAAAGAAACACTTTGGTATTTAAATAAATTTACAGAAAGTGTGGAGGGTTTCTATCGGTTGTCACTTTTAACTTTTGAAGCATCCTACTATTCATTCATTTTCGCTCCAATTGCTATTTATTATCTCCTGAAAATATTGCTGCGAATGAACAAGACTTCATCAATGGGTTTGTTAGTATTGGTTTGCGTTCCATTATTATTATCCTTATCTCTTGGTGTTTTGGGGGCATTGATTATTTCTTTTTTTTTGTTGTATCTATTTCATTTTAAAAAGATATTCTATAAAAAGGGATTCTTTAGCTGGTTAGTTTTAGGCTTATTTGTATTTGTAAATGTCTTTATTGTGCTCATTGTCTTCTTTCCAGATAATGTCCTTTTTATAAGGTTAATGAATATTTACAATGGAATAGATACCTCAACTAGAGGGAGAACAACTGAGTCGTTTGGAATTGCCTGGAAAGTGGCAAGTGAAAAAAGCATTTGGTTTGGGAGTGGGCTAGGTCAAGTTAAAATCTTAGCCTATGATGTGGTTAAAAAGTATTACAACTATTGGGGAAGTTTAGAGGTAGTAAGAATACCAAATTCAATTGCAGAAACCCTTGCTATTTTTGGTGTTTTCGGACTTATTCTTCGCTTTGGGTTGATTTTTTATTTGTTCTTTAAAACCAAAGTTTTCAATAACTATTACAGAACGGTTTTATTCACTTTTGTGTTTATATACCAATTTACTGGGAGTTATATCACTAGTCATGTTGAATATGTAATCTGGATTTTGGTTTTTTCATCAGCATTTAAAAATTTTGATATAACCAAAAGTCCTAATCAAGATTCACAGCAAATGCTTTCTGAATGAAGGAATTTCTTTCCTCATCGTTTATACCAAAATATTTGTGGATCCTAAATGGATTATATTTTGTTGGATTTATAACCTTGTTTCCTTTTTTGTCTTAATAAATACTTATCAATTCTTTGCATATTGCAATTCATTAACAATATGAAAATATTATTTTTAGCACGACCAACTTTGTTTTCCAGTTCAGGTGGAGATACTGTTCAGGTTGTAAATACTGCTAAATATTTGAGGAAATTAGGCGTGGAAGTTGACATAGTTTTGTCGGATCAGAAAAACATTGAATATTCAACATATGATTTACTTCACTTATTTAATATTATTGATTGTGAAGACCATTTAGGACATGTGTTAAAGTGTAAAATACCTTTTGTAATTTCTACCATTTATGTAGATTATAGCGAGTTCGATAGGCATTATAGAAAGGGTTTAATTGGTTTGTTGGCAAAAGTTTTCTCTCAACATTTTATTGAATATATTAAAACTGGCGCTAAATATTTTTTAAAAGGTGAAAAAGTTAGTACGTATAAATATTTCCTGCTTGGACACAAGGGGTCAATAAAATTTCTTTTAAAGAATGCCTCTTACCTATTGCCTAATTCACATAGCGAATACCAAAGATTGTATGCTGATTTTGGAATAGGTGTTCCTTACCAAGTAGTGGTAAATGCTATTGATACCAACCTGTTTATTTTGGATGCAAATGACACCCAAAGGAGCAATACCCAGGTAGTATGTGCGGCTAGAATTGAGGGTATAAAGAATCAAAAAAATCTAATAAGAGCTGTTTCTGGAAAATCATTTCAATTGAAACTTATAGGAAGAGCTTCAGAAAATCAGCAAGCCTATTTTAATGAATGTGTTGGTGAAGCTGGTGAAAATATTGAATTTATTCCTCAAATAAGTCAAAGTGACCTTTTGAATTATTATAAAAAAGCAAAAGTACATGTATTGCCAAGTTGGTTCGAAACTACTGGTTTGGCTAGTCTTGAAGCAGCTGCAATGGGCTGTAATATTGTAATTTCGGATAAGGGTGATGTACGCGAATATTTCGGAGATTTGGCTTATTATTGTAATCCAGACAAGCCCGAAACTATTGCCTTGGCTATTGAAAATGCACTAAAGGATGATGTTAGAAATGGCTTAAGGGAAAAGGTAATAAATGATTATACATGGGAGAAGGCGGCTGAACAAACCTTTTCTGCTTATAAAAAGATAGTACAGAATGATTGATTTTGAGAAATTAGAATTAAATAAGGAAGCTTATAGATTGGATTACCTTTTGGCAAAACCATTTTCATATTTGGTTATCGACCAGTTTTGTATGGAGGATAAAATCAATCAGCTATATGATGAAATGCCGGATATAACAACCAAAAGTAGAGATTATGTGTTTGCTGCGAATAAGTTTGAAAAGTCAAAAATCAAAACCATTTCACCCATATTTGAACAGTTATATTTGGATTTATTGTCAGATAAGTTCAAAGATTTCTTGTGTTATATCACCAATGAGGATGTTTTTGTGGATGAATCATTTCATGGTGGTGGAATTCATCAAGGGAAAAAAGATAGTTTCTTAGACATGCATTTGGATTTCAATTACCATCCATTACACGCTAATTGGTACCGGAATTTAAATTTGTTGTTATATCTAAATAAAGATTGGAAACCCGAGGATGGTGGGCATTTAAAAATAGAAGATTTAAGAAGTGGAGAAAAGAAGGAAATCGGAATCCCTTTTAATAGAATGGTTATCCAAAAAACGCGTAAATATACTTTACATGGTTATGGTAAAATTAATTTCCCAGAAGGGAAGTTTAGAACCTCAATTGCCTCTTATGCTTATACAAAACATAAGAATTTAATTGAAAAACCCCGTACTACAGATTGGCACCCTGGAGATAATGAACCTTTAAAAAAGTTTTTGGCAAGTATCTACGACCCCGCTGTAAAGATTAAAAACAAGTTGTTTGGTAGCTCAACAGCGAAAAATTAAAGAAAATTTGTGTTGAATTATGAGAATAGGAATTCTTGGAACGCGTGGAATACCAAACCATTATGGCGGTTTTGAGCAATTAGCCGAATTCCTATCTGTTGAACTTGTCAATCGTGGACATCAAGTTTGGGTTTACAATTCATCACTTCATCCTTTTAAAGAACAAACTTTTCATGGGGTGGAGATAATTACTTGCTACGATCCTGAGTCAAATATAGGCACCATGGGTCAGTTTGTTTACGACTTCAATTGTATACTTGATTCACGTAGCCGTAATTTTGACGTTTTACTTCAGTTAGGATACACAAGTAGCTCCATTTGGAATAAGTTACTGCCAGAAAATTCTGTACACATAACAAACATGGATGGTATGGAGTGGATGAGGTCTAAGTACCATCCATTGGTACAAAAATTTCTGAAATTAGCTGAAAAATGGGCAGTTTCATCTAGTAATTACTTGATTGCAGATTCATTGGCTATACAAGATTATCTGTTAAAAAAATATCAAGTTAATTCTAGCTTTATAGCTTATGGAGCTCATTTATTTAGGAACCCAAATCTTGCGTCACTTCAACAATATCATCTTGTAAACAAAGGGTATTATTTGGCCATCGCTCGGTTCGAACCGGAAAATAATTTGGAACTAATTATACAAGGATACTTGAAAACTGATAGTTCAAAGCCTCTCATTATCATTGGGAATACGAAAAATAAATTTGGTCAATTTCTTACGAAAAAATACGCGAGCCCACGAGTTGTTTTCCTTGGTTCAATTTATGATTTGGAGTTGTTGAATAATTTAAGGTTTCATTGCGCTTTATATTTTCATGGACATTCAGTTGGTGGTACAAACCCGTCCTTGCTTGAGGCTATGGCTTCATTGGCTCCCATATGTGCACACCAGAATGAGTTCAATAAAGCTGTTTTAGGAAATGATGCTCTTTATTTTTTGGATGTAAATGATGTTAAGAATTGCATTAACAGCACACAAAACCTAAATAAGGAAATTGAATTGAACGCAAAAAAGATTGAAACTCAATATAATTGGATTGGCATCTTTGACTCATATGAGGAGCTTATGAAAAAATCTTTGAAACGGTGAGTCGAACGGAATTCCATATAAGAGCACATCAAATATTATTAATGTTGTTGGCGTTTTCGCTGGCATTCCCATTATTATTCAGTAACATCATTATTTTTTCAATTCTTGCCAATCATATTGCTGAAGCTAAGTTATTTAAATACCTAAAAAGTACTTGGAGTTTTGGGTTGAATAAGTTCCTTTTGATCTTTTATTGTATCATTTTCATAAGCGTCCTTGTTTCGGATTATACCAATGAAAATGGCGCTATTTTAGAACAGAAATTGGCCTTTTTGGCTTTTCCAGTTCTACTTTATAAACCTATTGATTTTTTGGTTTTTAGAAAGATATTGTTGGCTTTTGTTACAGGCGTGTGTATTGCGCTGTTTTATTGTTTTATAACTTCTGCCTACCAATATTATTTTGAGGGTGACATAAGCGTTTTTTTCTACCATTCTTTGGCAGGTAAAATGCATTTGAACGCAATTTACTTTTCGGCTTACATCGTTTTTAGCCTGTTTGTTTTGCTCTATTTTTACCAAAAAATTGAAGCTGTTTCAAAATATATAATTGTTGGCTTGATCCTATTTTTATTGGTTGGCTTGATCCTATTGAGTTCAAAAATGATGCTATTTGTTTTTGGATTTGGACTCGTTTACATGCTTTTTACTTCCCAAAGATTGGGTTTAAATGGGAAGTTGACCTCAACCTTTCTTATACTTCTAGTTGTTTTGATTTCCCTTTACATTCCGCAAGTAAAAAATAGATTCTTGTTAGAATATAACTCAAATTGGCAGGTGCTTAATCAAGATAAATATTCCTATAATACCCCATTTACAGGTGTAACATTACGACTCACCATTTGGAAACATTGTGTACATATTTTGGAAAGGGAAAGGGCTTTTATATTTGGTGTTGGTATAGGTGATTTTCAAAACTTACTGAATCAAGAATATAGAAACTCTGGTATGTATGTAGGCAATTCAGCATTGAAGGATACCGGTTATTTAGGTTATGGGCCACATAATCAATATGTAGAAACTTTCTTTTCACTCGGACTAATAGGCTTCCTCTTTTTTATATTTTTATTGTTCTTTCAATTTTTTCATTCTTATCATTCCTCTAATCAATTGTATTTCTTATTTGTTTTATTGAACCTGTTTTTTTTCATAAGCGAATCATCATTGAGCGGAAATAAGGGTATAGTATTTTATGTTTTTTTTACCATGGTCTTTAGCTGCTTTGTTGCTAGTTCTAAGGGCAAGCAAATGGAAAAGCTGAATCAATATTTGAAATATTTTATTAAGTTTGATTTTATGCAAAATTCGGAAACGGATAAAATTACCTACGTACATTCGCACATTGAGAAGCCATCTGAAACTATGGGTAGTGTTGCATTTTTAGATAATGATGAAATTGTTTATCCTTTAAATAAGTTGGTTAATAGAACTATTAAACGCTTGATTGATATTGTATTGTCCTTATTCGTTTTGGTTTTTATCCTAGTTTGGTTATTGCCTCTGCTGGCGCTAGTTATTAAGGTAACTTCAAAAGGTGGGATATTTTTTGTTCAAGCAAGAACAGGATACAATAACCAAACTTTTAATTGTTGGAAATTGAGAAGTATGGTTAGAAACGCTGAAGCGAACCTAAAACAAGCAACCTCTAATGATATGCGCATTACTTTTGCTGGAAAATTTTTAAGGAAATACAGCTTAGATGAATTGCCACAATTTTTTAATGTTTTAAAGGGGGATATGTCTATAGTTGGTCCAAGACCTCATATGTTGTATCACACAACTGAGTTTTCTAAGGAAGTTTTATCATATAATAAGCGCCATGATGTGAAACCTGGAATTACAGGATTGGCTCAGGTTCTTGGTTACAGGGGAGAAATTATTGAAAAACATAGCCTTCATAATAGAATTAGGTTAGATATATTTTATATGAAAAAATGGTCGGTTTTTTTAGATTTTTACATCATGATTAAAACTATAAAACTATTAATTTTTGGCGATTAAATGACTGCCTAATGCTTTCAATAGCTTTTTCTTTGAGAACAATTTATTCATATTTATCGCAGTAGAACTGTAATTTTATATGAAAAAGATATTAGGTATTTCTGCGTTTTACCACGACTCTGCTGCTGCTATTGTTATTGATGGAAAGGTATTGGCTGCAGCCCAAGAAGAAAGATTTACCAGGCAAAAGCATACACCAGATTTTCCGATTAATAGTATAAAGTTTTGTTTAGAAGAGTCGGGTTATTCATTATACGAACTGGATGCAATTAGCTTGGCTGATGTCATTGTTCATTCCCAAAATTGTGTTAAGTGTTTTTTATTTTTTCATTCTAACACCTATTGCCATTCTTGTAAAAGTTTTTGGGAATAAAAGTTACTTGAAACTCAAAGATTCGTCAAATTCTTTATTTGAGAGCTTGAACAAGGAGTTTTCACCCCAAAGTTTTGAGAAAATGTGGTAAAACATGCTTTTTTGCATTAACTATCTAACTTTATTATACCTTAGAAATGACAAATAATTACACATGGGATTGCGATTGAGTTTGTTTTCAAAGTACACTTCATTAATAGTCATACTTTTTGTCTTGCTAATAATAATAGTTAGAGCCATATACCAACCCATTGGCGATTTTGGGAATTATTATTATGCTGCTAGGTTTATGTTAGAGGGGAATTGGGGACTTTGGATTTATGACCCAACTTCCTTCAATTTATCCATTTACGATTTGGGACAGAAAGATTTCTTTTTAAATTTCACCTCACTTACACCCCTGACTACCATCTTTTTTTTGCCTTTTGCCATTTTTAAAATATCCATTTCTAAAATAATTTGGAATGTTTTTTCGGTTGGTCTGCTTCTCGCTTCTATCTCAAGCATGCATCGGCATTTCTCCGCAAAATTGAATGTCAATTTCTATTTTCTGTTTGCTTTTTTATTGGCTATTTTAACCAATATCAACCATGGACAAGCTTATTTTTTGCTCTTATTTCTCATATGGTTTGGCTATAAAAATTATATCGATAACAACAAAGGTTATGCGGCTATTTTGTGGGCACTAGCCTTCCATTTAAAGATTATTCCCGGACTATTGATATTGCTATTTATTTTTAAAAAAGACTTAAAAGGTTTATTGTATTTCATACTGGCCTCTATTGCTTTGGTATTTATATCTGCTCCACTAATTGGTTTAGATGTTTGGTTCAATTATATCATTCATATTCTTCCGAAATTACAACAAGGATATATAAATGACCCATTTGCCGTAAGCTACCAAAGCTTTGATGTATTATTTAGGAAATTATTTGTATATGATGAAATTCTGAATCCTACACCTCTATACCAAGATTCATATTTGTTTAGCTCATTAAGTCTATTTGTAAAACTTATTTTTGTTCTTTCAATTGGTCTATATTGTTTAAAAGAATCGGAAATTAAGAAGCAACTTGGCTTAATCACCATCGGTATGTTGATTATTTCAGGTTATGGCAATTCTTTTAGTATGGTATTGCTGTCTATCCCACTCATGGTTATTTTATATGACAGTACTATTGGTTCAGCCCAAAAAGTGGTTTATTTAATTTTTACACTTTCTTGTAGTTTACTTCCTTATTATTGGTTTTCTACCTTGCCAATTTTCTTTCAGTTTATTAGGCTCTTTGGTATAACCACTGTTTTTGTTTTGTATCTTACTTTTACTACTCATAAAATTTATTCAAAAGCATACCTACTTGCCTTTCTTGTATTTTTTCTTCCTAAAAAACAAGTAATCACAAATACCAATGCCATAGATAAGAATCCACCTTCTATCCTGGCCTATGATTTTGAAATTAGTAAGGAGGAGATTACCATTTTATATTTTAGTCAAAATGGAATAATAACAAAAAAGATGAAACCTCCTATTCAAATTATCAGCATTCAAGAGAAGATTTTAAATAAGAAGAAGGAGGTTATAGTCAACGGAAACCAAATAATATACCTGTCTGATAAGGGCAGAGGAGTTGGGTTTAATAACCTTGTTTCAGAGACTATAGAATAGTGGTATTTATACTTATTTAAGGATAACCAAACCTGTTGCATCTATGCTAGATTTCTCTTGATAGGTTTCATAGTCAGTATTTATATCCCATAGATTATGGTTTGCATCCTTGGCTATATTTTCTGCCGCAAGAATTCCCATTAATATACTATGGTCTTGGTTGTTGTATTTAAAGGCACCATTTCTGCCTATAACTGTTAAGCCCTTGATATTGCTCAAATACTTTTCGATAGGTTTTAACCCAACTTTATAATTTCTGTTATAAATGGGATAACATTTCGCAATTTTTTCAACATGACCGTTCAGTACCTGAGCTCCATTGATTATTTGAATAGTTTTTATCTCACCTTTAGCAAGTTCAATTAGTTCTTTATCTGGCATTGCCCAGATTGGCTCGTCGCTATTGCACCAGTATTCTAAGGCAATAATAGAGGTATTCGTTTTTTCCGAATCCGCTGTCGGAAAGTTTCTAAAATTTGTTATCCTGCCCGTCCTAATTTCATTCGAATGCACATATATCCAATTGTCTGGAAAGATATCTTTCCCGTCAATTTGCAAATACACCAAAATGGTATTTCTAAACCTAAGTGAGTTAGTATAGCTTAAAATATCCTTAGGAACATCCTTCCAACTATTGATAAGCACATTAATAGGCATGGTTGAAACTATCTGGTCGTAAAATTTTATTTCGCCATTTTCAAGTTCAATTCCATTGGCTACTCCATTCGTTTTAACTACTCCTTTGATTGGCAAATTACATTTAACCTTGCCGCCTTTATTATTTATGGAATCGCGCATACGCTCATAAACCATGCCTGTTCCATGGATAGGATAAGCAAATTGGTCAACCAGTGTTTTGTGGTTTTTAGAGATCATTCCCATAGCTTTTTTAATAGCCTCGCCTAAAGAAAATCCTTTTATGCGCTGAGCTGCAAAGTCTGCATCTACTTCATTGCAGGCAATACCCCATAATTTTTCACTATACGATTTAAAAAATAGTTCAAATAAGCGTTTGCCAAATTTATGGGTGATCCAACTTTCCAAAGTTCCTTCTTGTTTTGTTGGTTTAATTTTTTCAGATAAATAACTAAATAGACATGCAGACGCGGTAAAAAAACCTAATTTTAATAATACATCAAAGGCCTTAATTGGATAATAATAGAATTTTCCTTTGTAATAAATCCGAGTTAGGCGGTTTACCATTTTATAATCATGACCCACAACTTCTAACCATAAATTATTGACGCGTATATCATCACTAAAAAACCTATGTGGACCTAAGTCTACTTCTTGGCCCCAAAGTTTAATTGTCCTTGCCATTCCTCCAACTTCTCCCGATGATTCAAAAACCTCAACCCTGATGCCATACCTAGCCAATTCATAGGCGCATGTAATACCCGCTGGTCCAGCTCCAATAATTGCAACAGATTTAACCTTACCCGAATCACTCATTATATTCAGCAATAGTAATATTTTAGAAACGCATGTCCAACTATTTTCCTTGGATTGCATTCTATGGAATGAATAGAAATTTGAAAATATTCAGGTAAAAAAATCTCAATTAATTCTAATTATATTGCCCTAATTTACTCCTGTTTTTTGAGTGGAATGATGGCAATAATTTATATCGGTTAATCCCTAATGATCAAAGGAAATACAATCTTTAGCATGGGTAGGAGTTTACTTGGTGCCCTCCAGAATATCCTAATTTCTATAATTGTTATACATTTTAGCTCCATAACTAATTGGGGTGAATTTGTGTCTTCCTATTTAATTTGGTCAATCTTGGTTTTGCTCATCAATGGTGGAAGCAAGGATTTTATCATTAAATCTGTTAGTTTAAATCCTGGAGATTATTGGTTAATCATTTCCAATAACCTTAGCTTAAGGTTTATTTTAAGCCTTTTTTCTTTGTGGGCTATTGTGTTTATACCCTTTTCTAGTCCACTTGAAAAATGGCTGGTTATGCTTATCATTTTGTTAAGGGCTTTTACTTTTTCATTTGAAGCAATGGTTGTTTATGCACAAAATTTTAAGCAATCATTGGTAATTGAGTTGTTTTCATTCATTGCCGTAATCTTGTTAATTATTTCGGGTAGTTATTTCAATTGTTTACAACCTAAGCACATAATTTTATTTATGATACTTGGTGAATTGATGAAATTAATTTCTTTCAATAAGCTGTTTCTACTTTCAAAAAACTTTCAACTACAATCTATTGCCGTACTCCAAAATTTAAAAGAGCTTTCACCTTTTATTGGTTTAAGTTTAATTGGATTGATTATTAACAAGGCAGATCTTTATGTATTTGGTTTATTGATTGATAGTAAGGAGCTAATTGGACAATACCATATTTTGAATTCTTTGAATAATATACTCATCGTTATTGTGAGTTCATTTCTCGCTCTTAGAAATAAAGTGCTTTTTAGGGTTGCTTTGGGTAAGATCAGATCAATACAATTGGCCTATCTTTTTTATGCAATCCTAAGTAGTATAATTCTTACTGGCACTTTTTATATGGTTTCACCATTCTTTTTTAAATTCAACCTTACCTTGGTTCAACTCGCAATCATTGTGTTTACTACCTTATTCTTTAGTGGAACACAAATCTACATATATCTGCTTATGAGGGTAAACAAGATGAAATATATTCATTTCATACTTTTATTGACAGGTATATTAAATATTTTTTTAAGTATGCTATTCATTCCCAATTACCATATAAATGGTGCATTAGGTTCAGTACTTATCTCCTATATTCTTGCATTTATTTTATTTCACATAACCACTAAAAAACATCTCAATTAAATTCTTTCATATTTCACCTAATAGCCAAGTTCAAGGTACCAAAGCCCAAAAAAAGTTGAATGATTGATTGTGATTGTAGCCTTAACAAATTTTTCTTTCATAGGGGTATTTGTCCTGCATTAAATTATTTAAAAATAGAGCTATAATGATTGTTTCAACTAAAGTTATAGGCAAATTCTTGCTCAGGCCAAAATTTAATTCATAATTTGTAAAATGGAAATGCATTTTATTAATCACTTAGGTAGAAGGGGCGTCAATTACCTTCATCCTGGAGGAAAGAATAGTTCCGACTTTTTGATTGATGAAATTCTTAAAAGGAACCCCTCATCAGTTTTAGAATTGGGCTGTGGTATTGGTGCTACATTGGTTTCTTTGGCTTCAAACGATATAAAATCACTGGTAGGCATAGATATTTCAAGCTCACAGATTGCGCGTGCAAGAAGGCTTGTTAAGCATTGCCAAATTGAGGACAAAATTGAACTTCATGAACTGGATATGGCAAATGGGTCTCATTTTGCAAACAACTCATTTGATATCGTATTTGCTGAATCGGTTTTGGGAATTTTGAGCCATGATTCACTTGTTTCAACTATGGTTGAAATAAAGCGAATATTGAAGCCCGATGGTTTGTTTATAAGTAATGATGCAATATGGAAAGCCAATTCAAATAATGATTTGATATACAAGGTTAATCGTAGAGCGTTGAAAGATTTTGGACTTATACAAAGTTCATCAACCCTAATTGGTAAAGCCCAATGGGAGCAGTTTTTCTATACTCTTGGATTCAAATCTTGCAGAATTATTGAAATAAAAGACTTGCCAAATAAGGAAAATGCAGCATTAAATGCTGTTGAATTAATGACAAAAGATTATAAATTAAAGGTTAAATTTTATTCTTGGTTTAATTTAAACTTGTTATACCAAGATTTAGTTTATAAGTTGAAGTTAAAATTGTTTCATCGCCATGATGGTAAAAATCTTGAAAATTACCTATTTATATTGCAAGCATAAATACGTACTCGTATGACCCTTTGTTTATTTTTTTTCGTATGAGAACTTCTCTTATTTATGTAGTATTTTCCTTTTGGTGCATAATCATTTTATTGAATGCATGCAAAAAGGACGAACCTAAGGTTAGTACAAATGTTGCCAATAAATACCAAATTGAATTGCGTTGGAACAAGTCTTATTCATTAGATACCAGGGAAAATGCAGAAACAGGATTTCATTGGGCGATGAGTTTTTTAGGTGCTGAATGGCCTCTAAGAAGTTACAATAAGGCTGTAGCTTGGAGTAACAATAACATGGTAGTAGATTTTGAGCAATTGGGCTTTCACCAACAAGGCTTAGATGCTTTGGCCAAGTTAATAGCAATTTTCAAACAGAGCGATGAATACAAAAGAAATGGTGCTATCGACTTAGGTAGATTTATAGCTTTAACCTTAAACGCTTCCAATCACTATTATGCCATAACAGGAATAGCAAGAAATTTTGACTCATTTAAAGTTGGAAAAATATTTGATGCCAAACAATTTGCTGCTACAAATTCATCCATTTCTTTTAATGATAGAATCATTGATTTGCCAGATAGTAATAATACTAACTTTAGGCAAAGTGCTTATGTTTCAAATGAATGTGAAGGTAAGATAAAAGAGGGTAAAATAGGCGTAACTGCTTATGAGGTAAAGGAGCAAATGTCTAATGGTCAGTTTCGCTTTGCTATTTATGATACCACCGGACAGTTGATTACTGTTGCTAAAGGCACTGCAGGAAAACCTGCTAAGTGTATTTGGTGTCATGAGTCGTATATTCAAACTCTATTTACTGAACAAATTGATGAACCCAATTACTATGGAGCAGATATGTTTAAATATATAGTGAAGCGTAATAATTATTTGTTGGCAGCTTATCGCAAAACCTTGCAAACAGACCTCGATTTTGAAAAATTACAGGATCATACCTATTTAGAATTGCTATATATTTCTTTTCTTGAGCCTAGTGCTGAAAGGTTGGCAGGAGAATGGGGTTTACCTTTGGAGCAAGTAAAGGTAGCCCTGAAGGATCTTCCAACCCACACTTATAGTGAATTTCCCTTTCTTGGAGCTTTATACTACAGAGAGGAGGTAGAACCATTTTCGCCATATTACGCAATAAAACCACCTAGTTCGGCTAGGAACAAATCGGCATATGAGCCTAACTTAATTAATTAACGGAATAAGGAATGTCAATAATAAATAAGATAAAATCTGCTAACGCTTTATTCTACCCACAGCACCTGTATTACGCGCCAGAATGGTTGGTTTTAGGAGTGAATAATATTTGTAATTTGCATTGTAAAATGTGTGATGTGGGGGTAGGATATAGTGAAAGCAACTTTTCTAAGAATTTGGTGGGAAGTAAGCCGCTGCATATGCCTATTGAACTATTTAAAAAAATTATAGACCAGGCTGCTATCTATTTCCCAAAGGTGAAAATAGGATATGCTTTTACAGAGCCATTGGTTTATATTCATTTAGAAGAATCATTACTATATGCGAAGGAAAAAGGGTTAAATACTTACCTTACTACAAATGGACTTACGCTACCTCAAAAGGCGCAAATGTTGTGTGATGCGGGATTAAGTGAAATATCTATTTCTTTAGATGGTACCGAGGAAATTCATAACGAGATAAGAGGGAATAATAAGTCGTTTCAACAAGCAATTAAAGGAATCGAAAACTTACTTGAGCTACCTAATCCACCTGCTATTTCAGTTTATTTTGCTATAACAGAATGGAATATTGGTAACATGAAAGCATTTGCAGATTACTTTAAAAAGTATCCCTTAAAAAATTTAGGATTTATGCATACCAATTTCACCCCACAAAATATAGCAGATACCCATAACAAAACATGGGGTAATCAATACCATGCCACACTTTCTAATACGCAAGAGATTAATTTGGATAATATGGATTTATCGCTACTTTTTACCCAAATTAATGAGTTGAAAAGTGAGCTGTATCCTTATCCAATAAGCTTCTCACCAGATATTAGTACATCTGACCAATTGCAGAAATTCTATTTTCGTCCTGAAGAGTTTTTTGGGAAAAAGTGCAACGATATTTCAAGAAATATGATGATAAAATCTGATGGTACAGTAATTCCAGCTCAGGGGAGATGTTATAATTTGCAAATAGGGAGCATGTATAAAAGCAGTTTGAAAGAAATTTGGAATAGTGAAGTGGTTGCTAAATTCAGATCAGATTTGAATAATGCAGGAGGTTTAATGCCAGCTTGCTCTAGATGTTGTAGTGCGTTTTAAAATTTTAATTTAAAAAATTGTTTTTTTTACATTTGTCATGGTGCATATTTTAGAACCTGAAAAACAGGTGTAACCATCTTTGTGAATCCAAGGTAAATACCTGAATCTATTAGTGAAAGATTGGATTGGTGGAAATGATTTAAAAAACATTATTATTGTTATATTTTCAGCATTTAAAGGCCAAAAATAGATTCAATAATGCCCACAAAATGATGATAAATGTGACATCCCTTGCAACAAAAAATAAATGTCTTGGTCGCTTAAAACAAAAGTTGGCTCAGAACTTTGGTAGAACGTTTAATAATGGATAATAATTTGAGCCACAATAGTAAAAATGAAGTAATTATTTTCAACCCTAGAAGTGCTAATAATAAGTATAGGATTCCAATGTCTGTACTTCAGGTAGCAGCATGTTTGGAGGGAATTTATACTTGGACAATCATTGATGGAAATAGAGAGAAGGATCCACTAATTAAAATTATTAATCAACTTACTCCACATACAAAGTACATCGGTTTTACCGTGATGCCCGGCCCGCAATTAAAACAAGCCATACCTTTTGCAAAAAAAATCAAAGAGCAATTTCCAGAAATAAAGATGATTTGGGGGGGGTATTTTGCTTCAAATCAATTCAAAACTGTACTAGAGTCTGGCTATGTTGATTATGTGATAAACGGCCCTGGTGATTATGCTTTCCCTTCCTTGCTCAATGCTTTAGATAATAATCTACCCATTGATGGGATTGAAAATTTAATTTTTGTTAGAAACAAAGAGATAATCAAAACTCAAAAGGCAGAATTGGTTAATTATGATGATTTAAAGCCTTTGCCTTATGATAAACTTAATGCCATATACGACATTCCTAGTTACCTAGGTAAAACCTATTTGGGTAAAAAAACACTGGCTTATCATAGTAGTTTTGGCTGTCCATTTACTTGCTCTTTTTGTGCAGTAGTGCCTATATATAATGCCAAATGGAAGGGTAAAGCTGCACAAGGCATATATAAGGATGTAAAATATATTAAGGATAAATGGGGTGCAGATTCCATTGAATTTCATGATAACAACTTTTTTGTTTCGGAAAAGCGGGTGATCGAATTTTCAAAATTGGTTAAAGATGAACAAATGATTTGGTGGGGCGAGGGAAGAATTGATACAATAAATAAATACAAGGATGAAACGCTTGCCTTAATGAGAGAAGCGGGTTGTAAAATGATTTTTTTTGGCGCTGAAACTGGTAATGATGCTATTTTAAAAAAGATGGATAAGGGTGGAACGCAAACGGGAAAACAAATCCTTGAATTTGCTGCTCGAATGAAAAAATTTGATATCATTCCTGAGTACTCGTTCGTGCTTGGAACACCCGCTGATACAGAACAAGAGGTTATGGATCAGATTAATTTTGATATTGATTTTATTAAACAAATTAAGGCCATTAACCCCGATACAGAGATCATAATCTATGTATATAGTCCAGTGCCAACTGAAGGTTCTGATATGTATAATAAAGTTTTAGATAGTGGGTTCAGGTTTCCAGAAAAACTAGAAGATTGGTTGAACAATTCTTGGGAAAATTTTGATTTACGTAAAAATCCTTTAACTCCTTGGCTTACTCATGAAATGATTGACAAAATCAAAAATTTTGAAACGGTATTAAATGGCTATTATCCTACTGTTTCTGATATTCGCATGAAACCCTATCAACGTAAGCTCATTAAAATGTTGTCGGGTTTAAGGTATAAAACTAACTTTTTTCATTACCCATATGAGATAAAAGTATTGCAGAAAATTTGGAACTATAGGCAGCCTGAAATTCAAGGATTTTAATATGTTTAGAGTTGCAAAATGGTTTTTAACACATGTTTCAGGGCCAATTCTTAAATGGTATTTAAAAAAGGATAGAAATTTCCATTACAATGGAATTGATTTGTTGGTCAAACAAGGTGTGTTTCATCCTGGCTTTTTTTTTAGCACCAAGTTCTTATTACATACAATCAATAAAGAACCTGTTGCAGGCCTGAAGTTTCTTGAATTAGGCGCTGGGAGTGGGTTGATATCATTTTATTTTTCTCGAAAAGGTGCAAATGTTTTAGCTACGGATATAAATAGTAAAGCAATTGAGGGACTTGAGTTCAATCAAAAGAATCTAAAATCTAATGTTCAAATACTCCAATCTGATTTGTTTAAGCAAATTCCAAAACAAACATTTGACATCATTGTAGTAAATCCACCTTTTTATCCTAAAAATCCCCAAAATCAAGAAGAAATGGCTTGGTTTTGTGGCGCGGATTTTCAATATTTTTACAATTTCTTTTCTCAAATAGGCGAGTATATTCACGCAGATTCAAAGGTGTTTATGTCATTATCAATAGATTGTAATATTCCCAAAATACAGGAAATAGGAACAGAATATAATTTTAAGTTTTCCTTATTGGAAAAAAAGAGAATTCTTGGAGAGTTAAATTATATTTATCAAATTTTTAAAAGTTAGTATGCCAGATAGGGTTAAACAAGTTGAACAATTAAATTCACCTCAATCAAAAATTGTAGTGACCTTAGCCTATTTCAACTTGTTCAAATTCCCTTTGACCCATTTGGAAATCATTAAATTTAGCAAACTTGAATCTAATCAACTACAAAATGTTTCTCAAGAAATAAATTCACTCGTAGAAAAAGGAATCATTTATAAATACCAAAATTACTATTCACTCATTGATTCTCCTGGCCTTGAAATAAACAGGGAAAATGGACAGAAATATGCAGAATTGTTGATGAAAAAAGCCGAGAAGTTTTCTCGCATTATCCATTCTTTTCCATTTGTTAGAAGTGTTTGTATCTCGGGTTCATTGTCTAAAGGTTGTGTAGATGAATTAGGTGATATTGACTATTTTATTGTTACCGAACCAGAAAGACTCTGGATAACTAGGACCCTATTAATAGCGTTCAAAAAAATATTTCTTTTTAACAGCCATAAATACTTTTGTGTTAATTATTTTATTGATACAAAACACCTTGAAATTCCTGATAGAAACATTTTTACTGCAACAGAGTTGCTTACGCTATTACCAATGAGGGGAATTGAGGTTTATCATGATTTGATTAAAAACAATCAATGGGCAAATACTTATTTGCCAAATTTCAAGATAGCTCCAAAGGAGGAATTGGTTCAGGATAAACATTTTGGCAAGCGAATTTTAGAAAAAATATTGTCAGGTTATTTAGGTGATGTATTAGATACCTTCTTCATGAAATTAACCATCAAAAGGTGGAAATCTAAATTTAAAAGTTTAAATGAAGTTGATCTTGACCATGCCTTGCGATCAAGAAAGTATGTGTCAAAACATCATCCACAACAATTTCAAAAAGTTGTGTTAAGTAGGTTGGAAAGCAATATTTCTCAGTTAAAAGAACGATACAATTTAGAGTTGCATGGTTGATTTATTACTTACCCATTCCTATTTTTTAAAGTTTGATCCTAAGCAACTTAAGTCGGGCACTCCTTACGCCCCATTAGCCCCTTTGTATGCCGCATCCTTGCTACAAACAAATAATTACAAGCTTGGTTTCTATGATAACATGTTCAGCAACCATGCGGCTCAAATAAAGGAATATTTGTTATTGCATAAGCCCAAGTTGTTTGTTATTTATGATGATGGATTTAATTACTTAACCAAAATGTGCCTCACAAATATGCGCGAGGCTGCTTTTGAAATGATATCCATCGCAAAAGAAGTGGGTTGCAAAATTGTTATTTCAAGTTCAGATTCCACCGATCATTCTTTAGAATATCTGCAAAAGGGCGCTGACTTTATCATATTGGGAGAGGCAGAACAAACATTATTGGAACTTTCCCATTTCTTGATTCGTGGGGAGGGCAAAATAGATAGTATAGATGGATTAGCTTGGTTGAATAATGGAGAACTGGTTAAAAGTAAAAATAGGAATAACTTAAAAAATCTTGATGAATTGCCTCTTCCTGCCTGGGATTTAATTGACTTAAAGCCTTATCAGGAAATGTGGATCAAGCATAAAGGATATTTCTCTATCAATATGGTTACCACCAGAGGATGCCCGTTTAAATGTAATTGGTGCGCAAAACCAATTTATGGCAATCGTTATAATTCGCGTAGTCCAGAAAATGTAATTGAGGAAATACGATTGTTGTGTCAAAAATTTCATATCCACCATATTTGGTTCGCCGATGATATTTTTGGCTTAAAGCCAGGTTGGGTAAAAGAATTTGCTTTGTTGGTTCAAAAACATGGCTTAAATATTAAGTTTAAAATACAATCGCGGGTAGATTTGTTATTAGAAGATGATTCTATAAAAGATCTCGCATTGGCTGGTTGCGAAGAGGTTTGGGTTGGTGCAGAGAGTGGTTCCCAAAAGATTTTGGATAGCATGGATAAAGGGACCAAAATTGAGCAAATTGAAGAAGCTAGTAAGTTGTTAAAGGTGCATGGTATTCACCCATGTTTTTTTCTACAATTTGGTTACCCTGGCGAAAATTTTGAAGATATTCAAAGTACCATTCACATGGTGAAACGTTTGATGCCATTTGATATTGGAATTTCTGTTTCTTATCCTTTACCAGGTACAAAATTTTATGAAAATGTAAAATCCCAATTGAATCAGAAACAAAATTGGACAGATTCAGATGAATTGCTTGTGATGTTCCATAGCACTTTTCCTGCTGGATTTTATAAACAACTTCAAAGATTACTACACTACCAGTTCAGAAAATGGAAGGCATTAGAATTGTTAGAAAATCATTTTGATTGGAAACAATGGTTTTTGGTGACAATGAGACAAATGCAAATTTGGTTTACTAAACTAAGAATGAGGAGATATGCAACAGGCCAATTTTGACCCTATAGCTGCGGATTATGATTCAGATTTTACAAATAGTACCATTGGAATCATGCAAAGAAATAGGGTATGGCTGAATTTGAAATCCACCCTAAAATCTACCCAATTAAAAACTGTATTAGAAATTAATTGCGGTACCGGAGTTGATGCTTTTTGGCTTGCAGATCATGGTTTTTCTACCATGGCTACTGATATTTCTCCTGAGATGATTCGGATTGCCAAGCTAAAAGTTAATGAGAAGGATGAGCATTCTCCGCATTTCGAAGTAGCGGGATTCCATGATTTGGAGCATTTGGTAAAAGGGAGAAAATTTGACTTATTGTTTTCAAACTTTGCTGGGTTAAATTGTATTCCAGAGGAGGAGTTAATTCTTTTAAATCAAAAATTTGCCAATTTATTGAATCCAAATGGCCTGATGATAATGATTCTATTGGGTAAAAAATCTTGGTTAGAAAGGCTCTATTTTTTGCTCAAAGGTAATTTTGAAAAAGCAAATAGAAGGCAAAAACCAGATTTAGCAAAGTTAGATAACCACAGTTTCCAAATGACTTATTGTTATTCTGTGAATGAAACAAAAAAAATATTTAGTAATTTTTTTTACCTAGATTCTAAGCCAATTGGAATAGCGATTCCTCCGTCTTATTTGGAGCCAATCCTAAAAAAACTTCCTTTCTTAAAATTTGTTATTCTATTTACAGAGAGTATTTTGGGCACTTTTTCCTTTTTAAGTGATTATGCCGACCATACCTATTTAGTGTATAGAAAAAAATGAAAATAGTTTTTACGCATGGATATTTTATAAATGAAGATCCCAAGGAATTGGAGATTATGAGGCCTTATATACCTTTGGGTATTTTATATATTTCTGCTTGGTTGCAAAAGAATGGATATGAAAATGAAATTTTTGATTCCACCTTTTCTGATTTTGAGTTACAAAAGCAGTATATCCTAAAACATCGTCCAAATGTTTTAGCTATCTACACAAATTTGATGACCAAATTAAATGTTTTAAGAACCATTCAATTTGTTCGGTCTGAACCCAATTTGCAACACACCAAAATTGTTCTTGGAGGACCAGAGGTTACAAACCACATAGATAAGTTCCTTGAAAATGGTGCCGATTTTATCATTCAAGGAGAAGGGGAGGAAAGTATGTTGGAGCTGGTTGCTTTCTTGGATGGGAAATCTGATCTTACACGCGATAAAATTGCTGGAATTTCATATTTAAACGAAATTGGTAAAACAGTGTTTACGGGTGAAAGAACCAAGCTTAAAAACTTAGATGAACTTCCTTTGCCTAATAGAAGCAAAGTTAATTTACAATTGTATTTTGATGCCTGGAAAGCCAAACATGGAACAAGTGCCATATCTATAAATACCATGCGTGGGTGCCCTTATAGCTGCAAATGGTGTAGTAGAGCGGTTTATGGACAAAGTTACAGAAGACGTAGCGCTAAACATGTTGCCGACGAGTTGGAATGGATTCAAAAAAACTACCAAGTAGATACCATTTGGTTTGTAGATGATGTATTTACCGTAAGTCATAAATGGCTAAAAGAATTTAGACTCGAACTAGAAGCGCGAAAATTAAGCGTGGCCTACGAGTGCATTACTAGAGCTGATAGAATGAATGCTGAGGTGATTGAAGAGCTTAAATTAAGTGGTTGTTTTAGGGTTTGGATTGGGGCAGAAAGTGGTTCTCAAAAGGTAATAGATTTAATGGATAGGAGGGTAGATGTGATGCAGGTTAGAGATATGATTAGGTTATCCCAAGCAAATGGTATTCAAGCAGGAACCTTTATTATGGTTGGATATCCTGGCGAAACTGAAGAAGATATCTTTGAAACTGTAAAACATTTAAAGGATTCTGATCCTGATATTTTCACCATTACGGTGGCATATCCTATTAAGGGTACTCCTTTATACCTGGAGGTTGAAAACGATTTTATCCAAGATTTACCTTGGGAAACATCAACAGATAGAGACATTGATTTTAAAAGAACTTATCCGAGAAAATATTATAACTATGCAGTTCGCCACATTGTGAATGAAGTGAATGCTGGTAAAGCCTTGAAAAATAAACAATGGGGGCGTTTGGCAAAACTTAAATTGAAATCAATTGCCGCTAAAGGCATCATGAAATTTACCAAATTTACAGGGTAGTTTTTGAATGCAACCCAAGGGTGCAAACAATTTGAATTGTATCCAACCAAATCCTTGCTTGAGGCAAGCCTACTGAACAGTAATTTTTATATTGTCACTGTTTATTGTTGGCGGAAGATATCCAGTTGAAATGGAAATGTTTAAAACATAATTCCCTTCTTTTTCAGGTGTATGTACCCTAAAATCAACTACACCATTCATCATATCGTTCGATAATAGGATAGGTGTTTGGGTATTTGAAATCATTTCGTTTTGATAGAAGAATTGATAACTCAAATAAGAAGGAAATGACTTATTTATTTCAAAATCTGATTGGTTAAGGATGTTATCTCTAATAAAGAGTTTAAATGTAACATCCTTGTTTTTTTCTAAGTACCTCAAAGAGGTATCAGGTATTAGTTTGATTTTTGAATAAGACACAAAATTGTCTATAAACCGGTAACTAAGCCATTCGTTGTTTATGTTAAAGGAGTCTAATTCTTTTGGCCTATTGTTATAAATCAGGAAAATTCTTTTCCCAATAAAATCTTCCTCAAATTTAAGACTGAACTGGTTTTTTCTTCCCCAAACATTATTCAAAGAATAAGACGGAATACCACTATAGAACTCATATTTGGCTGCTTTTTGAAAGGAATTCATGAAAATTACATGTTCCCCTTTTGATGCTTCCTTTATTTGGTTGGCCCAAATTTTTTGCTTGTGAATTTCTGGATTCAAATGAAAAGCATCATTGGTGAAATCATATATCAAATAGGTTCTGAGAATAATTATAAAACCTATTGAAATGAAGGATAATTTATAAAGTAAACTTGAAATTTTATTGGCATTGGTTTCAATGTATTTGAAGGATAGGGCAAATATTGGTACAAGGGCAATTGAGGTCCAGTTTGTTTCTACCCTTCCTTTAAATGTCATCGCCAAAAAGAAAATTAAAATTCCAGTAAGGTTCCATTTAAATGTATTTTCTATTGCGGTAATTGACTTATGTTTAATGGAAAAATAAAATAATAAAACACCACTTAGTCCTCCTATTACAATGAGTTGAGGAAATAAATATTCAATGGTGTTTGAAATGGAATAGCTATTAAGTGAACGGTCAAACAAATGGTATTTTAACGAAACAAAATCATTTTGATATTGCCAATAGATATGGGGCATATACAAAACCAAAGAAAGTAGGACAATCATATAAAATGATTTCCTTTTTACGATTCCTGAGTTGGCAACAATGGTAAAGAAAATAACCAAAATGCCATGATATTTACTATATAAAAGAAGTGAGATAATGACAGATAGAATAAGGATAGATTTATTTTCATATTCCTTTTCCAAATACAATGGAAGGTAATAAAAAAATAATGCAGTAAAAAATAGAAGAGGAGTATCTGGAATGGCCAAAAAACCAATATGGAAAAAGACTGTAGAACAAGCCAAGGCATAAAAGAGCCATAGATTCTTTGGGTTTACTATCTTTTCAACCATGTATATTGTTCCCGTATTTAAAACTATCATAAGCAATCGAACCGACAGCTCATTTTGGAAGGGAATAATAATGTTACCAATGCGAATTAAAATGGCAATTATTGGCGGGTGGTCAAAATATCCCCAAGCTAATTCTTGCGAAAATTTCCAATAATAAGCTTCATCATGAAACAATTCAGTAAAACTAGCTTGAATGATGGATACGAGTACCCATATGATATAAAAAATATAGCGAGGCAACCTAAGGTTCATTTTATGTAACAATTCCTTGCTTTGTTATGCTTGAAAGTCAATGCTCATTTTCCAAATAAGGTATAATTTTAGGCAAAATAAAACCAATTACAATAATTTTAGGAGCTTATAAGAATGTTCAGTCCAACATTTATTTTTTTTCTTATTTTCACACCTATGATGAAACACACAAACAAGTTCCTACTTTTATTTGGTATACTTTTCTTTTGGTGTATTGGGGTGCAAGCTCAATCAAACCCAACTATCGATAGTTTATTATGCAAGGAATGGCGACTAATTGCCTATGAAGAGGGAGGAGAAAAATTCCCTGCCTCTCCCCAGCAGAAAAATGATAAAATGATTTTTTACTTTAACCACCAAGTAAAATCATATGATGGAGATTTGGTTGAAATAGGCGTTTGGAGTTATAATGAACAGACCAAGAAATTAACCATCACAGATAAAGAATCGAAAGAAAAGCTTGAGGTTAAGGTGATAAAACTTACCAAACTGGAATGTGTTTTAGAGTTTAAGGAAAATGGAGAATCATTAAAGATTTTTATGGAGCCCGTTCGAAAATAAAGCAATTTTCTGGGCCAAATACTTACATTAATTTAGCCAATTCCTGCGTATAATCATATTGCAAATCCTCATGCAGTTTGTTGATGTCTTTTTGCGTTTGATGAATAATACGCTCATAAAAGTTTTCTAATACTTGGTAATTCTGCCAATAATCTTCGCATTGTTTCATCTCCTTGCAAAAGTGAATATGCAACTCAATGCCCGTTTGTGGCAACTTGCTATATTGTGCAAATTGTTTCGTTAATCGCAAGGTTTTACGAATGTACTTGGTACTAAAAAATAAACTGTTTTGGGGCATTTCTGCAAATCGTTTGCTTATGTCTACCTTGGCTTTTTCTATATATCCAGCTTCATGATCTGCTTCAAACAACAGGTAATGCGCCAACTCTTTGTTTACCTTTTTGTACTTCACCAAACGCAAACATATTTCCACCAACTTATCTGGTGGCGTTAAGAGCAATTCCTTTTTTATTTCAGCCAGTGTAGAGGTTTCCATTAATCTTTGATGCGTTCAAAACTTCCATTTGTTTCTTGCAAATACCCAAAAGGTTCATTGGCTACTATCAAACATCCATCTAAATCTGCATATTCAGCCAAACTACATAAGTTCCATGCACTGCCTATGCCTAAGGTGGTTTCTACCATACAGCCTATCATGGTTACCATATTGCGTTGTTGGGCTTCCCTTAAAATGCGTATTCCGTTTATATATCCTCCAGCTTTCATCAACTTCATATTAATGCCGCCAAATTGTTTGCTGAGTAAATTAAAGTCGGGTTGGTTCAACACACTTTCATCTCCCATTAATAAATGCTGTGTTTGTTGCTTTAAGTAAATATACTCTTCGGTAAAATTTGCTGGCATAGGTTGCTCCACAAATAATATAGGATAGGGTTTAAGGGTAGGTAAAAACCTAATAAGCTCTTCTACATCTTTCCATGCCTCATTGGCGTCTATCATAAAAGGCTGCGGCCCCAACTTATGTAGTTCCTTGATCATGTCAATGTCTTCGGCCTTACTTACTTTCACCTTCAATTGCTTAAACCTGGCCAAGCCATGTTGTGCGTAAAAATCGGGGATAAGTGCCGGGTCCATTATGGGCAATGTATAACAACTGCTTACTTCCTTTGGTTTGGCTACTCCTAAAAACTGGTAAAGATTCAAATGATGTGCCTTACACCATGCATGCACCAATGCCGATTCAATGCCAAACTTTAAGGCATTTGGTATGTTTAAGCCTTGTAACCACGACTCAAAACTCATGGGATTTTCAGGAGCTTCTTCCAACCTGTCTTTTATCAAATCAAATGCTGCAGCAATGTTCTCTGGTGTTTCTCCATAACGAATATTGGGCGCAACTTCGCCTTGCCCAAGTGCACCATGAAGCTGGCAGCTAACAATAAAGTTCTCCTTGTACTCGCTCGCATTGCGCGAAATTTTCCACGTGTATTTGAGTTCGAGCCGTATTTTCTCAATTGACCATAACATGCTGCAATTTAAACAGCTTCTGCTTGGCTACTTTATTTTGTTTTGCACCAACTTGTCCTACTGACCATTTGAATAGAAAGAGATAAAACGCTGCACCGAAACTTGCTTAGGAATTGTTGTGCCTTCTTGTAAAAAGGCCGCAAAGTTTTTGGCAAGCAAAGGGGCTTGTAACATGCCTTTGGTGCCTAAACCGTTAAATACAAATAAGTTTTTCCTTTCTGGGTGCTCACCTAAAATGGCTCCTCTATCGCGCGTAGTTGGACGAATACCCGCATATTGGTCTAATACCTCAAAGGGCAATGAAATCATTTGCTTTAGCTTCTCTAAAAGTTGGTTCAAACCATCTGCTGTTGGCAAGGCATCTTCGTATTCCCATTCATAGGTAGCACCTACCTTGTATACATCTTCATATTGATGTACCAAATAAACACCTCTTTTTAAAATATAACTTGGGTTGAGTCCAGCACAATTAATGAGCAAAACCTGACCTTTACACAATTTAAATGGCAGCCAATTGAAATGCGGGTTATGGGAGAATAAACTTCCTTCACAAAATATAATACCCTCATAGGTTTCATCTGCATAGGTCCATTTTCCGTCTTGTTCTATCAAACCATCATAACTAAATTGGGCACGTGTGAATTTTCCTTCTGCTTCCAAATAGTTTTGATAGGCTTCTATCCATTCAACTGTTTTTACCCAACCCGATCCATTCACCTGAAAGTACCCAAATTCTTTTTCCAACTTACAGTCTATTGTGGGGTTGGCATCTACAAAAGTGGCGAAGGATGGTCGGTCTAAATGCGCAGAAAAATCATTGGCTTCTTTCACATTACCAAAGGCTTGTAAAATGGGAGCTTTCACATACAGTTTTTTTTGCAACAAGGCTTCCATTTCCTCCATCATTTCATCTAAGGAGGCCAACATGTTATGTGCTTCTGCACTTACCGTCATGCGTTTGCCACTCACAGGATTAAACATTCCCGCAGCAATTTTACTCGAAGAATTGCTTATACCTTGGTCAATCAACTGAAAGGATATTCCTTGTTTTTGTAGTTGCCAGCTTAAACTTAATCCCGCAATACCACCGCCAACAATTAAATACTTTTTGCTCATAAACTTATTTTTTGATGGCGCGCAACATATGTCGTTTACGAGGCGGTCCCTCCAATTTGCTTACCTCAAAGCCTGCAGTCATTAAACTTCTGCGCACATCGCCTTTAGAACTATAGGTTGTTAAAATGCCTTGAGGCAACATGCAGTCATACAACTTTTGAAAGATACCTGTTTGCCATAACTCAGGTTGAATATCGGGTGCAAAGGCATCAAAATAAACAAGGTGGTAAGCTTGTGTTGCCACAAAATGCTCTAAGGCTGTTTGTGTTTTATGCAAACTAAAATGATTGTTGATTTTTACCTCTTCCTCCCAAGGAACTTCATGCAGGTTTTGGTATATGTCTTGAACCTCTTGGGGGTGTTCATCAAAATATCCTAAGTCCTGAACCAAGGCGTAGGGGAGGGGCACTGTTTCTAGCGCATAGTAATGAATAGAAAGATTCAATCTCTCTGCTTCCAATGCAGTTAACATAGCGTTCAGACCAGTTCCAAATCCTATTTCTACTATGTGTATATCAGACGTGCTCCATTGGTTCAGACCGAAATGTAAACCTGCCCCAATAAATACATGGTTGCTTTCT
>CAILJQ010000128.1 GCA_903834625.1 uncultured Bacteroidota bacterium
ACAAGAAACAGTAGAACATTTAAATGCACATGGAGAAAAAGTTGGTGTGTTAACCATTCGTTTGTTTAGGCCTTTTGCTATTTCAGATTTCATTGATGCCATTCCTACTACTGTTAAACGCATAGCAGTTTTAGACAGGTGCAAAGAACCAAACAGCATTGGCGAACCTTTGTATATGGATGTGGTAAATGCTTTTAATGAAAGAGAAAATGCCATCCATCCGTTTATCATTGGTGGTCGCTATGGCTTATCTAGCAAGGAATTTACCCCAGCCATGGTAAAAGCTGTATTTGATGAGTTGTTGCTTGAACATCCAAAAAACCACTTTACGGTTGGTATTGAAGATGATATTACCCATATGAGTTTATCATATGATGCTTCATTTAATTTAGATGAGCAGCATACTTTCCGCGGATTGTTTTTTGGCTTAGGTGCAGATGGTACGGTGAGTGCAAATAAAAACTCTATCAAGATTATTGGTGAGAAAACAGACAACCACGTACAAGGGTATTTTGTATACGACTCAAAAAAATCTGGATCGCTCACTTCCTCTCATTTACGTTTTGGTAGAAAACCCATTAGAGGCGCTTATTTGGTGGCATCTGCAAGCTTTGTGGCCTGCCATCATTTTAACTACCTATTTAAATTTGATGTGTTAAAAGATGCTGCTCCAGGGGCGGTATTTTTATTAAACGCTCCTTATGAAAGAGAAGAAGTATGGGGCAGAATGCCGGCCAAAATTCAAGAAGAAATTAAGCACAAAAAATTGCGTTTTTATGCCATCAATGCCTATACAGTAGCCAAGGATACTGGAATGGGAAACCGCATCAATACCATTTTGCAAACATGCTTTTTCGCTATTTCAAATATTCTTCCTAGAGAAGAAGCTATTGCTAAAATTAAAGAATCTATTTACGAAACTTATTGGAAAAAAGGCGAAGCTATTGTTCAAAAGAATTACGAAGCGGTTGACCAAACCTTGGCCAATTTATATGAGATAGATTATAGCAAAGAAAGTATTGGTTCTAGGCCATTAGATGCTGCCGTTCCAGATACTGCACCAGGTTTTGTAAAAGATGTATTGGGCAGAATTATAGCAGGCGAAGGCGATTCTTTGCCAGTAAGTGCATTCCCTGTTGATGGTACTTTCCCATCTGGTACTACCCAATATGAAAAGAGAAACATTGCCGATGCCGTACCTGTATGGGATACCGATTTGTGTACCCAATGTGGTAAGTGTTTCTTTATTTGTCCGCATGCAGCTATTCGTCCGAAGGTATATGCCCAAACCCATTTAGAAAACGCACCTGAGGGCTTTAAACATGTGGCTCCTATTGGAAAAGAATTTGATAAAGCTACTGAAGCCTATACCTTACAAGTAAGCACCGAAGATTGCACCGGTTGTACTTTGTGTGTAGAGTTTTGTCCAATAGAGAGCAAAACCCAGCCCGGACATAAAGCCATTAATATGGTTGACAAAGCAGAGGTGCAAGACAAAGAAATTAAAAATTGGGAGTATTTCTTACAGTTGCCAGAATTGGATCGTTCACGTGTAAATAAAAACACCGTTAAAGGTTCTCAGTTTTTTCAACCCTTGTTTGAATTCTCTGGCGCTTGCGCAGGTTGTGGCGAAACACCTTATATTAAACTCTTAACACAGTTGTTTGGAGAGCGCATGATTGTTGCCAACGCAACAGGTTGCTCCAGTATTTTTGGTGGTAATTTGCCAACCACACCTTGGTCGCAAACATTAGATGGTAGAGGTCCGGCTTGGGCCAACTCATTGTTTGAAGACAATGCAGAGTTTGGCTTGGGAATTAAAATGGCCAACGACCACAAGCGTATCCGTGCTGAATATTTGTTGAATGAATTGCGTTATGAGATTGGTGAAGAATTGGTAACTGCCATACAAAATGCGCCTGAAACCAATGAAGCAGAAATTCACCGCAAACATGATTTGTTATTGGTGCTCAAAGAAAAATTAAAGCACATGCATACCGTACCTGCACAAAACCTCTACCATTTAGCCGATTTTCTTGCCGATAAGTCTGTATGGATTATTGGTGGTGATGGTTGGGCCTATGATATTGGTTATGGTGGTTTAGACCATATTTTGTCTACGGGTGAGAATGTAAATATTTTGGTATTAGATACAGAGGTTTATAGCAATACGGGTGGACAAAAATCTAAATCGTCGCCCATTGGTGCGAGTGCAAAGTTTAGCGTAAATGGAAAAACCACAGGCAAGAAAGATTTGGCCTTACAAGCCATTGCACATGGTACCGCTTACGTGGGACAAATTGCTATGGGAGGAAATGATGTACATACCTTACGTACCATTTTAGAAGCAGAAGCATTTCCGGGTCCATCATTGATACTGGCCTATAGCCATTGTATAGCGCATGGTATTGACATGGCGCATGGCGCAGATGAGCAAGATTTTGCTGTTAAATCTGGTTACTGGCCATTGTTCCATTACAATCCATTAAAACCAAAAGGCGAGCGCATGGTCATTGATTCTAAAGAGGCCACAGTTCCACTAAGTGAGTTTATGTACCATGAAAACCGCTTTAAAATAATTAAAGCCAAAGACCCTGTTTTAGCAGAGCATTTCTTAGAGCAAGCAGAGGAAGCGAGAGCTGCTAAATGGGATAGGTTACAAACATTAAAAGGTTTGTAATAAGCTAAAAAATAAAGCCTGCTTGTGTAAACAAGCAGGCTTTATTTTTATACTGTAAATGGGTTTTCGGTCTGAACCAAGGGCCTTAATATTTAACTGGAAAATAGGGCTTATCATCGCGGCTCTCGCTGTCTTGTTGCAACCAATATGCTGGCGTTACGGTTTTGCCTAAAGCATTTTTAAGTAACCTACCATAAATGGCATTGGTTGGATTAAAAGTTACATCGGTTACACCTAAATCAAAAGCAACAGGAGCTGCTATTGGTTCTGGCGCAGGTGCAGCAGCTTCGGTTGTTTCTGCTCCTTCTGCAGGTTTAGCAGCAGCCTTTGCCTTAGGTGGAGCAGCAGGCGCACATACTACGGTGTACCCATTTCCACTTAAGAGGTTGGTTAAAAAATCTGCTCTTTCTTGTTTGATGTTTTTTTCAACCACCGCGCACCTATATCCGCCAATTTCTTCAACCGTATGATTTGAATTTAAGCCCATTTCGTATTTGATTAATATTGAACAATAATGCGGGTAATGTACTCATAGGCCTGACCGTAAAGTCCCAATACCAAGATACCCGCCATACAAATGTATAAAGCAATTTTAGGCATGAGTCCCGGCTCTGTTTTTTCTATAGGCGCTGCATTTTCATCCATAAAAATGGCCTTCACAATGCGCAGGTAGTAATAAAAAGAGATGACCAAATTTAAGGCTGCCAATACAATGAGTAAATAATTTCCTTTGGCCGCACCACTCATAATCAAGAATAACTTACCAAAGAATCCTGCCGTTGGAGGTACACCTGCTAAAGAGAACAAGGCAATGGCCAATACCCAAGAAAGGAATTTATTGTTTTTGTAAAAGCTCTTGTAATCGTCTATGTTTTCTTTGCCTGTATGCTCGCTTATAATGCCTACTACTCCAAAGGCAGCAAGGTTAGAGAACAGGTAAATAGCCAAGAAATAAATGATAGCAGATTGTACTTGATCTGGGTAACCAATAAGGGCAACCAACATATATCCCATTTGGGCAATAGAAGAGAAGGCCAAAAATCGTTTGATGTTTTGTTGTCTTAAGGCAAAAAGATTACCTATAGCTATGGTAAAAAAGGCCAAGAGAGATACTACCAAAATCCATGAAAGGTATAGGTTCAGAAATACCTGAAATAATACATTCATAAAAATAAAAATCACTGCCGATTTAGAAACGACCGATAAAAAGGCACTTACCGCAACAGGCGAGCCTTCGTAAACATCTGCTGTCCACAGGTGAAATGGCACCACACTAATTTTAAACGCAAAGCCTGCAAACACCAATACCATGGCCATAATGCTTAATGGAGTATTTTGGAGACTGATATTCATTTCGGCAAATTGTATGGTACCTGTGCTGCCATATAAAAACGAAATACCCATTAACAACAAAGCACTTGAAAAGGCCGAAGATAAAATGAGCTTCATGGCAGCTTCGGAAGATTTTCTTTTTTCTAAATCAAAGTTAGCTGCAGCTGCCAAAGGGATGGTGCTTAACTCAATACCAATATAAAACATGAGCATGTTTCCCGATGAAATCATAAAGAACATACCCAGCAAAGAAGATAACATGAGTAAATAAAATTCAATGAGGTTTTTATTGCGTTCAAGCCATTTATAAGATACTGCCGAAACCAATAACATTCCCAAACTCAATAATCCTTTTTGAAAGTTACTGCCAACAGAATCTAAAAACATTTGGTTAAACCGCATGCTATTGGTAGTTCCCATAAACACCATAAGGGTGCTAAGCAACAACATTCCGTTAACGGTTGCCAATACCCATTTATGGTTGGGTTCATCACTACGTATTTTCCAAAACAAGAGCAAGAAGATGATGAAAGAGATCATCAGTTCATGCTTCATCGCGAATAGTATTTCTGTGGTCATCATTATTTCACTGTATTGAAAATTTGTCCCATGATGGCATCGGTTCCGGGAGCTAATAAATCTGTTAATAGAAAAGGTGCCATGCCTATTACCACTATGCCAGATAAAAGCACAACAGCAGCCAGGCGTTCATTCCATAGGGCATCGGTGAGTGATTGGTAATGGTCGTTTTTAATGGGTCCCATCACCGATGAACCAGCTGCTCTTAAAATATATACAGCCGTTACCACAATTGAAGCACAAGATAAAATGGTGGCTATTCTATACCACATATTTGGGTTTTGCCAAGCGCCAACAAACACGGTCATTTCAGAAACAAATCCACTAAAGCCAGGTAAACCTAAAGAAACCAAACCGGCAATAATGAAGATGGAAGAAATGAAAGGCATTACTTTTAACAATCCTCCCAGCTGAGAAACCAATCTGGTATGTGTTCTGCTATACATCATACCAATAGCGGCAAAAAAGAGGGCTGTCATTAATCCGTGAGAAACCATTTGCATCACCGCACCTGTTACCGAGGTTTTGGTTAACATGCCAATACCCAGTAATACAAAGCCGCAATGACTAATAGAAGAATAGGCATTGATGTATTTTAAATCTGTTTGCATTAATGTAGCAAAGGCTCCATATATAATGGCAATGGTTGCCAATAGAATGATATAGGGTGCATATACTTGTGCGGCATCTGGCATTAGAAAGGTTGCCACTCTTAAACAACCATAGCCTCCTAATTTCATAGAGATACCTGCCAAAAACATAGAGGCTGCAGTAGGCGCGGAAGAGTGTCCGTCTGGTACCCATGTATGAAATGGAAATAGGGCGGTAAATACGCCAAAGCCTGCAAACAAAAACGGAAAGAAAAACAGTTGTGCTTGCACAGGCATGCCTAATCTTGATAAGGTCATTAAATCAAAAGTTCTGATTTCATTTTCCACAGGCGTGAAATAATACAAGCCTGTAAGTCCAACAAAAATAAGTGCCGAACCACCCATTAACATCAAAGCCAACTTCATGGCGCTGCGCTCTTTTGGTCCGCTTCCCCAAATGCCTATTAATAAAAACTTAGGAATAACTGCAACTTCTAAAAAGAAGAAGAGGGTAAAAATATCGAGTGAAATAAAGAAACCATAGGCACCTAAACTGAGTAATATGAGTAGGAAGAAAAACTCTTTGTGAAGGTCTTCCATGGTATATGAAACCAATACTCCAGCCACTACTACCAGAGAGGTTAAGAGAATCATGGCTATGCTAATGCCATCTACACCCATATGAAAATGAATGCCTAGAGAAGGAAACCAAGCAAAGTTTTGTTCAAACAAAAATGCGGCAGTATCACCTAAGGCACGCTCATTTTGGTATTGGTTCAGCAAGTAAAAAGAAACAATTAATTGAATAACCGAACCAATAAAGGCTACGGTTCTTACTTGCTTTTGACCTTTAACTGCCAGCACGCCAAGTGAAGTAAGGAAGGGTATAATAATGAATAATAATAGATTCATGCTGCTGTTTATTTAAGGTACAAGAGAATAGAAACTAGGGCCAGAATGCCACTTAAAAAGTAAATGGCATATATCTGCACATTTCCAGATTGCCATCCTTTGATGGTACCCGAAAACTCTTGGGTAATCATTGCTGTGAGTGAGTAAAATCCATCTACAATATTCTTATCAATCCAAGCGGCGGGTTTACCTACCAAGTTGAACAATACTTTTTTGGTTACAAATACATACACTTCATCTATATAGAATTTTTGTTTGGCAGCTTGATACAATCCTCCCAATGATGCAGCCAATGATGCTGGCTTATCTGAAGGTTTCATGTACATATAGGCTGCAAGGGCAATTCCGGTAACTGCTAGCGTAAGTGGCAAGATAGAAAATGCCCAATCTAAGTGACTGATAAGTACCATTCCATCTGAGCTTACAAACTCAGAGAAAGGCATAAAACCTGCACCTATAGAGGCAAGGGTTAACAGCATTAAAGGTATCTTCATGCTCCAAGTTCCTTCTCCGTGTTCGCCCGCATGTGCAAGCGATTCTTTGTTCCAGAAAATATTAAAATACAAACGGAACATATAAAAGGCAGTGAGCAAACCTGTAAACAAAGCAAGGTAATAAATGGTAGAGTTGCTTTGGTGTGCTGCGTGTAAGATGGCTTCCTTGCTAAAGAATCCGGCAAATGGGTAAATACCGGCAATGGCCAAACAGGCTATCACAAAACTTAAATGGGTAACGGGCATCAATTTTCTTAAGCCACCCATATCTTTCATCTCATTGCTATGTACCATATGAATAATGGCACCCGCTCCTAAAAACAACAGAGATTTAAAGAAGGCATGGGTAAATAAGTGAAACAAAGAAGCGCTATATCCAGCACCTGCCTCGCCGCCATAACCAGATACACCTAAAGAGAACATCATATATCCTATTTGCGACATGGTACTATAAGCCAATACGCGTTTGATATCTGTTTGGGTACAGGCAATAATGGCCGCAAACATGGCAGAGATAATGCCTGTATAGGCTACTACATCTAAGGCCGCTTGGTTGGATAAGGCAAACACCGGAAACAACCTTGCCACCAAAAATACACCGGCAACAACCATGGTGGCTGCGTGAATTAAGGCAGATACTGGTGTTGGACCTTCCATGGCATCAGGTAACCAAATATGTAGTGGAAACATAGCAGATTTTCCTGCACCACCCATAAACACCAAAACCAATCCCCAACTTAAGGCAGTTAGTCCAGCAAAAGATGCGGTACTAATGGCAATAAATTGCGGCGATTGATGATCGGTAAGTCTTTGGATCAACTCTAAAAAATCAAATGTTTCACTGTAAAAGCCCAGTGTTAAAATGCCAATGAGAAAACCTAAATCGGCAAAGCGTGTAACAATAAAGGCTTTTTTAGCCGCAGCAACGGCCGAAGGTTTGGTATAATAATAACCAATGAGTAAAAATGAAGAAACACCCACCAATTCCCAGAAGATATAAATTTGGAAAATGTTTGAGCTCATCACCAATCCCAACATAGAGAAGGTAAACAAACCTAAGAAAGCATAATAAGTAGGGAAGCGCTCATCGCCGTGCATGTAACCTAGGCTAAAAATATGCACCATCAATGAAATGAAAGTAACTACTACCAGCATCATGGCTGTTATAGGGTCAACCAAAGCGCCAATATTGATAGAGAGGCCTGAACCAAAGTTGAGCCAGTTGTAACTAAAGGCAACAATGGGTTTGTAACCGGCTTGCATTAAATTACCAAAAACAAAATAATCAAAGGCAACTTGAAGGGAAAGAAA
>CAILJQ010000129.1 GCA_903834625.1 uncultured Bacteroidota bacterium
GGGATGTTTTTCCTCAATTGTTCCATCATATACATTTTCAGGTCATAGATATGTTTATGATCATTCTCGTAATGCGAATAAGCTAATTCTAAAGCTTTTGCTAAGCCAACAATGCCATATACATTTTCGGTACCACCGCGCATATTTCTTTCTTGTGAGCCACCAGTAATATATGGTTTTAATTGTGCTTCATGGTTGATATAAATAAAACCAACACCTTTAGGACCATTGAATTTATGTGCACCTGCTGCCAAGAAATGAACGTGTGTTTTCTTTAGGTCGAACCTAAAATGCCCCATAGTTTGAACGGTGTCGCAATGGAATAATGCATTGTATTCACGACAGAGTTCGCCTACTTTGTCAATATCAATCATGGTACCTATTTCATTGTTAGAATGCATCAATGAAACCAAACAGTTTTCATTTTCTTTCAACAATTCAGCCAAATGAGAAAGGTCTATTCTCCCTTTTTCATCAAAGTTTACATAGTGCACTTTTACATTGGCTTGGTGTTCTAATTCTTCGGCAGTATGACCAACGGCGTGATGTTCCAAAGCAGAAGTAATAATATTTTTTACGCCTTTGTGTGCAACAGACTGACGTAAGGCCATATTATCTGCTTCTGTTCCACCAGAGGTAAAGAAAATTTCACCGGGTGTACAATTCAACAAAGAGGCAACTTTTTTACGAGCATCTTCTATCAGTGTGCGTACAATTCTTCCGTGTGAATGCGTAGAACTTGGGTTGCCATATTCTGCCTTCATTACCTGAATCATTGTATCTATCACTTCCGAATCCATTGGAGTGGTAGCCGCATTATCAAGGTATACTTTCATCATTAGGTGTGTTTTAGGTTTTGGTTCGAACCAAAATTAAATAATCTGTTCGAGTATAATTTATTTTTTTAATGTTTGGTAACCAATAAGCTTATAAACCAATTTGGCCATGGTATATTCGGTTAAAATGTTTCCTTTTACAGGTGCAATTTCAACCACATCAAATCCAACTACATTCTTTTTGGCAAAAACTTCTTTTAAAAACTGAATGGTTTCATTCCACATCATTCCATTAGGTTCTGCAGTTCCTACAGCAGGCACAATACTGGGATCAAAGCCATCGGCATCAATACTTACATATACATTTTTACCCAATGTTTTTAGGGCATCTTTTGCCCAATTTGGGTTTGAACGAATATCATGCGCATAAAATGTATGAATGTTCTTACTGTCTTTAATCAATTGAGCTTCCTCAATACATTGTGCCCTAATTCCTATTTGTGTAAGCGGAACCTCCAAATCATGCACCCTTGCCATTACAGAAGCATGAGAATATTTGTTGCCATGGTATTCCTGACGTAAATCACTGTGTGCATCAATTTGCAATACGTGAACATCTGGTACAAATTGTTTTACTGCCCTCACCGTTCCATAGGTAATGGTGTGTTCAGCGCCCAGTGTAATAGGAAATTTGTTATCTGCTAATAATTGCCTGGTATGTTTCTCAATGTGCTTAACAGCTTTTAAATCATGCAAACCCTTAAAATCCATTGGTTTTAGGGTACATATGCCACCCTTTAAGTAACTTTCTTGATCCAATTCTTCATCATATAACTCAACAAATTGGGAGGCATTTATGATGGCGGCTGGACCTTTATTCGATCCTGCTAAATAAGAAGAGGTATATTCATAAGGGGCAGATTGAATCACATAGCGTGAGTTTTCATAGGAATAGAGTTCCTCATTCTCAATGGCAAGGAAGTTCTTTTTGTGGTTATAGTATTTCATAAAAATAAGGGTTAAAATACAGATTCAGGTATCTCAAATTCACCGTTGATATCAGTTAAAACGAAGGGTTTGTCTTTGGTTACACAAATGGTATGTTCAAATTGAGCACTCAACCTGCCATCAATGGTTCGTGCTGTCCAGTTGTCTTTTTTATCAACCTTGCACCTAGCTTTACCCGCGTTAATCATTGGTTCAATAGTGAATATCATACCTGGCGCTAAAATAGGACCGGTGTTTTTATCAGCTATATGCGAAACCTCTGGCTCTTCATGAAATTTAAGGCCTACGCCATGTCCGCAAAATTCATAAACAGTTGAATAACCAAAAGAGGTGGCATATTTGTTTATTTGATATCCAATGTTGTTCAGAGGGTTTCCTATAAAGCATTCGCGTATCCCAATGGCCAAACATTCTTTGGTAACAGCTACCAATTTTTGTGCATGGTCAGAAACTTCACCTACCATAAACATAGAAGATGTATCGCCGTAATATCCATTTAAGATGGTGGTAACATCTATATTAACAATGTCTCCTTCTCTTAATTCATATGGACCAGGTATGCCATGACAGACCACATCATTTACAGAGATACATGTTTCTTTTGGATACCCGTGGTAGCCCAATGTTGCAGGAACTGCTTTATGGTCTTGCATGAATTGAGCGCAAATTTTGTTTAAAAATTCAGTGCTTACGCCAGGTTGTACGAAAGGAGCAACTTCTTTTAACGTTTGTGCAGCCAAAACGCTGCTTTCCCTAATGCCCTGAATTTGCTCAGGGGTTTTGATAATAATCTTACTTTTGGTGTCTCGAAATGCCAATGTTATTTTGCTATAAAGGGCAAAAGTAGTGATTTTTGGGGTAATTTCAGACTTCTGAAAGGCCGACCTTGGAAAATTAAAGACGCACCTTTTTATACCTATTGTTAAAAACCTATAGGGTTTCTAAAATCGATTTAATTTCAGCAATTGACAACAATACCTGTTCTTTGATACGGTTGATTAAACCCGGCATTTGATCAATATTGCTGCCATCTTTGCCATATTGCTCAAGTGATCTAATAAGGTTAAATAATTCATTGGCTCCCAACATTTGGATAGGAGCTTTCATTTTATGGGCCAAGTGTCCAATACCTTCATAATCATGTTTGGCAAGTAAATCACTAAACAATTCTGCTTCAGTGGCAGTAGAATTGATATACAACTCCAACATTTCTTTGATGAAGCTACTATCGCCGCCAGAAATCTCTTTTAGGTATGTTAAATCAATAATGTTCGACATAGGTCCAATATTTTACGCACAACTATACGATAATTTTATTTTAATTGCATAAAAAAATCTAAGCCCCATGCAAACAGGAATTTGCCATTTAAGTTTGGTTCCTTTACGCGCCGACCCCACTAGCAAAAGCGAACAAGTTTCTCAATTATTGTTTGGTGAAACATATAACATTCTTGAACAAATAGCCGATTGGGTTAAAATAACCACCCACCTTGATAATTACACCGGGTGGATAGCCGATAACCAATTGTGTATTTGGGACGAAAAAGATAGAAGTCCAAGATTGGTGCATCGTTTCCCATGTTTAATAGCCATAGATGAAATAAATAATGTGCCTCTTCATTTGCCACCTGGCAGTATGTTGCATGAGTTAGAGTTGTTTGATGATAGCAGGGCCACCTTTATGGTGAATAAACACAAATATTCAGCACAATTATCAGAAACAGATTTGGATGTATTTGATTTGAGCCAAATGAGCAATTTCGCCTCCCAATTTTTAAATACTCCATACCTCTGGGGCGGAAGAACCATGTGGGGTATAGATTGCTCTGGATTGACGCAATTATTGTATTCAAGTTTAGGAATTAAATTACCCAGAGATGCCTACCAACAAGCAGAATTGGGAACACAAATAGCTTTTTTAAATGAATCGCGCCTAGGGGATTTGGCCTTTTTCGATAATGAAGAGGGAAGAATTACCCATGTAGGTTTACTGATTGATTCGGGTGAAATTATCCATGCAAGCGGTAAAGTGCGCAGAGATGTAATAGATAGTTATGGCATTTTTAATGAGGAAAAGGGCGCTCATACCCACAAATTAAGAACTATTAAGCGCTATATAAACTATTAAGGGTTCGGTTCGAACCAAAACAAAACGAACGAAAATATGTTACCTTTACAACATTAATTTAAACACACATATGTCAATTAAAGTAGGAGATAAAGCTCCATCATTTAAGTTGGTTGATACCGACAAAAAAGAAGTTTCATTGGAAGATTTCAAAGGTAAAAACCTTATTGTACATTTCTTTCCAGCTGCTTTCACTGGTGTTTGTACCACCCAATTGTGCACAGTAAGAGATGCCATTAGCATGTATCAAAACGATGCTTGTGATGTAGTGGCAATTTCTGTTGACCTTCCTTTTACCTTAGGTAAATTCAAAGAATTGCAAAACCTTAATTTCACCCTGTTGTCAGATTTTAATAAAGAAGCCATCAATGCGTATGGTGCAATTTATGAAAATTGGATTTTAGGTTTAAAAGGTGTGGCTAAACGTGCAGCTTTTGTTATCGACAAAGAAGGTGTAGTGCGTTATGCAGAGGTATTAGAAAGCGCTGGCGACTTACCAAATTTCACTGCTATCAACGAAACTTTAGCCGCTATTTAATATTTTAAGCCTTGGCTCACAGACGGGTTTGGATTTTTTTCCAAACCCGTTTGTTTTTTTTAGGGATATGCCTACATTTGCAGCCCATCAAATGGTTTCGTAGCTCAACTGAATAGAGCATCTGACTACGGATCAGAAGGTTACAGGTTTGAATCCTGTCGAGACCACCAAACCTTTGATTGTGTTCTTAGGTTGATGCCCAGATGGCGGAATTGGTAGACGCGCTGGTCTCAAACACCAGTGAGCTTTAAACTCGTGCCGGTTCGACCCCGGCTCTGGGTACGCTTCAAAAACCCTTGTAAATCCTATGATTTGCAAGGTTTTTTTTGTTTTACCTGGATTTTCATCACACTAATTTTCTTTTTTTTTGAAACACTCTTGCGAAACTAAAAGGTTGCGCATATATTTGCTACCGATTGGTTGCATAATTAACTTTTAACATGAGAAGAGACGTATTTCAAGCCATTGCAGATCCTACACGTAGAGCTATCATTAGCCTTATTGCCCTGCAAGCCATGACACCCAATGCCATTGCTTTACACTTTGACACTTCTAGGCAAGCCATTTCTAAACACCTCAAAATATTATCTGAATGCGAGTTAATTAAGGCAAAACAGGAGGGTAGAGAGATATACTACGAATTAGAAATAAAACGCATGAAAGAAATAGACAAATGGCTTGAACAATTCCGCAAAATTTGGGAAAATAAATTCAGTCAACTCGATGATGTATTAAAGAAGCTAAAACAAAAATAACTATGAAAAACTCACTACTTTTTAATTTTGAAGCCGACAAGGGCTCAAATTGTATTTATGTTAAAAGAGAATTTGACGCGCCCATTCATTTGGTTTGGGATGCTTGGACGAAACCAGAATTACTTGACCAATGGTGGGCACCCAAACCCTATGTTACACGTACCAAAAGCATGAATTTTACAGATGGGGGAACGTGGCTGTATTGTATGGTAAGTCCTACCAATGAAGTGCATTGGTGTAAAGCAGACTATTCACAAATTCATCCACAAAAAAGTTACCATGCTGTAGATGCCTTTTGTGACGAACATGGTGTGCTTAACTCAGAAATCCCCAGGTCTCATTGGGATGTTTCATTCCAAAATAATGCAGAACAAAGCATTGTTTCTATTAAAATTCAATACGAGAGTTTAGCCCATCTAGAACAAATTATAAGTCTTGGTTTCAAAGAAGGATTTACCATGGCAATGGGTAATTTGGATGCCTATTTTGAAGCACAATTTAAATTGAGAGCCTTCAATAAAACCAACAACCAGGCAAGGGTTTGTACCTATGTTAATTTCCCAGGAAATACAGAGGAGGCAATGCTATTTTACCAACAAATTTTTAAAACACAGTTTACTGGCCAAGGCATCCAAAGATTTGGTGATTTGCCTGCAGATCCTACTCAAGCTCCTATGAGTGAAAGCCTCAAACAAATGGTCTTACATGCAGAGTTGCCACTTATTGGAGGACATATTTTAATGGCTACTGATGCTCCAACAGAAATGGGATTTAATGTGGTTCAAGGCAATAATATGCACATTAGCCTAGAACCAGAAAGCAAGGAAGAAGCTGATAGACTTTTTAATGAATTATCTGTTAATGGAAAAGTAAGTATGCCCATACAAGAAATGTTCTGGGGAGCTTATTTTGGTAGCTTTACCGACCAATATGGAATAAATTGGATGGTGAACTATTTACATCCAAAAGATTAAATAACCCATGCCTAAAAACCCCGAGAAATGTTCTTGGGGTTTACTTTTTTTGATAGGTTTTTGGGTCAATAGCAGCCGGTGTCCATGATTTTAAAAATTGAAAAGTTTTAGCTGCACTATAACTTTTTCCCTCCTCCAAATACACTGAATTTTCTGTATGTAGTAATTTGCCATTGCCATCAATAATTAAAAACACTGGAAACCCAAACCTTTGAGGAAAACCAAGGCTGGCAAATATTTCTTCATTTTTATTTTCCTTGCTATAATTTAAATGATATACAACATAATTGGCCTGAATAAGCGAATCAATAGATTTATCTGCTAACCTAAATCGATGAAACTCTAAACACCATTTACACCAATTTCCTCCGGCCTGAACCAATACATGTTTATTTTCTTTTTTTGCTTGTGTATAAGCCTTATTCAAGTCTTCTTGCGCATTGGACATAGGGTTATATAAGCTTGGTGTTTCGGTTTGAGCCAATACATGCGCGCCAAAAGAGAGCATCATTGTAATCAAGAGTAAAATATTTTTATTCATGATTCGAAATTACAGTTATTGTGATTTCTTTTTGTGAATATTTATGATGGAGTATCAAGTATACTTGAAATGGTTTTAACAAGTATTTTCATTTGACATAAAAGTGCGCATTTTGCCGCATGAAGTTTTTGTTATTTGGAATGGCAGTTTTTTTGGGGTTTGATTCACCTTGTTACTCTTGGGGCTTTTATGCGCACAAACAAATAAATCAATTGGCCGTATTTGCACTGCCTGGTGAGATGTTCCCATTTTATAAAAGAAACATCAACTACATAACCGAGCATGCCGTAGATCCAGATAAGAGAAGGTATTTGGTAAAAGGAGAGGATGTAAAACATTATATCGACCTCGATTTATACGAACGCTCAATTCCATTAGATACTATTCCATTTACCTACAAAGAAGCAGTTCAAAAATATGGTAAAGACAGCCTACATGCCAATGGAATTGTGCCTTGGAATATTCAATGGAAATTGCAAGAACTCTCAGCAGCATTTGCTTCGCGCAACGAATTGCTAATCCTAAAAATTTCATCAGAATTAGGACACTACATTGCAGATGCACATGTTCCATTGCATACCACTTCTAACTATAATGGCCAACAAACCAATCAACATGGAATACATGGGTTCTTTGAAACTCGTTTACCAGAGCTCTTCATGCAGCAATATGACTTTTTTGTTGCGCCAGCAAACTATATTTACCATCCTTTGCAATTTACCTGGGAGGCTGTTTCGGGCAGTTATGCTTGCCTCGACTCTGTATTTTTCTACGAGCATTTGGTTCAAACCGAAACCAAGCCAAGTCTTAAATATGTGTTTGAACCTAAAGGAACCTCATTGGTAAAAGTATATTCACCAGCCATGAGCGAGAAATATCACCATTATTTGAAGGGAATGGTAGAGCGTAGAATGCGTGCAGCCATTTTTGCAGTGTCTTGCTTTTGGTACACCGCATGGGTAAATGGCGGTCAGCCCAATTTAGATGATTTGAGAAACAAGAATTTACCCGTCATAGATTCTGTTAACCTAGAATTATCAGGTGATTTACCCAATCAAAAAATGATTGGAAGGCAAGAAAATGAGTAAATTGTTAAGCCTTAAGCCATCTATTTTTGTGCATAACTTGTTTTTGCAAGGTTGTGCACCTCCTTTATTTTTGTTTGCAGGTGGAAATTGCTTTTTCACCTAATTATCCTGTAACTTAAAACATACCAAAACAATGAAGTTTATTGTAAATAGCAGTGTATTGTTGCGCCATTTGTCTTATATAGACGGTGTAGTAGTGTCAAAGCCCATCATTCCAATTTTGAACAATTTTTTGTTTGATATTAAGGATGGTGTGTTAACGATTCATTCTACTGATTTGGAGACAACCATGAACACCAGCATAAAGGTAGATGCCAAAGAAGACGTGTCAATTGCCATTCCTTCTAAAACTACCCTTGAACTTCTTAAAACTTTGGCCGACCAACCATTGGCCTTCTCCATCAATGAGGAAAAAGGTTCTGTAGAAATTAAATATGAAAGCGGTCGTTTTAAACTTACCGCTCAAAAAGGTGAAGAGTTTCCTAAAACACCAGAAGTAGAAGGTGCGAGCACTTTTGAAATTGGTTCAAAAATACTGCAAAAGGCTATTAACAAAACCGTTTTTGCCACCAGCAGCGATGAACTTAGGTTAAACCTTACGGGAGTATACCTGCAATTGTTCAAAAACAACATCACCTTTGTAGCTACAGACGCCAATCGTTTGGTGCGTTTTACCAGAAACGATGTGAAGCCAGGTACCGAAGAAGCCTTGATTCTTCCTAAAAAGGCATTGAATTTGTTAAAATCGTGCCTGCCAAATGACGATACCCAAGTAAAAGTTCATTTCAACCGCCAGAACGCCTATTTCCAAATGGGAGATGTGAGTTTGATTTGTCGTTTAATTGATGAAAAATACCCTGATTATCGCGCCGTAATTCCTACAGAAAATCCAAACAAATTAACCATCGATCGTGGTGAGTTTTTAATGGCTGTTAAGCGTGTAAGTATTACCTCAAATAAAACCACGCATCAAATACGATTGAAATTGGCTGGTAGCGAACTTACTATTAGCGCAGAGGATATTGATTTTGAAAACGAATCACAAGAGAAACTTACTTGCTCTTATGAAGGTGAAGACATGGAAATTGGGTTTAACTCAAAATACCTACTCGAAATGCTTAATACCATGGATGCTTCTCAGGTTGTATTAGAATTATCTCAGCCAAATAGGGCTGGTGTAATTGTGCCTGCAGAAGGTGAAGCAGACGAAGATATCTTAATGCTTATTATGCCAATGATGTTGAATAACTACTAAGCTTTATCGCTTAGCTTGGTATTCTTCCTAGTTGCAGTTTACTGTTAACTTTCTTTAAAATCTTCCTAAAATCTTCTGGATAATAGCCAGAGGTTTTTACACGCCTGAAATAATTCATTGGGTCGCCTCCTACAAAGATGCCCATACTGTTAATGCCTGTGTTATAAGGTGCTCCCAGTTGTACAAAATGTTCGTCATAAAAATACAAGGCATAATCTGGTGTTCTTGTATATGCCGAAACATCCTCAATAAATGAGGCTATCATGTAATTGGCAGTATCAAAGCTTACATCTGATTTGGGTTGCAATTGATCATCTACAAACACCCCTTTAAAATCGCCTCTATTCACTCTATTGGCATTGCTATTCATAAAGAACTCTACCTTACAAAAATCAAAATTAGCCCTAAACTCTTTGATGATATTGAGGTTTGTTTGCTCCTGTAGTTTACGTACGTAGCCTGCATCCGTTAGTTTTTGTTCTTGCATCAATTGTGAAATGAGCTTTTCATCTGGTTCTTCTAGCATAACCAATAATGTTCCTTGCGCTCGCTTGTTCAGCTCTTTTACCTGATTTTCTTCTGACCCATTAATCTTATTTCTAATTCTCACTGCGCTCAACCTAATCCCTACCTCAATAGTACTTGGCCTTCCTTTAAAATATTGAGCGGTAGATGTATTGGTAAAACTGTGAACATACTTCATTTCAAAACTTGCTACATCACCCATGTTAACCGTTATTCCAGCCATGGCGCAAAGGTCTATGTTGCCCTGCAGGTTTAAATTTTGGGTGTCTGAACCTATTTCTTTGTATGAACCAAATTCCATTAGTGAAGAGGACGAAAAGGTTAAATAGGAGGGCCTCACACCAATAAACAAACGTAAATCGTCCGACATTCTATCTGGAACATAATTCACATAAAAACTTAAATCAAGGTATTTGCTTTTAAATTTTTTATCGCTGTTTTTATCTCTAAACCCCGCACTAGCCATTGCTGCCTCAACAGTATAATCTAACCTATTTAAAAAAGAATTGCTGTGGTAAGGGCTGAATGGATTTTGGAAAAACACCCCATAACTTGTGTATGAGCTCCCAACATAATTGTCATATCTGCTATGAATGGTTGAAAAATTCCCATTTAATATCATCCCATAATTAGGCTCTTGTAATCTTTGCGCCTGACTTTCTAGGGATAGGAGCGACAATAACATTGCTACAATTTTTTTCATAATTCTATTTAATCACAAAGTCAACATTTCTTTTCAATCCGTTGTATTTGGTTCTTTTGATGGCAGAGTTCTTAAATACTTTTCCAAATACCTCCTCACTTATTTCAATAAAGCTGTTATAGTCCAAATCCAAGAGTTCTTTTTTCGGTTCGAACCGAGGTTCTTGGTGCTTTTGAGCAAACCTATTCCATGGACAAACATCCATGCATACATCGCAGCCAAATACCCAATTATTGAACTTTCCTTTCATTTCCGTTGGTATAGCTTCTTTGAGTTCAATGGTAAAATAGCTGATGCATTTACTTCCATCAACTTGCTGCGGTGCGATGATAGCCTCGGTTGGACAAGCATCTATGCAGGCGGTGCATGTTCCGCAATGGTCAGAAACAACGCCATCTGGAACCAGGTCAAGGTCTATGATTAATTCAGCAAGAAAGAAATAAGAGCCTGCTTTTTTATGGATGATATTTCCATTTTTACCCATCCATCCTAAGCCACTTTTAACAGCCCAAGTCTTTTCTAAAACCGGCGCAGAATCAACAAATACTCGGCCCTCAACGGCTCCTATATGTTCTTGAATGGAGCTAAAAAGATCTTTGAGTTTATCTTTTACTACCAAATGATAATCTTCACCATAGGCATATTGCGAGATTTTTAGGGGTTCGATATCAAGTTTCTCAGGGTTATGATAAGGATATAAAAAACTCACCACCGATTTGGCTCCTGGCACAAGAAGGGTTGGATTTAAGCGTTTATCGAAATGATTTTCCATATAATGCATTTCTCCATGTCGCTGCTCCTTTAACCATTTTTCTAATCGTGGCGCTTCATCAGATAAATAGCCTGCCTTAGAAATACCACAGGAATAAAAACCTAGTCGTTTGGCCTCAGCCTTAATAAAATCGGTATTTTGCTGTTTGTTCAAGTCAGATGCAATATATAAATGATTGGGCAGAATTCCTTTAATAGACATAAACAAAAACGCCCCTATATGATACATACAAGGGCGTTTAGGGTAAGCTAAAAGGTTTATAAAATTACTTCTTCCCCTTTGGCATCTATAAATTTATAGTTAATCAAATGCATGCTTTGATTAGGTGTAACTTTAATCCATTGTTTGTATTGGCGCCACCAACGGAACCTTGGCGAGCGAAGCCAACCATCCTTTAAGAAGGCAGCTAAGAATGGGTGTACCTCAATGCTAAATCCTTTTAGATTTAAGTTCTCAATTAAGTATTTAATGTGGCTTTCAATATCATCAACAATACTTACACTCGATTGTATTTCGCCACTTCCCATGCAACTAGGACACTTCTCGTTGGTTACCACAGCCATTTCTGGTCTTACCCTTTGACGGGTAATTTGTATCAAACCAAACGGACTCATTGGAAGAATTTTGTGCTTGGCTCTATCTGTTTTCATTACATCTTTCAATCGCTCATATACAAGTTTGCGATTTCCAGCTGTTTTAAGATCAATTAAGTCAATTACAATAATTCCCCCCAAATCGCGCAACCTTAATTGGCGTGCAATTTCTTCAACGGCTTCAATATTTACTTTAAGCGCATTTTCCTCTTGGTTTTCACCTTTGTTAGAGGTGTTCCCAGAGTTCACATCAATAACATGTAATGCCTCAGTGTGCTCTATGATGAGGTAGGAGCCTCCCATAAAATTCACCTCTTTCCCAAAGCTTGTTTTGATTTGTTTCTCAACACCAAACTGCTCAAAAATGGGTAATTTACCCGTATACAATTTCACAATATTTTCCAACTCAGGCGACTTACTCTTCAGGTAATTCTTGATTTTATTATAAAGAAAATTGTCGTTTATCTGAATATTGGTATATGTCTCATTTACCAAATCTCTAACTAGGGTAAGGGTTCTATCGTTTTCACCTAAAACCTTTTGGGGTGGTTTGGCATCTTTGAGTTGTTTACACATCTCATTCCATTTCCCCATTAAATCTTTCAGGTCGTTTTGCAAATCTTCTATGCTTTCACCTTCGGCATTGGTGCGAATAATCACTCCAAAATTTTCTGGTCTAATAGCATTCACCGCCTCTTTGAGACGTTTGCGTTCGTCTTGTTTGACAATTTTCTTAGAGATACTAATAGAATTATCAAAAGGCATCATCACTAAAAAGCGACCTGCCAAGGAGAGTTCTGAGGTTAAACGTGGACCTTTGTTAGATATAGGCTCTTTGCTTACCTGTATTAAAACTTGTTGATTTCTTTTAAGGAGCTCGTTTATTTTGCCTCCTTTGTTGATATCCACTTCTAAGTGCTCTGCGCGGATACTATTTTCTTTAGGACGGGAGCTACGCAGGATGCGCGTAAACTTTTGAGTAGATTGGAACTGTGGACCTAAGTCTAAATAATGAAGGAAGGCATCTTTTTCGTGGCCAACATCAATAAATGCGGCATTTAGGCCAGGCATTATTTTACCAACTGTACCTAAATAGACATCTCCAACCTGGAAGTTATTGTCAACCTTTTCATGGTGTAATTCAATAAGCTTTCGGTCTTTGAGTATAGCTATATCTACCCCTCCCGATGGGTTTGAATTGATAATTAATTCGTAATTCACTGCAATAATATGTTAGGCAATCAGCATTTGTTGCTGTTGCAATGTGAGGGAGGGTAATAATTGGATAACTTAAGAGGATAGAACAGAAAAAGAAGTAAGGAACTTAAACTTACTTCTTTTTCAATTCAGATTACTTCTTCTTGTGTCTGTTCTTACGAAGACGTTTTTTGCGTTTGTGGGTTGCGATTTTATGACGCTTTCTTTTTTTACCGCTTGGCATGTTAATTAGATTTTTTTAGGTTATTAATCGTGATTTCAATGTTCTTTTTAGCCTCTGCATCTGGCACCAATCCTTTAAAAGTTTCAAAAGCCTTAATGGCTTCATTCTTCTTACCCATCTGGCTATATGCCTCGCCAAGGTAATAATAAAACTCGGGATTCATAGGTTGAATACGAGTGAGCGCTTCAAATCGGGCTGCTGCCTTATCAATTTGGCCACTTCTCATAGACAACATACCTAGTGTATAGTTGGCGTCAATATTATTTGAATCTCTTCTCGTAACATCTTTTAACAACTGTACGCCTTTCATGATATCGAGGTCGTTTTGAATGTAACAAACTGCCAAGGTATTTTTAGCCTCAATGTTATTTTCATTGAGAGTAACTACCTTTTCTAAGGCCTGAATGGCTTGTTTATAGCCATAAATTTGCATAGAAGTGTCTTGACAGGTTGTGGCAAACTCGTAAAATCTCAAGCCTGAATTAAACCATGAATTTTCGTCATTTAGTCTACCCGCAACTTTTGAAAAATACTGAGCTGAAACAAGCTTAAAACCTAAAGAATCCCAAAGGGAGACCAAAGATGCTATTTCATATATCTTAGCTTCAGGGGCAGAAGCTATTTTGGTTTGCTCAATAATTTGTTGCCAGGTTTCAGGAGAAACCGAGTCTTGAAGATGGCTCAGGTACTCATTAAAATCAAACGGCTTCACCTGCTCCAAACCCGCTTTTTGCGGGGTAGGGAGTACATCAGGCGTGGATGATTTGTAATTCAGGTAAACCAGAATTCCAACCAAACCAAGCAGTACTGCTAAAATGATTACCTGAGCTTTGTTGAATTGCATTAAGCTTCTTTTAAGGCTTGTTTAGCTTCTGCTTCTCTTTTAGCAGCAGTTGATTTAACTACCTCACTTTTCTTGATTTTCTCAACAAAAGTTTTTGCTGGTTTAAAAGATGGAATGTAATGCTCATCAATTACCATAGCAGTATTTTTAGAAATATTGCGGGCAATTTTCTTTGCGCGTCTTTTGATGATAAATGATCCAAAACCACGGAAATAAACGTTCTTTCCTTCTGTCATGTTGTTACGAACCACTTTAAAAAATGATTCAACTACTTCCTGCACTTGGTTTTTTTCTACCCCTGTTTTCAGTGAAATCTCTTGGATAATTTCTGCTTTAGTCATTGTTAATCTGTATTATATGATTGAATGTTTTTACCTTTTAAGGCCCTTTTCATATGCGTAAGGGGTTGCAAATGTATGTATTAGAACTGAAAATTGATGTTTTTTTTATAAAATATTTGAATTTTCTTGCCGTCCCTTACACATGCTGCAAAAACAACTGCTTCTTTGGTACAACCAAAACAAACGTAATCTCCCCTGGAGAAATACCGAAAATCCTTATTTAATATGGTTGTCGGAGGTTATCCTACAACAAACTCGCGTGCAACAAGGTTTACCTTACTTCCAACGTTTTGTTGAAAATTACCCAAGTATTTCTGATTTGGCTCGAGCCGAAGAAGACGAGGTAATGAAACTCTGGCAAGGATTGGGATATTATAGCCGGGCCAGAAATATGCACCAAACCGCAAAATTGATCGTAAATGAACATCAAGGTGTTTTCCCTCATACTTATGAAAAGCTGCTATTGTTAAAAGGAATTGGACCCTATACAGCAGCTGCAATTGCTAGCTTTGCTTTTCATGAACCTGTGGCCGTGTTAGATGGAAATGTCTTTAGGGTTTTGGCGAGATTACATGCCGTTGATTTGCCCATTAACCAAAGCAGCTCTAGAAAATTGTTTCAAGAACATGCACAAAATTTTCTAGATAAAAAAAATCCTGCTACCCACAACCAAGCCATCATGGAATTGGGTTCACAAATTTGCACGCCCACTCAGCCTAAATGTGAAGAATGCCCAATTGCTGCCTCTTGTATTGCAAACAAATTGAAGCAACAAAACAAATTCCCTATCAAAGAAAAAAAGTTAAAAATTAAACATCGATTCTTATACTATTTTTGGATATCCGTGGGTTCAGAAATTTCAGTATTTAAAAGGGGAGAGGGAGATATTTGGCAAAACCTGTACGACCTACCATTTATTGAATCAGCCCATGAATTAACCCAAGAAGAATTTTTAACCTTGATGACAAAAAAGAACATCATTTCAAAGGTAAACTTGGAAGATTTTGTTTTTGAGGCAAAGCATGTTTTAACGCATCAACGACTTTTTGCAAAATTTTACACCCTTAAATTGAATGAAAAGCCTGAGCTACAAGAGCCTATTATATGGGTTCAAACCGAACAATTTAAACAACTCCCTATACCAAGATTATTAGATAAATTTATTAAGCGGTAGAATATGTTTCATAAGTGGGTTGTATTTTTGAAGACCTAAAACACACACCGTCGTATGAGTCTGAACAAAGTGATGCTTATTGGCAATCTTGGCCAAGATCCTAGTATCAAGTATCTAGAAAACAATAGAGTAGTTGCGCACTTTTCTATGGCTACTCACGAGCAATTTACCGATAGAAATGGCGAGAGAAAAGTTGAAACAGAATGGCACCAAATAGAAGCTTGGGATCAATTAGCCAAATCCTTGGATCAACTAAAAATGAAAGGCATCTTGAAAAAAGGCACACAAGTTTTTGTGGAGGGAAAAATACGTAGTGAAATTTATAAAGATAAAAACGGAGTAGAGTTACCTAGAAAAAAAATTAAAGCCATTCAAATTCAATTGTTGGGTACGGCCAAATCTGGAGAAGAAAAGTCGCAAGACCATGAAGCAACACCCGAAAATGGTGGGTAAGTTGACAATTTGATGTAATCAATTTTTCATTTATCCTTGGTAATGATTACTTTTGCCCATAAACCATTTTTAATCCCTTATGGACGAGCCTCCTTCTGGTAGTTATTTATTACAGATCATAAATCCCCTTCTGAGTTCATCAGATACGCTCAGTATTGCCTTTGCATTGATTGGTATTGGCGTTTTGGTTTTTCTCTCTGCTTGTTATTCAGGTTCCGAAAATGCATTGTTTTCATTGTCGAAATTGAATTTAGAGGAACTGCTGGAAACCCAAGGTAGCAGAGCCAATGCCATCAGTTTTTTGGTGCGAAACCCCAAAAGATTATTAGCCACTATCCTTATAGCTAACACCTTCGTAAATATTGGTGTTGTATTGGTTAATACCTATTTATTTTCCATCGTTTTTAATTTTCATGCATACCCACTGTTCGGATTCTTATTTGAAGTAGTGGTTGTAACCTTTGTTTTGGTGTTATTTGGCGAGGTAATTCCTAAAGTTTACAGCTTTCAATATAACATGAAAGTAACCAAACTACTCGCCATTCCTTTATATTATACCTACAAGTTTTTTCAACCATTGGTCTTCGTTTTGGAAAAAAGCACCTCTATCATTGATAAACGGATTACTAAAAAAGGACATATCCTTTCTGCTGATGAATTGAATCATGCGATAGAAATCACTTCAGAAAAGGATGCGCCAAAGCAAGAAAAAAACATCCTGAAAAGTGTAGTGAATTTTGGGAATACCAACGTTCGTCAAATTATGCGTCAAAGACCCGATATTGTTGGGGTTGACATTGAATGTACCTTTAAGCAATTGATGCTGCAGATTGTAGATTCTGGATACAGCAGGGTACCTGTATATGAAGAAAGTCTTGACCATATCAAAGGTATTCTTTTTACAAAAGACCTTTTACAACATATTCATGAAGATGATTCTTTTGATTGGAGAACTTTATTACGTGATGCTTACTTTGTTCCTGAAAGCAAAAAAATTGATGACTTGTTAAAAGAGTTTCAGACCAAAAGAATGCACCTTGCTATTGTGGCCGATGAGTTTGGTGGCACCAGTGGTTTGGTTTCTATGGAGGATATTGTGGAGGAGATATTTGGAGAAATTCAAGATGAGTTTGATGAAGATGAACATATCTACACCCGTATCAATAATTACACCTTTGTATTTGAGGGTAAAATGCTCATCAATGATATGTGTAGGTATATGGAAGTGAATCCCGAGGTGTTCGATGAAATTCGCAACGATGCTGAAACCTTAGGAGGAATGCTACTTGAGCTGAATTCCTACTTGCCTAAATTGGGACAAGAAATAAAATTCAAAAACTTCTCGTTTAAAATAGAATCAGTAGATACCCGAAAAATTAAACGTGTAAAGGTTACCATTGAATCTTCTAAAAATGCATAAACTAAGCTTTGTAATTTTACTTCTCATGCTTGCCGGGGGCTGTAGCAGCGATCAAAAAGGAACACCTCGCCCAAGGGGATATGAGCGCATAGAATATCCAGAGAAAGTATATAAAAGGGTAGGGCTGAACCAATGTAATTATAGTTTTGAGATGCCTGTTTATGCAGAATTAAAACATGATCCATATCCTGCATCTGAAGAGTGCTGGTATAATGTACAGTACCTTCCATTTCATGCTACCCTGCACTTAAGTTACCGTAAAATAAAAGATCGTAAAGACTTATTTAAACTAATCAATGATAGCCGTGAAATGGTTTTTAAACACGTGATGCGCGCCGACCAAATTATTGAGAACTATATTAAAACTGATAAGTTTCAAGGCATTTTTTATGAATTAGATGGGAGCACGGCTACCAATGCCCAGTTTTATGTAACAGATAGTACCCAACATTTTTTGAGAGGTTCTCTGTACTTTAATTTTAAAACCAACCAAGATTCCATTGCCCCTGTTTTAAAATTCATTAAAGCAGATATGCTTAAAATGATGGAAACACTTGAATGGGTGAAATAAGCTTTGGGTTTATCTCAAAAGGGTGAAATTGCCTTTTCTTATATATCTGCTTTCATCCCATCCAGTATAGGTAACTATATAAAAATAAACATCAGTTTGGGATTCTTTGCCCTTATAGTTGCCAGAAAAACCCTCTTTTTTATCGTAAGTTTCAAAGATGCGTTCTCCCCATCTATTATAGATTTGAAGGTGATAATCCTTAACAAATACGGGTACAGTTCGGAATTGATCATTTAAACCATCTCCGTTTTCTGTATAGGCATTTGGAGTGTACAAAATGGGTAGTTGGATGAGGTCTATGGTATTAGATCGACTCATTTGCTTATTGGCAAAAATATTTTCATAAGCCACCACCGTATATTGATACAAACCATTATCATAGTTCAGGCTGTTATCTTGGCTAAACAAGGGCTTTTCTCCTAAAGTTTTAAATAAATTATCGGTATATAACCCAGGTTCTGTCTTTAATAATTCGTACCTATTTATTCCTTGTGCCCAATACTCATAAGGCAACCAATTCATGTTATTCGTAAACGGAACAGCATCTCCCTTCAATAAAATACTACAAGCTTCCTTATGGTTGATACTTGAATTTCCACAAACATCAATGTTCACTAATTTATAACAATAACTGTGGTCATCAACTTTAACATCTTCATCAATAAAGATTGTATCACCCACATTTCTTACTTCCGAAACTAACTCGTAAAGCGCAGTATTTCTATCTTTTTTCTTTAATACCTGATAACGCCAGAAACTGTCTACCACTGCTTTTTCCCATACCAACTGTATTTCTTTATCCTCTACAACTGTTACCGTGTACAATGTTAATGAGGGGGCAGGTGTGTTGTTGTCTTGAATGCATGAAAGGGTAGAGGTATCGCCAAAATAACCACAAACATCGCTACTTGTAAAACTATAACATACCTTTAAATTAGGGTTATATTTAAACACATCAACATAGTTTTGGGTGCTTAAATTATCAAAACTACTTACCAAGCTTCTTATACCATTAACGGTTCTAAATAAATAGAGTGTTTTGGTAAAAGTTCCGGTTTGAACCGAAGGCCATTCAATAAGCACCGAATCTTTGCTTATTATTTTTGGACAATAATTTACTGGTGCTTTGATAGGTTTAGTTGGCAACACATAGAACAAAATTCTCTTATTTGCTTGTTTGATGTTTGGACAAGAGTTGTCTCTAACCACAACCAACAATTCGAGGGTATCTGCATAAATATCTGTACAGGTTGGAATCCATGAAACCTGCATGTTTGCAATGCCTAATCCGTTTTGAAAGTTAACTTTACTTTTTCCATTTTGCATAAAAGATCCTGTAGGTTTTAAATAAACAGAATCCAATGGATTGATATCTGAAATAGAAAAATTATAGTTAAATGTATCAAAAGCATTGAGAACATATCTTTCCGTTTCTATACCTGTAAAATGCGCATTGGAACTGGTATCGCCCTCAACAATACTGCACATAAGTCTTGATGAATCACTTTTAACCCTGCACCTATTTAAAGCAATAATTTGATAACAATAATTTGTATCCAAATTGTTAGGGGCAAGTATATCAAGATAAGAGGTGCCTAACATGGTTGGCATGGAATCAATTAAGGTAAACTGACCATTATTTTTCTTCCGGTAAATTTGGTAATTGAGGAAATTAGGGTCGGGTGTTGCATTAATCCAGGTAACATTTAATGTTACGTCATCAACTATTCTTATACAATCTAAATAGGGTGGTGAAATGGGTTCAGACCGCACCAATATTTTTATTTTGCCCAACTTTTCATTAGGTATCGGACAGGCGCCATCTGTTACTTTTACTTCAATAATGATGGTGTCTCCGGGTCCTGTATAATCCGAACATAAGGTGTTCCAAACCAAGGTAGCGTTGGTATTTCCTGGGTTAATTGAGTTAATAGTAATAGTTGCTTTGTTATCGGGTCTGGTAAGCACATCACCTGTAAATTCAACTGTAAGTATGTCGCCACCCGGATCAGTTGCAGAGAAGTTATAGGTTAAATTCTGTCCGGCATAAACCACCAATAAGGTATCTTGGAACTGTGGCGGAATGATATACGTGCGCATATCAAATTTAAAAAGACCTAAATTACACCCTCCAATATTCGTATTAAAAGCTCTCTTCCCTGGGTTAACCCTGCTATATGCATCAGGGGTTGTAGGGAAGTCGTTTAATCCGCCGCAACCTGCACAAACAGCTTGGTAAACCACACCAGATTTATCAAAATGACTGGTTCCTCCATCTACATGTTCCTGACTTTGTATGCCACCATAAAAGCTTGCATATAATAAATTGCTAAAGTTTTGGTTCAAAACCATCAGGTAAAAATCTGAACCATCTGTTGTTTTCTGAAAGGCATCAGAAGAGGTGGTAAGACCAAAAACATTGTCTAAGCCATTATGGTAAGACGAGTTTGTTCCTCCGCCCCAACCGCTCACATATATTCTACCGCAAACATCAACAAGAAATGCTGAAGGTGCCAAAGAAGGCTCGCTTCCTCCCGCTTTGCCAAATGTGGTTGATAATAATCTACTTGTTAGATCGGATGCATATTTTTCTAAAAATTGTTTGCCATTTGCCACACCATAGGTACCTGCACTTTTGGGCATATTACCATTGGTTTGCCCCATAGTATAAATATTATTTGATTCATCTGTTTGAACAAAAAATACTTGATCATACCCTGAAGAGCCCGTATATATTAATCTTTGTTTGGCACCATTGCTACTAAATTTGGCAATAAATCCATCTACACCGCCATTAGACGGGAAACTACTTGTTCCAAATTGTAGGCTATTACTTGTAGAACCACCCCCTACAATGGGTTCATTTAGATTGTTGATACAAATAGAGTTGGCTGTTTCATCACCTGAACCACCAATATAAGTGCTAAATAAAATATTACTGAGTGCTTTATTTAATTTAACTATATAACCATCTTGCATGCCGCCTCCAAAGGCACTTTGACTAGCATTTACAAGAGGTAAGCCTTGAGATGGAGAAGATTTTGAACAAGTACTCACATAAATATTTCCAGCTAAATCTGTAATTACTTCTCCTCTAAACCAATCGGCATAATTGTAAGGCAAAGAATGTGTTTGAGCAGGAAAAGATTGGTGTGCATCCCCGTTAATTCCGTCTTCCTGACTTCCACCAATATACGTTGATCCTAAAAGGGTGTTTCCGGCTGCATTAAGTTTTAAAACAAAAATATCTGCATTTCCATTAAAGGTATTGTCGTATGATCCGTTGGTAACCGGAAAATTAGCCGAATAGGTTGTACCAAAAATAATCAATTCACCATTGCTAAATGTCACGCTATGTGGTTGCTCATTGTCTGAACCGCCAATAAATGTTCCATACAGTAAGGAAGTACCTGTAGGATTAAATTTAGCAATAAAGGCATCTCTTGCATATTCGCCATTTGCGCTGCTTCCACCATTAAAACTAATATCATAGGCACCAGTTGTAAAAGGAAAGTTTGCTGCATAAACAGTTCCTGCACCATAAGCATTTCCTAGATTATCATAACTAGCAGCAAATCCAAAATTGTCGGCAGCACTGCCCATATAGGTTCCAAAAACTACTGCAGGGTCTAGTATCAAATCTTTATCCTTACTGTAATTCGCAACCTTAAATCCAACGTGGTTTTTATACAAAACAAATTGTGTGGCTATTTTTGTTTTGGCTGAACCTATTTGTTGGAAGCTAATAGGTTTGTCTTCTACCATTTCTCCTAGGCTGGTTTGGATGCGTAATTGTTGATTTTTAAGAAACAGTTTATCAGCTCCTGTGTAATCTAGGTGAATGATAGATGGATTGGCCCCAGGATGTATGATGAAATTTATTTTTATGCCATCACCTTGGGCAAGAATTTCTAAATCTATTTTTGGGTAAATGTCTTTAAATAAGAGTTTTTTATAAGCGTACACATTACTTGCCCATTTGCTAGGATGTCCAACAAAATAATTGTAATACTCATCACTTCGAATACTTGCAACTACCTCTGGCTGTGGGTTTGCACCTACAAACTTTACTTTAACAGAATGAAATCTAGCTTTGCTAATATTCTTTCCATGTTGCCTTTCATGGGCCGCTTCTTTGTCAACAAACAAATAAGTTAGCACATTTTTCTCAATGAAAAGATTACCAACTGGGATATCAGCTTTGTAAAGCACGTTAGGTTCCCACTGACCTTTATTCTCTGTAAATTGGATGGCACCTTTTGGCAAACTCATTGTAAAAACTGTTGATGTTTTTATCATGAAGGTGAGTAATAATCCTATAAGGAGAATTCTTTTTTTTAGATATGTTTGCCTTGCCTGTTTCAAAAATCAGGTAAATATAATTAAATGGTAGATAATAATAAACCCGTTTTGGTTGTATTAAGCGGTGCGGGAATTTCTGCAGAAAGTGGATTAAAAACTTTTAGAGACTCCGATGGCTTGTGGGAGGGCTATAATATTGAGGAAGTAGCTACTTTTGAGGGGTGGAAATCAAACCCCAAAATGGTATTAGATTTTTACAATTTAAGGAGAAAAGCAGCCAATCAGGCACAACCAAATTTAGCACATCAAATTTTAACTGAGTTAGCGTCTAATTTTGAGGTGAAAATAATTACTCAAAATGTAGATGATTTGCATGAAAGGGCAGGGAGTAAAAATATATTGCACCTTCACGGTAAACTGAATGAAAGCAGAAGCTCGGTTCAGCCCGATTTAATTTACCCCATTTTGGGTGATGATTTAAATTTAGGCGATTGCTGTGAATTTGGATCTCAATTGCGACCAAATATTGTTTGGTTTGGTGAAGAGGTTCCTGCCATAACTCAAGCCGCAGATTTGGTTGCCACTGCCGATGTGTTTTTGATTATTGGCACCTCCTTACAAGTATACCCTGCTGCTGGATTGGTGAATTATTTTCCTTCACATAAGCCTTTGTATATTATAGATCCAAAGCCAATGCCCTATATAAGAAATAGTCAATTGCGACACATTCAAAAAACGGCCATTGAAGGCATGAAAGAACTTAAAGAAATACTAATTTTACCACATGGAAGTTAAAGAGGTTTTACAAGTTGTAACCGTTCAAGTTAATTTGATCTGGGAGGATATTTCTGCCAATATCAAAAATATTTCAACGCATATTGAAAGTCTTCCAAAAGGAATTGACCTCATTGTATTGCCCGAAATGTTTACTACTGGTTTTAGTATGCAACCTCATTTGTTTGCTGAATCAATGGATGGTTTGGCTGTAAATGCCCTAAAAAATTGGTCAGAAAAAACTTCGGCTGCCATATGTGGAAGCTTTATGTACAATGAAAATGGCAAGTATTATAATAGGTTTATTTGGTTCGAACCGAATGGCAAGTGCATTTGGTATGATAAAGCGCACCTATTTAGAATGGGTGAAGAACAATTGCATTACACAGCAGGAATCCAAAGGGTTATTATAAACTATAAGGGATGGAAAATTGCTCCCTTTATATGTTACGATCTACGATTCCCTGTATGGATTAGAAAGACCCAATCCTTTGATTATGGTTTGCTTATTTTTGTAGCAAATTGGCCTCACAAAAGAGTGAAGCATTGGGATCTTTTAGCCTATGCCCGTGCCATTGAAAACCAATCATACCTCATTGCAGTTAATAGGATAGGAGAAGATGCTAATGGTATGCAGCACTCTGGTCATAGCAAAGTAGTTGACCCTATGGGCGATTTACTCTATTTAGGTGAGGAACTAGAGGAGTGTAAGGTCAGTTCCATTAATTACGACTACCTTTCACAATACAGAAATAGCTTTCCCGTTGGTTTAGATGCAGATAAATTTGAATTATCTTAGGCATGCAACGATATTGCAAAAGATTTCATCCAGATATAAACAGAAAAAATAAGTATGACATTTCATAAAGTCCTTTTGTTCGCACTTTCATTTGTAACCTCTGCTACTTCATTTGCCCAAAAAAAAGGGGCACAAAAAACCGAGGTAAAAGAATCTTTTCAGGTTGTTAATCCAGGCAAAGGGGTATTAGAATTTGACTACCTAAGATTTGATTTTGGTAGTATTAATGAAAAAGGTGGAAGGGTTTACCATGATTTCCATTTTATAAACAATGGACAAGGTCCAATTACCATAAAAAATGTTATTACCTCTTGCGGTTGCACCCATTCAGATTGGACAAGAAATCCCATTTTACCAGGAGATTCAGGCATCGTTAGGGCTTCCTTCGATCCAGATGGTAGACAAGGAAAATTTGATAAAAACTTAGTGGTAGAAACAGATGGTTCGCCAGCTTCTATCTCCTTAATTATAAAAGGGCATGTTTATCCTTCAAGGTTTAATTTTACGGATACTTACAAATATCAGTATGGAAATTTAGCTGTTAAGACCAACTCTTTGCGGTTTGATCATGTAAAGACCAACTCCTATGACTCAACTGAAATTGGTTTTTATAACATGAGTAACAAGAAAATTTATGTATATAAAATTGTAGCTCCTAGTAATATAGTTACCATTAAGCCATACGATCATATGCCTCCTAATACTGATATGCGCATTAAGGTGAAATATTACCCTGCCCAACCCTTTGAGTATGGTCCTGTAAAACAGGAAATTAAGGTTTATACCAATGATGATTCTATTCCAGTGAAAGTGTTTTATATTCAAGCTAATATTGAAGAGGACTATAGCGGATTAACAAAGTCGGAACTAAAAAAATCGCCCAAAGTTAAACTCAATACCAATACCGTTGATTTGGGAAATGTTTCACTTTTTAGCACACCAACTGCCAAATTTACCATTACCAATTCGGGTAAATCAGATCTTGTTATCAGAAGAGTAATAAGAACCTGTAATTGCTTAAGTCCCGAACTGTCGCAAACAGTTATTCCTAAAGGAAAAACGGCTACATTGGATGTGGTATATTCTTTGGCAAATATGGCTGGCCCAGACACTAAAACACTTAAGATTATTACAAATGACCCTACACAACCAGAAATTACATTGTCAGTGAAAATCAACGTGACCGAGTAATTTTTGGCAGGTTTTTGTCGTTAAATGCCACAGGCATTATTTTTGATTCCTGAGAATTTTGTCAAAATTATTTTCTTGAAGTATGAATAAATTAGCTATTGTAGCCATTGGCTTTGTGGGCGGAATATTTGGCGCCTTAAGTATTGCCCAATTTCAAAAAAAAGAATTCCATTTAGATACTGTAAATGGTAGTCCAGTAAACACCATTGATTACAAAGGAACTTCACTTGCCAGTGCAGATTTTGTGAAGGCATCGCAAGCAAGTATTCACAGCGTTGTTTTTATTAAAACACTTACCAACCAAAGAATGTATCAAGACCCATTTTATGATTTTTGGAGTGGTATGGACTTTTTTGGTCGCCGCGGACCAGTGGCCAGTTCTGGATCTGGAGTGATTTTAACCGCCGATGGTTACATAGTGACCAATTTACATGTAGTGAAAAATGCCGACCAAATTGAGGTTATTATGAATAACAACAAGCAATCATACAAAGCAAAGGTGATTGGCACTGATCCTTCAACCGATTTAGCCTTGTTGAAAATTGATGCAAACAATTTACCTCATGTGGTCTTAGGAAATTCAGACCAAGTGCAAGTAGGTGAATGGGTTTTGGCAGTGGGTAATCCATTTAATTTAACTTCAACCGTTACCGCTGGAATTGTAAGTGCGAAAGGAAGAAATATTAATATTGTGAATAACCAATTTCCTATAGAAAGTTTTATTCAAACGGATGCAGCCATTAACCCAGGTAATAGTGGTGGGGCTTTGGTTGACTTAGAGGGTAAACTCATAGGAATTAACACGGCCATCGCAAGTAATACGGGCTCTTATAATGGTTATGGATTTGCTATTCCAGTAAATATTGTAGCCAAAATTGTTAAGGATTTGGTTGATTACAAAGCTGTACAGAGAGGCTTTACTGGAATGGAAGTAAAAGAAATTGATGGAGCCACCGCGCTTCGTCTTAAAATAAATAATAACCATGGGGTTATTGTGGATTATGTGCTTCCTGAAGGGCCAGCCGAGCAAGCAGGAATTCGTGTGGGAGATTTGGTCCTAAAAATTAATGAAAAGGATATTGATAGTAAAGCCAATTTAGATGAACAAATTGCCTATTTAAGACCTGGTGATAAAGTGAAGGTGAATTATATAAGAGATGGTAAAACAGAAGTTACCACCCTAACTTTATTAAATGAACAAGGAACCACAGCCATAATGAAGAAGGGGACTGTTAGTTCAGATATTCTTGGTGCCGATTTTCAACCCATTTCAAAAATTGAAAAAGATAAATTAGGCGTAAGTTCAGGCTTTAGAATAAGCAATATTAGGCAAGGACGTATTGCAAGTATGGGGATTCAGGAAGGATTTGTGATTACCGGACTTAATAAAAAGTCTTACGACAATGTAGATGATTTAATAAAGGCAATTGAAAATGCAAGAGGTCAAGTTTCCATTGAAGGAATCTTTGCTAATGGAGGTAGGGGTGTATTTTCATTTTACATGTATTAATATTTCTGTAAGGTTTTAACCAGAAGGGCAATTTATTTTTTAGATAGCGGAATTTTCATCATCTTGCACCTTCTACATAAAAGCTCAACACATGATTAATTTTGAATTTTTAGAGGCAAATAAAGACAAGTTTAGGAAACAATTTTTAGAAGCGCAACCTTTTCCGCATATAGGTATTGATGGTATTTGTGACGAAGAAAAATTAACAGAATTATATAATCAAATCCCTGAGATCGATACTCCTAGTGCTGATTACGTATTCGCGAAAAACAAATTTGAAAAGAGCAAATATTATGAGTTAGGTGGTTTGTTTCTTGAATTGCATAACGACTTCCTGAATCCCAAATTTGGTGAATTGGTTAGCTACATAACCAATGAAGATGTGTTTATTGATCCTACCTTTTACGGAGGTGGAATCCACCAAGGTAAAAATGGTAGCTTTTTAGATATGCATGCTGATTTTAACTACCATCCGTTAAAAGAAACTTGGTTTAGGAACCTTAATCTTTTATTGTATATCAACAAAGATTGGAAAAAAGAATACGGTGGAGAGCTGAAATTGGAAGATGGCAGAACAGGCGTAAAAACAGAAGTAGACGTGCCTTTTAACAGATTAGCAATTATGCATTGCAGAGGGTATACATTGCATGGGTATGACCCAATCCGTTTTCCTGAAAATATGGCAAGGACCTCTATTGCGGCATACGCTTATACCATCCATGAAAAGCAATTGGAGTCGAGCAGAACAACTGTATGGCATGTAGAAAAGGAAAATCCTATTAAGTATTTGATTTCAAAAATTTGGGTGCCTGCAGTTAAAATTAAAAGCTATTTTAGTAAAAGTAAAACAGCCGATCATTAATTGAAATAATGTTTTCTTTGGTTCATACCGAATGAAAATGTTTTTCAAAAAAGCCATGAAAACTAAACTTCTTTACCTCCTTTTATGGGTTGTTTTGCTTGCATTTACTGAACAGTTGCAGGCTCAAAAAATAACCTTAAGTGGTTATGTAAAAGACAGTGCCACGGGCGAAACCTTAATTGGTGCAGTGGTTAAAAATCCTGAGGGTAACCTTGGTACTGTTACCAATACCTACGGTTTTTTCTCTATCTCATTTCCTGAAAATACTCCCTATTTTATCTGTTCTTATTTGGGATACAAAGCCCAGAAAATTACTTTAAATGGTAAAAGTAAAACCTACCAGATTAGCCTTATTAGGCAGAACTTAGAAGAAAAAGAGGTGGTTATAAATGCAGAACGATTAGATAAAAATGTTCGCAGCACCGAAATGAGCAGAATTGAATTGAGTGGTGATAAAATCAAGTCATTACCCGTAGTTTTTGGCGAACCAGATGTATTAAAAGCTATAACATTATTACCCGGTATAAAAAGTGGAGGAGAAGCCAGCACCGGCTTTTACGTTAGAGGGGGAGGTCCCGATCAAAATTTAATTTTAATGGACGAGGCAGTGGTGTATAACCCCTCTCACCTGTTTGGTTTTTTGTCGGTCTTTAACTCAGACGCTGTAAAAAATATAGACATCATTAAAGGGGGAATGCCTGCAAATTATGGCGGGAGATTGTCTTCTATTTTAAATGTGAACATGCGTGATGGAAACAACCAAGAATTCAAATCGAATGGTGGAGTTGGATTAATTTCTACGCGCTTATCGGCTGAAGGGCCAATATCTAAAGGTAAAAGTAGCTTTTTAGTAGCTGCACGAAGAACCTATATTGACGTATTAGTAAAACCATTTTTACCTGCAGATATTAAAGGGAATAGTTACTATTTTTATGATATGAACCTAAAACTGAATTTCATTTTAGGTGAAAAAGACCGCTTATTTATTTCAGGTTACTTTGGAAGAGATATCTTAGATTATAAAAGTCAATTAAACAGGGCTGTTCAATTTAACTTTGGATGGGGTAATTCTACTGCTACTGCGAGATGGAATCATGTGTTCAATTCAAAGCTTTTTAGTAATACAAGCATCATTTTTAATAGATATGAATTGTTCAACGATTTTCAATTTGGTGCAGGTGGGTTTATGGTAAGAAGTAGCTTGCGCGATTGGAATTTTAAGTCGGATTTTACGTGGTTTCCTAAAGATAACCATGAGGTAAAATTTGGTATAAACTACACTTATCATACCTTTCAACCAGGCATCCTTACAGGAAATATTGGTTCAATCCAAATAGGTGAAACCATTAACAAACAATACGCGCATGAATACGCCGCCTATTTATTGGACGATTTTAAATTGAATCACCGTTGGGCATTTAATTATGGGGTGAGATTGGTTGCTTTTCAATTGGTTGGGCCCTACACAAAGGAGGATTTTGATCTAGATACCCAACTGCCCAATGGCAATAAAACCAACTATAGTCCCGGTCAAACCATTGCCTATTATCCTCGGTTTGAACCAAGGGCGAGCGCCAATTATTTGTTAAATGAAGAATCAAGTATCAAAGGAAGTTATACCCAAACTTATCAATTTCTTCATTTAGCCACTAGCTCGGGTGCACAATTTCCTGTAGATTTATGGGTTCCAAGCAGTAGTTTAGTAAAGCCTCAAATGGCTAGGCAATTTGCCTTAGGATATTTTAGAAATTTTCAGAAGAATGCCTACGAATCTTCTGCTGAAATCTATTACAAACCTATGAAGAATCAAATAGAGTTCAAACCAGGTGCCTCATTGTTCTTTAACCAAAACCTAGAAAGTGAAATGGTTTTTGGAGAAGGTTTGAGTTACGGATTGGAATTATTCTTAAGGAAAAAAACAGGCAAATTAAACGGCTGGATAGGGTATACCTGGAGTCGCACGACAAGGCAATTTGACGCATTAAATAATGGCAAACCTTATTTTTATAGGTATGATAGAACCCACGATATTTCTTTGTTATTGAGCTATCAATTTAATAAGAAATGGGCAGGTAATTTTGTGTTTGTCTTTGGTACTGGAAATGCCACTACCTTGCCCGATTCACGTTATGCCTATCGTTTTGGGGTTGATCCAACCACAGGTGAACCAAAATTTGTGATAGTTGATAAATATGGTGCTGTGAACTCGTTCAGAATGCCTGCATACCATAGAGCAGATATTTCTTTTACCTATATGGTGAAACAAACCAAGAAATTTGAAAGTAGCTGGAACTTCAGTATCTATAATATTTACAACAGGGCAAATCCTTATTTTATTTACTTTTTACCAGATACCGAAACGCAAACAGTGAAAGCCTTTATGGTTTATTTATTCCCTATTTTGCCTTCTGTACAATGGAATTTTAAATTTTAAGCGCATGAAAACTACCAACCTCTTTTTCTTTTTTATGTGTGTAGGACTCGTGTTTTACTCTTGTGAAAAAGAAATACAAATAGATGTACCACCCGCAAAAGAAGAATTGGTTGTAGAAGCCTCTATTAACCAATTAACACCCACATTAAACTACGTACTCATTTCAAAAACCCTCGATTATTTTAACCCAAGTTTGAGTGTGAACGCAGTTTCTGGGGCCGCCGTGTACATTACAGAGGGCAATATAGTAGGGAATGATACTTTGTTCGATAGTGGAAACAGAACACAATTTTTTGATGTTCTGGATACGCTTATTCCTGGATTATACATCAATCCATTCTTTACAGGGAATATTGAAAAGCCTTATTTACTGGAAATAGAGCTTACAGATGGCCGAAAAATTACTGGCAAAACATTTATTCCTAAACCAAGTACTTTTGATAGCATTCATTATTGGTTCGAGAAAAACAACCAAGATACCAATGCGTTTTTCTATCTGCAATGGATGGATGGTCCAGAGCAAAATAATTACAGAATGGTGCTTAAGAAGGGTTTCTTGCCCTTTTTAACAGGCTGGGGATATGGTGACAGGTTTTATACTTTTGACGACAGTCAGATCAATAACAAGCCCAGGCCGTTTCTTATGTTGAACCCATTTAAATATGGTGATACCGTTAATATTTATCTTTCTCAAATAGGAAGATCTGAATATTTGTTTTGGGATTCATTTAGGTCGGCTGCAAACAACGGCGGGCCATTTGCAACCCCGGTTAATGTCAAATCAAACGTAGAAGGTGCAATAGGGTCGTTTACAGGTTATGCCCTTACTCAAACCCAATTGATTTTAAGAGAATAGCCTATTTTTTTCTGGTATCTAAAATGGAAGTATAAATTTGAATCCATTCATCCACGCTCATTTTCGACATCAATTCTTCTATCAATTCAAAAGGAATATCCTCTGGTTTTTTGAAGCGAATACAGCTTTTCCCCATGTCTAATTTTTTCTTTGAGTGCTTGGGAAACTCCGCAACAAACCAATCTAATAATTCAGGTTTGCTATATATGCCCATATGGTAAATGGCAATAAAATTCTTTTGTGATGCCAAACTAATAAAGGGGAGAGGCAATTCAGGCGAACAATGATAACCATTAGGGTATTTTGAAAAAGGCACCACATATCCTATCATTCCATAACTCATTTGCTCCTCGGCACCTTTTATTTGTTTTTTACAAATAGCTCTAAGCCGCATCATGGCATCCTTTCTGTCTTCCGGGATCTCCTTCAGGTAGTCTTCAATTTGTTTTGCTGAACTTTGCATAGGTGAAATTAAATATTAAAAGAAAATAGATAATTCAATTCGTCTGTTTTTTATTCTACCTTCTTTGGTAGCATTGTCGGCTATGGGCTTAGTATCACCATACCCCGAAAAATAAAGCCTAGCACTGTCAATTCCTTTAGATAACAAATACATCTGAACAGCTCTTGCTCTATTTTCAGATAACTCCAGGTTGGTGGCGGGATCACCCACATTGTCGGTATGTCCGCCAATGAGTAATCTATAGTCTGTATTTAGCTCTAATAAGGTAGCAACTTGATTTAAGGCTTCAAGACTTTGCTTTTGTAGAACCGCCTTGCCTGGCTCAAATTGTATACCCAAGGAAGCTTTTTGCAAAGTCTTTTTTAGGTCGGCTTTTATTTCTGGACAGCCTTCAAGACTTTCTATTCCAGCCACCTTTGGACATTTGTCTATGTTTTCTAAAATCCCATCACCATCAACATCGGGGCAACCATGTAATGCAGTAAAACCTTTCAGATCTGGACAATAATCCTCAGAATCCATAACGCCATCAGCATCCTTGTCTGGACATCCCTTTAAACTAATTGCTCCGGAAGTTTCAGGGCATTTATCTAGATAATCGGGTATTCCATCTCCATCTTTATCAGGACAACCGTCTAAGGAAGATGCACCAATAATGAGGGGACATTTATCTTTTTCATCTGGCACTCCATCCAAATCAGTATCTAAAGGAGTAGTTTGAACGACAACTTTTTGATTTTGTTCTACATGAGTAGAAGGGACAGTTTCTTTTTTTCTTTTTATTCAGAACGCTGGAGTGCCAGTAACTTTCGAGGGCTTACCAAACAAATAGCTAACCCCTATAGAATGGTTCCAAAATTGGTCAAAAGAAAACTTGGTATAAGCTGGATTTCCTTCAACAATGTCTCCGTTGGTCCAAGCGTAGTGACTTTGAATGTTCAATAGAATGCGCTCCTCACAACGAATATTAAGGCCCAAGCCAACTGGTATAACTGCATTCATCACTGAACTCTTTCCATAAGCATTTCCATCTTTAAGATTAACTCTTCTCATTCCAAGTCCACCAAGCAGATAGGGAGAAAATTTTGCATTATCATTACCCATGAATTTCCAACGGGCTGTTGCATCTAAGTAAATGAATTTTGAATAGAAATAGCTATTTACATTATTGTAGATTCCATGCTCACCAAACGAAGCCGAAAGGGTAAAGTCAACTTTGTTGGTATAGTATTTAGACGCGCTGATACCTAAATAAACGGGCTTGCTATTGGTTAAAGTTAATTTGTTGTCGGCATAAATACGTTTTGGAAGTAAATCAAATTTCAAAAAACCATTTCCTAAATCTCCTGAATATTCTGAAATTCCTGCATTTACACCAATTGCCCAATTAAAGTTACGGTTTTGAGCCGACGATACATTTACCACATAAACCAGCAAAGCCAAGCTGAGTATTAATTTTCTCATATTTTCGTTTTATTCAATGCAGCTAAATTAAAAAAATCATATGAATAATTGGGTATTGATTTAAAAATTACAATAAATAATTTCAGCATTCAGGTATTCAGTTAAAATAAGTAAGTTTGAGCAGAAAGAAAGGGTAACAAGTTGATAAAGGTTTTTATAGTTGGTTCAGGCCGATTGGCGCATAATTTGGTTAATACCTTTACCCAAAATGGAGTAGAGGTGACTGGACTTTATGCCAGAAATTTGAACAAAGGAAAACTGTTATCACAAAAATACGATGTTTCATTTTTTGCTGATTTGACGAGTATTCCAGTTAATTGCGACGTATACTTTTTGGCTGTTTCAGACAATGCAATTGAAGGTGTTTCAAATCTAATTAAAGTGAACGGCCTTGTAGTTCATTGCTCTGGAATGATGGACACAAAATTGTTACATGCGCATGCCAACTGTGGTGTGTTTTGGCCTGTGCAATCATTGAATGAGGAGAAATTGTCAGACTTCAAACATGTTCCCATTTGCATTGAATCTTCAGATGATAATAACAAAAGAATATTAGAAGTTTTGTCTGATAAAGTTAGTAGTACAACATTGTTCGTATCTCAAGAACAAAGGAATAAACTTCATTTAACTGCTGTTATGGTTAATAATTTTTCAAATCATTTGTTTCACTTAGCAAACGATTTCTTAGAGAAAAATAAACTTCCATTTTCAGTGTTATTTCCGCTTATTGAGGAAACATTTGAAAAGGTAAAATACCTACATCCTAAAGAAGCGCAAACGGGTCCGGCGGCAAGAAAAGATCATAATACCATTGAAAAGCAAATGGCATTATTAGCAGATGACCCCAAATTACAATTAATTTACAAAGTATTTACAGATAGTATTTTACAGAATAAATATTAAATCATTACATGAAATTGAATCGTATCATATTATTTGCGTTGTTTTGGATTTCTACCTCACAGAGTTTTGCAACTAGGCTGCTTATTCCCATGGATGATGAACAAAAAAATCATCTGAAAGCCTATGGTATTTCTTATTGGGTTTTAAAACAAGACTTAGAAGTAAATTGGCTTCTTAACTATAAAGGTGGAAGCTTCATGATGATGTATCAGGAATCCATAGAAAAGGAACTGCGCATAAGAGGTGTGAGTTATGATGTATTGAGTGAGGGTCAGGTTACTTCAATCTTAACGGAAATATCCAGACCAGAGGTAAACATGGAAATGGTTAGGTTGCTAAAGGCCCCCAAAATTGCCGTGTATTCTCCTAAAACCAAGCAACCATGGGATGATGCCGTAACGCTTGTATTAACCTACGCTGAAATACCTTACGATGTTATTTATGATGACGAAGTACTGGATGGGAAGTTGCACTTATATGATTGGTTGCATGTGCATCATGAGGATTTTACTGGTCAATATGGAAAGTTTTATTCAACCTTTGGTCACACAGCTTGGTACCAAGCAGATCAGAGAGAGAATGAGGCAATGGCCGCAAAACATGGTTATTCCAAGGTTTCACAACTCAAATTAGATGTTGCAAAAAAAATACGGGATTTTGTTTTAGGAGGCGGATTCATGTTTGCTATGTGCAGTGCAACAGATACATGGGATATTGCACTTGCTGCAGATGGTTTAGATATTTGTGAGCAAGTATTTGATGGGGATGGGGCAGATTGGGGAGCTGATAAGAAGCTAGACTTTAGTAGAGGCTTTGCGTTCAAAGATTACAAATTGTATTACGATCCCATGATTTATGAGCATAGTTATATTGATGCTATGCAAGGTACCCGACCCATTTCAGAAGATAATGATGTTTTTTCATTGTTTGAATTTAGTGCCAAGTGGGATATGGTGCCAGCCATGCTGAACCAAAATCATACGTCAACTGTAAAAGGTTTTTGGGGGCAGACAACCGCATTTAGAAAGCCTTATTTAAAAAGTGAGGTAACCATATTAGGAGAGAATAAGAGTTTAAATGAGGCAAGATATATCCATGGAACATCTGGAAAGGGAACTTGGACGTTTTATAGTGGTCATGATCCTGAAGATTACCAACATCAGGTAGGAGAGCCACCAACAGATCTTGCCTTACATCCTAATTCTCCTGGGTATCGCTTAATTCTTAATAACGTACTTTTTCCTTCAGCCCAAAAGAAAAAGCAGAAAACATAGGTAAAACACCTAGTTATTTGCTATTTTAACTTTACATGCTACCGTTTTTGGGGCGCAAATTTTGCTTTTTATGTTTTTTTCGGCGTGCAATTGTAAAATTTGCATTAAAACTGATAAAAAACTATCCACCACCAAATTTCACCCATTGATATAATATAATCTGTAAGTGCCCATTTATAAAAGGGCCTGAGGGTTTATTTCATATGGGTAATATTCCTATGTGAGTTGCCGAATAATAGAAGATTACCTCCATTTAATCATTTGGACTTTGCGTTTTAACTTCCATTTATACCTTTGTATCATCAATTCAGCAATTGATATTGATAAATGAGCCATTTATCAATGAATATTCTGAATAACTTAAAACGAAACCTAATACTCTAAAAATTAATAATTGTACCTATGAAAACGAACAACCCCAATTCTAGCGGCATCTTATTTACATTAGCCTTTATTGGTTTATTCTTTGTGTCGCTTATTGTCATTCTTGTAGCAGACGTTGAAATTGGTTCTTTTTTGGAAGGCCAAGTGAATGGCGCTATCAATAGTCAGGTAGATTCTAAAATTGGATCTGTTGCAGCTACTGCAGCCAGTGGAGGAAATGTAAACAATTCCTTGTTTTACGAATTTGGTAACTAAGAATTTTTAGCCATGAAAACCTATTTAGGGATGTTGTAAATCAAATCCCTACCAAAAAAAAGACGCTCATTGGCGTCTTTTTTTTTGATTAAAATGATTTGAACCCAATTGCTTCTCTGCATTCTTGAAGGGTTCTGTTTGCGCTTTCCGATGCTTTCTCTTTTCCCATTTCAACAACCCTGCGAAGCATGTTTTGGTCATTATCTATTTCAGATATTTTTTCTCTTATCGGTGCCAAAAATTGAATCATATCTTCTGCTAAATCTTTCTTCAAATCGCCGTACCTAATACTACATTCAGCATAGCTTTTTTGATAGTGCGACAGCTTATCATTTGAGGATACAATTGACAATAAATCGAAGAGATTTTGAACAGGTTGAGAAGGTGTTGTGTTCGCTTCTGTTGGACCAGTATCTGTCACCGCCTTGCTCATTTTTTTGCGAATGATCTCTGGCGTATCAATGAGGTTAATTACATTTCCGTCGCCATCACTTTTGCTCATTTTTCCTCCACCTAACAATCCAGGGATTTTTACCAATTCTTTTCCATAATTAAATGCAAATGGCTCTGGAAATATTTCTTTTCCATACATTCTATTAAACCTATTTCCAAAGGTCCTTGCCATTTCAAGATGTTGTTCTTGATCTTTTCCAACAGGAACCTTACTTGCCTTGTGAATAATAATATCTGCCGCCATTAAAACAGGATAGGTTAACAATCCCGCATTGATATTATTTGGTTGTGTACGAGCTTTTTCTTTAAATGAGGCCACACGCTCCAATTCACCTTTATA
>CAILJQ010000130.1 GCA_903834625.1 uncultured Bacteroidota bacterium
ATCAAAGATTACTTTGAGGCAGATTTGTATCCTAATCCAAGCAATGGTGTATTCAATGTACGTTTGTTGAGTTCATCAACAGAGGCTTATCAAATAGATGTGTACGACATGAATGGAAGAATGGTAGATACCAAGAAATTCAATGATGGTGGCATGATCCAAGAAATGGAAGCCAATTACTCAGATGGTATGTATTTGGTTAGAATCACCCAAGGTGAAAATAGCAAAACCATTCGCATGGTAAGAACACGCTAATTAAGCTTTGGCTAAATAAAAAGGGCTGTCTCAAATGATTGAGACAGCCCTTTTTTTATGGAATATTGTTATTTCTGTAGATGACAATTTCAACTTAAATCTCAGAAAATTACTGAATATGAATTGTTCTGAAATCAGCTATTCCTTTTTTGTTGTCTTCAGAATTGAATTGCAACTCTAAAATACTGGTGCCTTTACCTACTGAATAAAATTCATGAATAACACTACTCATATCCTTAAATCCATTGCAAGAAAAATAGGTTAGTTTGTATTGTTCCGCCAATATTTTTACACTTAATTGGTGGGGTGTGGTAAAATAATCAAGTGCTGTAGGGTGGGAAGAAGGTCCGTCTATCCAATTAAAAATATTACCTCCTTGGTTGTTTAATACCACTATGCGCAAATTGCTAGGAAGTTGTTTTTGCCAGAGTGCATTTTGATCGTAAAAAAGAGCCAGGTCACCTGTAATGAAAGTAACCATTTTATGAGGCATAGCGATTGCTGCACCAATGGCTGTACTGGTGCTTCCATCAATGCCACTTGTTCCTCTATTGCAAAAAATGAGAAGGCCTTTTAAGGGTATTCCATTCCAACTTACCCATCTAACCGTTGAACTATTTGACAATTGCAACATGCTATTATCTGGAAGGTATTGAACAAAGTGCGCTAATGCAGTTGGTTCGCACCAAATTTGTTTTTGATGAAATGCTATAAGTGCGCTTGCCGTATTTTTATTGAGTAATTTCCAGGTTTCGGCAAATGGTTTGCGCAGTGGATTTTGGAAAATCCTCAAAGAGTGAAATGCTTTTAAATAGGGGAGTAATTCTGCTTGTATTTGATGTGTAACGTTTTGATACGTGTCTATTGTTTCTTTATTAGGTTGAATCCTAAAATGGTAAGCAGGCTTTTGTTTTTTTAACCAATTTTTTATGGATTTGGATACCAATGGGCCTCCAAACGAAATCATTAAATCTGGTTCAGCCAAACCTAATACCAAACGATCATGGTATTGGAGAATACTGTCGAAGAGGGGTGCGTTGGAACATTCATGTTGGTTCGAAACAATATCACTTATAACCACCACGTCATCTTGGTTCACAAAAGAATTAAGTAATGCCTCTAATTCTTTGTTAGGCGACATTTGTCCGATCACAATTAATTTCCTTCTACTTTCTTTCCAGGCTACACCTAAATCATTTAAATTGGGTAATAATGTAATGCCCTCTGTAAGTGTTGGCTCTTTTTTATGGGTAAGTTTGGGTACAGCTATTTCTTCTTTTCCAAAATTATATAGTGGTTCACGCAAGGGAACATTAATATGTACAGGGCCAAATCCTTTGTCCGACATACATTCTTCTAGTGCGTTAAATACAATCCGTTCAGTAAGTTTATAGTCTACTTTGTCTTCTTCAAAACACATCAGTTCATGACTTGATAGCACATGTTTTCCATACATATGTTTTTGCATGATCATTTGTCCATCTTGTTGGTTCAGCAATTCTGGCGGTCTATCTGCTGTTAAAACCAATAAGGGAATTTTTTGATAATATGCCTCTGCTATAGCAGGAAAGAAATTGAGTCCAGCCGTACCAGAAGTACAAATAAGCGCCACAGGTTTTTGCAATTGCTGTGCAAGTCCTAAGGCAATAAAACCTGCGCTTCGTTCATCAATAACAGAAATACATTTTATTTGCGGATTTTGTGTGAAAGCAAATACAAGTGGTGCAGACCTGCTGCCTGGACAAATAACTGCATTTTCAACGCCTGCCTGCTGGCAAGCTTTTGCGATAGTGAATACGTGGTGTTGCAAGTTGGTTGGTTCTAATTGACTTCAAAAATACTGCTTTTTGACTATTAGGAAGTAGCATTAAAAATGAATTCTTAGGCCAATATTCACCCCAAACAATCGGGCATTGGGCAAATTGTGATAGTTCAAGCGATGCACTAATCCAACTGTTGCCACTTTAAAAATATTTTCAATGCCATATCCCATTTCAACATAAGGCTCATTTTGGAAGGTATTGAAGGTAGATAAGGGTCTTCCGAACTGATCGAAATTAGGGACCATTTTTCGGTTAGAATTACTCAAGCTACCATATGCGGCCTTTACTACCAAGTAATTACGCAGCCTTAGTTTATTGATATATGGAATTTTATTGAACAGCACTCCTTCAAATCTTTGGGTATAGGATGTATGGATGTATGCGTCACTTACAAACTCATAAAAATTCATGAGGCTATAATTGTAGTCACTGTAAATAATACTTTCATTTCCTCGAGCAACATCTAACAAGGTATAAGGTAGCTGCCCATAAATTTTACCTGTATAGATATACCAATCTGCAGTACCAAATACAGAGGTATTCATGTGATGAGAAACAATAAGTGTAATTTTATCATAGTTAAAATCGCCTTTACCCAAACCTTGAATACCTCTATTGTATCCTAGGATAAATACTGGAAGTTTTGCTCTGTCTACGTTAAACCTATCATGACCTCTAGAGATATTAACTTCCTTATATGCCCAGCGAGCCTCTACTCCAATTTGTGTAGTGGTATAAGTGCTGGCTATGGTCTGGTTAATGGGTGTTTCAGCGGGATTAGTTATGTATGCAAAAATAAAATCACCTTTGGGGGTAAAGGTGCTTTTGTCTACCAAAAACTTTAATGTCCAACTGCTCGAAAATGTTTGGGTAAAGCTGAGGTTAACCTGTTCTGTTTGGTTGATGCGTACATTGCTTGAAAAGAAATTGAAAAACTGGAAAAATCCTCCACTTAAAGCATAACTAATAGGTGAGTTTGTAATGCCTAGTATGTCGTAATCTTTTCTGTATTTGCCAGATAATACTGTCCATCTCCTTGAATCTAATATATAATCGAGGCCAAAGCTATATTTATATTGTTGATCCAAAGTTCCATAAGCAAGGTAGGTGTTAAAGACAAACTTCTCGCTAAAGTCGTAATTGGTTTTGAATCCTAAACGAAGTTTAACACCTTCCACTTCATTAAAAGAAACCAAATTCATATAAGGACCCCAATCTAATTTGCCAATACGTTTGTAACCTTCAACAATGGTATGCACCACATCTACATAGGTTTTTACAATGGGTAAATTATTAACAGAATCAACACGGTTCACCATTTCTTTTTCAATAGATGAAAGAGGTTCGGTGCGTTTATCCTCCCAATAACTGGTGTCTTTATTGCCTGCATTTTCGTTGGTAACAACGGGGTAATCAAAAAACTCTCTATTAATTCCAATTTCAGTTTTGATATCTGTATAGGCATTATAAAAACCTGCCACCATACCGCTTCCATTTTTTTGAAAGCGCGCAAAGTCAAAGATCATCCTGCTTTTGGAAGTAATGAAGGGCCCTTCTTTACTAGGCATCATTTCTTGTTGTATTTTGATGCGGTTTACAAAGTTCACATTAGCAGCTTTGCTTATCTCAAGGTTTGCTTGTTTCAAGGCAAAACTAGAATCAGTTATCCAAATAAATCCTTCGAAGGCAAGATCTTGCTTTCGTTTTAAATTCAATTGAATTTTATAACATTTCAAGCCATCTATTTCCATGCTATCTAATAGCGTATAGATATAGTAATAATGCGCTTCATCAGCAATAGGTGATACAAAATCTTTGTCTAATAAACGGATAAAATTATTGCTTAAATTTAAGTGATGTAATTGTCCACCCATTAAATCCATGAGGTAGGTATTGGCTTCAACCCCAATGCCAGAGTACTTACTTCCTTCAATAACTTCCTTTCCTTTCCCAATAGATTTTAGAAAATAATATTTAGAGTAGGTCTCACTAACAAAAACTGGAAGTATATGCTTGCCTTCATCGTTACGCATTTGATGAATGGTATCAAACAGGTTTTTCAATGGCTTAAATACCGCTGAATTTTTCATTTCATCAGAAATATTCGTGAGCGATATATCTATTTTGCTGTATGAGTTATAAGCGTAGCTGTTAATCTCATCCTGATTGTTGCGCTTTTTGTTTTTTCTGGCAGCGTCTACTATGCGTAGGGCAGGATTTAAACCAGGTTTAATAACCGCTTCACCCATTTCTTGTGTGGCCTCTTCCAATTCAACCAAAATGGTTTGCGAAACGCCAGGTTTTATTTTAACCACATACCTTTTATAACCCACATAGGTAACCACCAATGAATCTACTTTTTGAGAGGTGGTCATTTTAAACCTCCCTTCAAAATCAGTAGTTGTTCCGCCTGCAGTACCTTTAAAACCAATACTTACAAAGGGCAATGCTTCTTTATTGCGCTTGTCTTGTATTTTGCCAATAACAGTGGTTTCGGTCTGAGCCAAGGCCACGAAAGAAGTTAAAACGAAAAAAACAAAGAGGAATTTTCTCACTATAGCAATCTCATTTTCATTCGAATGTCTTGAATGGGTCTATCGCCAGGTCTTGTTTTTGCAGCTGCAATTTTATCTAATACTTCCCATCCACTTATTAACTCGCCAAATACCGTGTAAGCCCCATCTAAATGAGGCGCTCCGCCAAATTCAACATAAGTTTGAACTTGGTCATTGTTTACATTTTCTGCATTAGGGTATTTAATTTTATATGCTTGGTCTGCCACTTTTTGCACCTTATCCATATACGCTCTAATGGCCTCCTTGTCTTGCGAATTTTGCAAGGCATTTACAGCAGCTTGAACGGTATCACTTTGGTAAATTTGGTATAAAATCTCTTGTTTTTTACCCATGTTTCTGCTGTTGATGATTTGCTCTAATTCGTTGGTGGTAAACCTTCTTCCATGCACAATATAAAATTGACATCCACTACTCATTTGTTGCGGATTGTTGTCACGTGCAGCACACAATGCACCTCGCTTATGGTAAAGTTCAGGTTTTATCTCTGCAGGAATTTTATACCCTATATCTCCAGCGCCCAACATGGCATTTGAATCGGCATTTTTAGAAGTTGGGTCACCTCCTTGAATCATAAAAGTGTTGATGATTCGGTGAAACATCAAACTATCATAAAAGCCTTGCTTAACCAACTTTATAAAGTTATCGCGGTGTAAAGGAGTTTCATCATATAATTGAACCACCATTACACCATAATCGGTGCTAATCTCAACTCTTTGTTTCAGAGGTTTGAGGGCACTCATTACTTGTTGATTTTTAGGTTGAGGTTTTTTAGCTGTTACAGGTTTTTTTGCAGCAGGTTTCTTGGTTTGTGCTGCTACGCTAAATACCATAGAGAACAAGCAAGCAAAAATAAATAAGGATTTTTTCATATCAATCGTTTCTGTTTAAGATGCAACTTAGTCTTCATTGGTTGCCTTTAGGTGCAATATAATTAGAATTAGATAGTGTAATTTTACTTCAGAAATACCTAATCAAGAATATGCCATAAATGCTCCATAAAAGCAGGGTCTTTTATTTTCTCTTCTGCCTTTTCTGCAATGATCATTTCCAATAATAAATCGTTCTTTTTACCTTGGTCTAAGGCATATTTGTATGGACTTAAACTAAAGGTAGTTAATTCATATTGCGATTTAAATTTAGTTGGATAGAGCTCACTTAATTCATGCTCAATATGTTTTTTATGCAAGAAATGTTTGTCGCCTACCTTGTCTGCCATTTCAGAATAGTTCTGTATGGCTAGTTCAGAAATAGCATCTGCATTGGGTTTGCGCAGTTTTTGGTATTCATCAAATATTTTGTTCCAATCAGAACCATATTTGCCAATGCATTCATCCATTACCACTACATCTTCAAAACTGCAATTCATGCCTTGCCCGTAAAAAGGCACAACAGCATGCGCTGCATCTCCCATTAAGGCTAACTTATCTTTCTTCACCCAAGGATAACAACGCACGGTAACCAAACTTGAAGTAGGATTTTTGAAGAAATCATCTAACAAGGTTGGCATCATTGGCACTGCATCTGGGAATTCTTCTCTAAAAAAGGCTTCCACTGCTTCGCGGGTTTTTAGGTTTTCAAAACTTTTTTCTCCATCAAAAGGGGCAAACAAAGTACAAGTAAAATCGCCTGCTGGATTAGGAAGGGCAATCATCATAAAGGCACCACGGGGCCATATGTGTAAGGCTTCTTTTTCCATTTGAAAGGCACCGCCCATTCCGGCGGGTATTTCCAATTCTTTGTAGCCTACATTGAGGTAAAATTGATTGTAATCAAAACGATCGCCCATTTGCATACGTGCTCTAGTTGCGGCAAATGCACCATCTGTTCCAATGATTCTGTCGCTATGAAAGGTTTGTCTTGAACCATCCTCCATTTCAAAAACAGAGATGCCTTCTTCTACATTTACATCTACACACTTGGTGCTAAAGTGTAAAGTAATATTGCTAAACTCATCAGCTAATTCTAATAATCTAATGTTTAACCTTCCTCTAGAAACAGAGTTAATGGCTTGCCCCTGTTTGCCATATGGCTGGTAAGCCAATTCACTACTTCTGCTGTGCATCATCCTGCCAAACATGGGAATGGCATCTGCTAAAATTTCTTTATCTAAACCTACTTTTTCAAGTGCGTTTAACCCCCGTGTTGAAAGGGCCAAATTAATAGATTTTCCTGCCGACATTTTGTTCTTGCGCATGTCGGGTCTGCGTTCAAATAGGTTAATCTCAAAACCTCTTTTAGCCATATAAATAGCCATAAGGGTACCACTTAACCCACCTCCAATAATATTTATTTTCTCTGCCATTTGTTTCTTGTTAATTGGGTCTCAAAATAGCAACTTATTTTGATTATTGCTATGACCCTTGCCTTGCTTTTTACGGCAATTAGGAATTCAATTTTTTTATAGGAATCCAGATTTCTTCCTCAGAATCAGGACTGTTTACTTTATACCGTTCACCAAGCACTTCAAAGTGTGGCCTGTTGTCAACCATAAATCCTTCTTTGGGCAAAATCTCTCCAAATATTTTGGCGAAAATTTGGGTGTCTGCGCCTTTGTGGTCGTAAACAAAATATTGTCCAGCTTCCAAAGTAAAAAGTTCCATTCCATTAGGAATATCCGTTGCCAAACTAACTTCTGCCAAAGCCCATTTGGTAAAGGTTTTATTCGGTTCGAACCGAAAGAAATAATCTGCAGGGTATACTTGTAAAGAAACAAGATGACTACCTATCCTATGTTGTATTTGGTTCAGCATAGGCCTAAAACTACTCCACAGTTGGAAAGTACTATTTTGAATCAATGACATTTCTAGGTGAATGCCTATAAATATTTTAGGTTCGGTTTGAACCAAGCGATACGGGAAGTTTGCCATACTTAACGAAAGTATTCTTTGAGGGCAACGCCAATGCGGTAAACATCTTCAAATGAATTATACATTGGAACAGCGCTCATCCTAATTACATCTGGTTCCCGCCAATCTGGTAATATGTTTTTGGATTGTAAAAAGTCGAATAGCTTCCTTCCATCTTCTTTTACTATAATAGAAAGTTGACAGCCTCTTTGCTTTGGATCTGAAGGAGTGATGATATTTAACTGGGCCGAATAATCTTTTAAAATAAACTCAAGGTAGGCGGTTAGTTTTTCGCTTTTTGTCCTAAGGTTTGCCATGCCCGCTTCTTCAAACATTTCTAATGAAGCTTTATGAATGGCCATTGGAAATATTTGTGCATTGCTCAATTGCCATCCTGCAGCGCCTTCCATAGGTTTGAATCCTTTTTTCATTTGGAAACGTTCTTTTTCATCATGTCCCCACCATCCAGCAAAGCGAACTAATTCTGGGTTATTGCCGTGTCTTTCATGCACAAACACACCACTTGTTCCGCCAGGCCCACTATTTAAATATTTATAGGTACACCAAACGGCAAAGTCTACATTCCAATCATGTAATTGTAAGTGTAAGTTTCCAGCAGCATGTGCCAAATCAAATCCGGCTCTAGCGCCTATCTCATGAGCTTTGGCAGCAATGGTTTGCATGTCAAAAGCCTGACCAGTATAATAATTTACGCCACCCATCATTACTATGGCAAGTGAATCTTTGTTTGCTTCAATTTGAGCAAGAATGTCTTCTGTGCGCAGCGTATATTCTCCCTCACGTGGCTTTAATTCTATAATGGCATCGTTGGGGTCGAAACCGTGAAATTTCGCCTGAGTTTCCATGGCATATTGGTCTGATGGAAAGGCCGAAACCTCCATCATAATCTTATATCGTTCTTTGGTAGGTTGGTAAAAACTTACCATCATTAAATGTAAGTTGGCCGTGAGGTTATTCATAATTACCACCTCAGAGGGTTTTGCTCCCACCACATTTGCCGCTTTTTCTGTTAAAAAATGATGATAATACATCCAAGGATTTTTGCCATCAAAATGTCCCTCAACACCCAATTCTGCCCAATCTTTTAACTCTTGGTCAATGGCCGCTTTCACTCTTTTAGGTTGCAATCCTAGTGAGTTTCCACATAAATAAACCATTGGATGGCCATCTTTTTGCAAGAGGTGAAATTCTTCTCTAAAATGTTTTAAGGTATCTGCTGCATCTTGAGCTTGGGCAAAGGCGAGGGTATTTTCAAACATCATTGTTTACTTCAAAATTTAGGGTACAATGTTAAGCAGTTTTTGCCTCAATCCATCAATTCCCCTTTATCAAAAAAAACCATAATTAGTTTTCAATTGGTTCGCGAATGGTTTTCTTTGTTGTTCACCTATGAGCAAAAAAGTAACTATTAAAGAAATTTATGGGGTAATTAAATCTTCACTCAATGGAGAGGAGCGTGATTATACCCAAGGAAGTATTCCAATGGCTGTTTTTTTATTGGCCATTCCAATGATTTTGGAGTTGAGTTTGGAAAGTGTTTTTGCAGTGGTTGATATGTTTTTTGTTGGTAAATTGGGACAGAACGCCATTGCCACAGTGGGTTTAACAGAATCTGTGATTACTATTATTTATTCAGTGGCCATTGGGTTAAGTACCGGAGCAACGGCTGTGGTTTCAAGAAGAATAGGAGAGAAGAATCCAGAGGCTGCTTCACATGCTGGGGCCCAATCTTTGGTGTTGGCTTTTTGGGCAAACCTAATCATGAGTTTTTTGGGCATGTACTTTGCGCCAGAAATTTTGCAATTAATGGGAGCCAATGAAGAGGTGGTTCGTGAGGGAGCAATTTTCACACGCATCATGATGGGCGGCAGTTTGGCAATTGTTTTATTGTTCTTAATTAATGGTATTTTCAGAGGGGCAGGCAATGCCGCAATGGCTATGAAAAGCTTATGGATTGCCAGTTTAATAAATATTGTTTTGTGCCCTATTTTTATTCATTTTTTCGGATTAATGGGGGCAGCCATTGCTACGGTAGTAGGAAGGACTTCTGGAGTACTCTATCAATTATGGCATTTGTTTTATGGTAAACATGCCATAAAATTAAAGTCCAAACATTTTGCCGTAGACTTCTCCATTTTAAAATCATTGGTTTCTATAGCTACTCCGGCTACCATTCAATTTATTATTGCCAGTGGAAGTTGGTTGGTTCTTGCAAGGTTGGTGGCCCAAACTGGCGGTACAGAAGCCTCTGCAGGTTATCAAATAGCCATTAGAAATGTGGTCTTTTTTATTTTACCCGCCTGGGGATTAAGCAATGCAGCAGCTACTTTGGTTGGACAAAATTTAGGTGCTAAAGAAATTCATAGGGCAGAAAAAAGTGTGTATTTATGTGTGAAATACAATGCCATTTTTATGAGTTTTGTAACCTTATTATTTACCCTTTTTCCTGATCCTATCATTGGTGTTTTTACACAAGATCCAAACGTGAGCAAATATGCTATTGAATCATTGCGCATTATTGGTTTTGGGTATGTGTTTTATGGCATTGGTATGGTGATGGTTCAATCACTAAATGGTGCTGGCGATAGCGCCACGCCTACATGGATTAACTTAGTTTGTTTTTGGTTTTTTCAAATACCTTTAGCTTATTTTTTAGCTGTGTATTTAAACATGAAGACAACAGGTGTTTTTATTGCCATTCCTGTAGCAGAAACATCTATTGCCTTAGTGGCTTGGTATTTCTTTAAAAGAGGAAAGTGGAAGTTGGTTCAGGTTTAAATTTGGAGTTATTAAAATTGCCACCACTTTTTTTCAATCCCAATATAAATTCCATCTTCTCTGTTTTCAACAGGATAGGTGCTAACAAAATCTCCTTGACGGGGTAATCCTCTTCCTGTTTTTGCGTTGTATTGATACCTGTGTATAGGGCAAACAACCATACCTTCTTCAGTGCATTTGCCCATGCCTAGTCTGGCGCCTGCGTGCGGACAGCGGTCGTCTATGGCATAATATCCATCCACTAAACGTACCAGGCAAATCATTTTGTTATCCAAGGAAATGGTTCGAACCGAGTAGAGCTCTTGTGGTTCTTTGCCATGTTGTGAAAAATCGTAAACTTTATAAAAACGAGTAGCCATTAATACAAGATGATTTTATGAAATGCTTGTTGGTTGTCTTCTGTAATTTGCAAAAAGTAGGTGCCCACTGAAAGTGTTGAAAGTGGAAGATCAACTTCCATTTCATTGCTTGTTTGCTCATGTACCAGGGCACCCTGCATAGAATATATTTTGATATGTCTCTTCTGAAGTGAACCAAATTTTACCTGCATTTTTTCATGTGTAGGATTTGGGAAACAATTGAAGTGAATGGCTTTTTGGTTCGAACCGAAACCTGTTGGTACCAGGCCCGTAACATGTTTGTATAAATACCTGGCAACATAGTTTACCGTGGTATCCATGTATAATTTTTGGGTAGCGCTTGTGCCTGTGAATGGCACATGGTCTGCACCTTCAAAGGTATACAAGCGAGTATCCATGCCTAATTTATTTGCAGCTGAGTCAACCGTAAAACTTCCAGATAACAAAGCCACATTTGAATTAAAAAACTTGAAGTAATCTGTTTTATAAGGTACTGTAGCATCATTGGTGCCATGCATATTGCATAAGGTAATGTTTGTGTTGTTGTTCATGTACTGAACTTTTGAGAGGGCACCACAGAGGCTTACTACTCCTTTAACTTTTGAGCTATAACCAGGGTTGCCGCTGTTACCCTCAATGCCCCCATGAATTAAAGTGTCTATTTGTGTAAGTGCCAATTCAGAAGGAGTATCTAAAAACGCCAAATGCAAAGCCAATACACCTCCAGCAGAGATACCTCCTGCATAAAACATATTAGGATCTATGTGAAATGGATTGCCATTTTCAATGCTTTTATTAAAATACCTTACGGCTGCTCTACCATCTTGGGTAGCGCGCCATACGGCTTTTTCAAACTCTTGTTCTAAGGTAGTTCCACCTCCAATACCAACACCTAATCTGTATTGAATTGAGGCAACTACATAGCCCATTTCTGCCAAACGCGTGCACAATGTGCTTATATCAGTTGCTTTGCGATTGCCTTGTACAAATGACCCTCCATGGGCTAAAATAACCAACGGACGATTAAGTACTGTATCACCTTTTGGGTTGTATACATCTAAATATAAAGTTGTGCTATCACCCTTATAGTTAAAATTAAAACCATAAGGTATATCAGATGCAACATTTACTGTATCAAATACCTTGCTTAGATATCTTTGTGCAGATATTTGACCAGTAACACATACTAAAAACAGAATAAGGAAAAGTTTATTTCTCATAAAATAGTGAACTAAGCCAAAAGTACAGATTTAGTGGTAAAATTTCCTCAACTTATAAAGCAAGTTTCAGTAAAAAGTCGTCGCACATCTCATCACCTAATTGAAAGGTGCGGGTATTAAAGACCTCAAAACCCATTTTTTTGTAGAAAGCCAATGCTCTTTTATTTTCTTGCCATACACCTAAAAATAAATAGTCATAGCCTTGTTTACGCGCCAGGTCAATGCCCTTGTTCATGAGCAAACTGGCCACACCACTTCCTTGCGCCCATTGCCTTACATATATTTTTTCTAATTCCATTACCCTGCCTTCTATACCTTCAGCTTGTACATCGTCTAACAGTTTAATGTATCCGCAGTCGCCATTTTCATTGTAGGCTGCATAATATTGGATATAAGGGTTAAGTAGGTTTTTTTTGAGTTGTGCTAAGGTGTACGTTTTCTCAATATAGGCTTCCATGTCCTTTGCAGGATGATAGGGAGAGAAAGTTTCATCAAAAGTACTTGCACCTATTTCTGCTAACATTGCGGCATGTTTTAGGGTGCAATTCACTAATTTAAATTGGGAATCTATCATGTTAACTTAGGAAGGATCTTTAACAAAACGCAAGTTCTTACTTACCACTGCGGCTTTCTCATGCACCTCGTCTATGCTTGAGGCAAGGATACTTACATGGCCCATTTTACGCATGGGTTTACTTTCTGCCTTGGCATATAAATGCACAAATACACCTGGAATTTTACTTACCATATCCAAATTTTCAAGGGCATAACTTCCGCTAAAGTCTTTGGCGCCTAGTAAATTTACCATTCCTGCAGGTTGCACCATTTCTGTACTTCCCATAGGTAGGTTCAACAAGATGCGTGTTAACTGCTCGTATTGAGAAGTATAACAGGCTTCAATGGTATGGTGTCCGCTATTATGAGGCCTAGGCGCTACCTCGTTCACAAATATTTCTCCACTTTGGTTCAGGAACAATTCAACTGCAAACAATCCCGGACCGTCTAATGCTTCTACCACGCGGCGTGCAATACTTTCAGCTTTCTCTTCAATAATACTTCCAACACTAGCTGGCGATAAAAGTAAGGTAACCAAATTGGCTTCTGGGTCAAACTCCATTTCAATAGAGGGGAAGGAAACAATATTTCCCTCTTGGTCTCTTGCCACAATTACAGCTAATTCTTTTTCACATGGTATAAATTCTTCTAAAACACAAGGTCCATCAAAAGGAATTAACTCGGGGTTTTGGAGTATGTTGGCACTGTTTAAAATAGCCACGCCTTTGCCATCATATCCACCTTTGCGCGTTTTGGCCACAAATTTTTCTGAACCTAATAAGGGAATGAGCCTCTGCCATTCTGCCTTGTTATTTACTAAAAAGAACTTACCCGATGGAATTTGATGTTTTGCATAAAATTCTTTTTGCAATCCTTTGTCCTGTATCATTTGTAAAATACGTGGAGAAGGGATAATTGTTTTACCTTCTTTTTCAAGTTCCAACAAAACTTCGGTGTGGACGTGTTCTATCTCGTAGGTTAACACATCACTTATGGCTGCAAGTTCCCTAATTTTTGCAGGATCCATTAAACTACCTTTGATAAAAGTATGTGCTAAACTGGCACATGGGCAGTTTTCATCTGATTCCAGTACATTGAAATGAATGTTCAGGCGGGCACTTTCCTCAAGTAGCATTCTACCTAATTGTCCGCCGCCAATAATTCCTATCCGTTTTTTTAATGGGTTCATCTGTCGCAAAAATGAACCTAATTCATCAATAAAAAAAGTATACATTTGAGGTACACACTAAACAAATCTAAATTATGCCAGATGGAATCAAAGGGAGAGTGAAAACTATTATCATGGACAAAGCTCCCAGTGCCGACCAATTAACTATGCAAGGAAACCTTGGTTTCACTAACACAGTTTACCCCCAATTAGCAGACGCTTTTAACGCAGAATTCGGTACATCCGTAACAGCTGCTGAGTTAGAAGGACTAGCAACTGTAAACGATGTAGTTGTTTACATGGAAAGTCTTTAAGTCTTTTAGCTATTAAAAAAGGCTGATCCAATTGGGTCAGCCTTTTTTTTAATTTCCAGCGATAATTTTTTTATAAAACTCCTCATATACGGGCACAATTTGATGGATATCAAAATCCATGGCCCGTGCTTTGGCTGCAGCTTTAAAAGTATTGAGCCTTTCGGTATCTTCTAAAATATAAATGGCTTTTTCAGACATAGTAGCCACATCACCTACATCACATAAATATCCTGTTACACCATCTACATTTAATTCGGGAATACCGCCTGCATTGCTTGATATTACAGGTAATTCACAAGCCATTGCTTCTAATGCAGCTAAGCCAAAACTTTCTGTTTCACTTGGCATCAAAAACAAATCACATACAGATAAAATCTCCTCAACCTGATTTTGTTTTCCTAAAAAAGTAACCTTGTCAATGAGGTTCAATTCTCTACAAAGTTTTTCAATATTGATACGTTCTGGACCATCGCCTACTAGCAACAATTTGGAAGGAATTTTTTTGATGATTTCTGCAAAAACTTTTACAGCATCATCTATTCTTTTTACTTTCCTAAAATTAGAGGTATGTACAATAAGCTTTTCTCCGTTAGGGGCTATAGCCGTTTTAAAATGTTCATGATTTTTCTTGCTGAACCTAGTAAAATCAATGAAGTTGGGTATTACTTTGATTTCTCTTTTGATATCAAATAACTTGTAAGTGTCTTGCTTCAAAGATTCAGAAACAGAGGTAACTCCATCAGACATATTGATGCTATATCTCACCACAGGTTCAAAACTTGCATCTTTACCTACTAAGGTAATATCGGTGCCATGTAGGGTTGTTATTACTGGAATATGTATACCTTCTGAAGCCAAAATTTGTTTGGCCATAATGGCTGCTGAAGCATGCGGAATGGCATAATGCACATGTAATACATCCAATTTTTCAAATTTTACTACATCTACTAAATGACTGGTTAATGCCGTTTCATAGGGAGGAAAATCAAACAAGGGATAAGAGCTCACATATACTTCGTGGTAAAAGGTATTCTCTGTAAAAAAATCGAGTCGTGCAGGTTGTTTGTACGTAATAAAATGTACTTTATGTCCGCGCAAGGCTAGTGCTTTTCCCAGTTCTGTTGCCACCACACCGCTACCGCCGTAGGTAGGATAACATACTATGCCAATGTTCATTTGATAAATTCAAATTTGTTGTTTCGGATAACTAAAGAGATTCCGAAACGGTATCTCTATTGCAGGTCAGTATTTAACCGGTACCTGCATACCCGGTTATTTCCTTTATCACACACAAATACACTGCGGTTGTAATAACATACACCACTTGGATTGATTAGGTTAAAAGGACCACTTCCATTACCATCTGTTCCCGAACCCCCAAAAGATACAATGATTTGTTTTTTCACCGTGCTATTTGCCGGTGGATTTACCCCCTCAAAACCTCCGTTGGTAAACACAAACAAGGAATCTTTTTCAGAATCGGTTACAAAAATATAACCCGTTGCATCAGGCGCTACATAAATGTCTTCAGGCTTTCCAAACCTAAAACTTTCATACATAAAACGGTTTGCTTTGGTTACATCAAAATTTAGGAACGATGCATTTTCTCCAAAAATGATCCCTTGATCTGGATCGTCTGTGGCTACAATACTTAAAGCTCTATATTCTAGTGGCGTGTTTTGATCGGCCAATGTTAAGAACAAATTTCTTGAAGTACTTATTCCAGAAAGACGCTGTGGTGGTCCGGCTAAGCTTGCAATACCACTAATGCCAACCGATGATTTTAAACTTGATTGGTTTGGATTTAAATTGGTGGTAAAACCAATATTGGTTCCAGCCGCATCAAAAACCAAAACCCCATTGTCTGGCCGAGCTATTGAACTTTGATCGTTTCTTGGTCCCGTTCTAGACACATACAAAGTATTGTCCCAAAGGGTAGCTAAACCGGTAAACTGCACAGCAATATCATCTGCTCCTCTAAATGAAGTATTTGTCCTACTTTCATCACAAGTAAAGTGGGTAAGGGTATCTGTAAACTTGGGTGTGCCAGCAGCCAATAATTCAATATGATAAACAGCAGCCAAATGTGTAGTGCGTGTATCGTCTGTATAATATCTTCCTGCTATGTAGGTGTGTAATCTTCTATCTTGAGTAATATCTGTTGCGCCAAAAATGTTCAATCGGTAAACCAAACTCATTTTTTGATCGTATACCAATACCTCATTATCGTTTAGGTTATTTTCATCGTTATCGGCAACTATGTAAATTAAATCATCATACCCAACAAAAACATCTAATGGGTTTCTTACATTGGTAATAAAGGGGTATAGGGGAACGTAACTCACATTGTTTGGAACCAAATTGGGGTCAATGCTACCTTGTTTGAACACATCATCAACTGTATTATTTTTCTTATCACCAAAAAGGCTGCAAGAGGAGAGGAGCAGCAAAAAGCTGGCAAATAGAATAAAGTTGAAGGAAAAATATTTTCTTATCTGATGCATACAGAAAGCGTTAAGCGGTGAAGGTTACCAAGCATAGATTTGTTGCTGAAACCATAATCAAAACGAAACACACCAAAGTTACGTTGAAAGCGCATACCAAATCCTGCGGTAGGCAAAGTATATCTTTCATCGCTTCCCAATTCGTAACCTGTTCTTAAAAACAATAAATTCTTGTAGCTGTATTCTGCACCTGCAGCGTAGGTTTCATTGTTATCTGTAGGGTGGTTTAATTGGGCCAACAAAGTTAGTACATGTTGGTTGGTATGAATGGGATCTAAGGCGCCCCCAATTCTAAAAGTACTTGGAGCGCTTACTTCAGAAAAATTACTCACGGTAGTTTCGCCGTTCATTTTTAAGATGCTTACGGTGCCATCTGGCGCTACGTTCATTCCAAAATTGCTGAATGAAACGCCAAATTTGCTGTACATCAATCCTATGTTATAGCTTAATCCCAAATCAAATAATACATTGTTGGTGGCCACATCGGCAATAGATTCATGTGCCCATTTGCTGTTTACCCCAAAGCTAAAATTATCAGTTAAAATACGCGCGTAACTCAGTCCAGCCATTACATTGTTCACTTGCACTGTTCTTCCCGTTCCGTAGGGTTGCCATTCAGTGGTTTCATCCATAGCAGCGTAATTCAAACTTTGAAACTGAATCCCAAAAAAATTGTGTTTGCCTTTTTTTAAGATAACTCCAGCAAAATTGCCAGATGCATTGGCATAATATCGGGTATGAGACAACTGAAAATTATACCTTCCTGTATCGCATCGGGTAATACCTGCCGGATTCCAATACATGGCAGAAACATCATTGGTAACACCTACCACCGCACCACCAAGTCCAATTGAGCGGGCATCATTGGGTATTTTTAAAAATTGCATACCACTGCCTCCGGTCCTTGAGTTACCAAAGGAAGGCAGTATTTGCGCGTCTGCAGGCAAGTACCAGCCAACTAAACAAAATATCAAAAGCCATTTACGCATGGGTTGGCAATTTACGGTAAAAATGTAAAATAATTCGGTTCGAACCAATATTTAACGTAATCCTAAAATGCCGTCCAACCTTGCGCCTTCATAGGATGTTTGTTTCCGCTCTTGGTAATGAGGTTTATACCCTCTGAGGCCTCTGTTACATATCCAATAATACTAAAATCTGGATGGTGTTCAATTTTGGCAAAATCTGCCTGCGACATGGTGAAAAGTAACTCGTAGTCTTCGCCACCGCTTAAGGCACAAAGGGTTGGGTCCATTTCTAACTCTCTGGCAAAGTTATATGTGGTTGGATCAATTGGAATCTTTTCTTCATAAACTGTGATGCCTGTTCCAGAACTCTTTGCCAAGTGAAAGCACTCACTGGCCAAACCATCACTTACATCCATCATAGAAGTTGGCTTTATGTCAAGCGCCTTTAAAATATCAATTATGTCTTTTCTGGCTTCTGGTTTCAACTGGCGTTCAATAATATAATCGTGTCCCGACAAATCGGGTTGAACCTGAGGATTGTCTAAATAAACCCTTTTTTCTCTTTCTAAAAATTGGTAGCCACAAAATGCACCACCCAAATCGCCTGTTACTACCAACAAATCATTGGCTTTAGCTCCACTTCGGTAAACCAATTCTTCCTCATTGGCTTCTCCAATGGCGGTAACGCTAATGGTAAGTCCTTGTTTAGATGCGCTGGTGTCGCCACCTACTAAATCTATTTGGTATTTTTCGCAGGCCAATTGAATACCCGCATAGAGTTCTTCAATGGCTTCTAAAGAAAATCGGCTCGACATGGCTACGGATACCGTTATTTGTTTAGGTTTGGCATTCATGGCATATATATCACTTAGGTTCACCACTACTGCTTTGTATCCCAAATGTTTCATGGGAAAATAACTTAAATCGAAGTGAACGCCTTCTACCAATAAATCGGTGCTTACTACGGTGCGTTTTCCAGCCTCAGTGGCTATAACCGCGGCATCATCACCTACGCCTTTAAGGGTATTATTTTTTAAAACAAAGTTTTTGGTGAGGTGGTCAATTAACCCAAATTCGCCCAAACTGCTAATTTCTGTTCTTGCTGCATTTTCAAACATGGGGCAAATTTAACCTATTTGTTCATTGTTTAAATACTATCGGTCTGGAGGAGTGTCTACCCAACCCGTAATTTTGATGTACATGGTATCATTTGGGTAACTTAATTTAAATGATTGGTTAGGCAAAACATGTCCGTTTTTGTTAGCAAACTCCCTGCTCCAACTGCCGCGTGTGACCTTATATTCAGAGTAATCTTCGTTAAAATTAGGAATTACCAAGGTATGTTTTCCTTGTAAATTTTTAAATCGGTATTGGTTATCGTTCGCATTCCAACCATTAAAATTTCCTGTTAAATAAAAGATGCTTTGGGGTGGAGTATTCACCGGCAATGATTGAATAACAACTACCAATTTGCGCGATGATTTATAATCAACCCA
>CAILJQ010000131.1 GCA_903834625.1 uncultured Bacteroidota bacterium
CCAAAGAACAATGGATTTTGATCGGTAGCACCAGCAAAGAAATTATTGAAATAAGGTGGTGTTGTACATAAATTACATGCAGGATCGAAAGTCCAATACCATTGGTTCGGACCGCCAGAAGTAATATCTACTAAGGAAGCATAATCACCAATACCAATTTTTCTGCGTGCTGCAAAGAAATTAGGTTTAGGCGTGGTTCCTGGAGTATCAACCCAAATATATTTAACCACACTGTCACGCAAACTATCGCGCTTCATGTTATTTACTGCTAACAAACGAACAGGCCAAAAACCTCTTCTAGCGTATGTATATTTAAATTTCTGATTGTATTTAGCTGTATCAATATATTGTTGTGAGGTCCAAGCTACATTGCTACGTGCATATCCCGGCAACAAAGGATTTTCACCTGGTAAATCCCAAAAGCTACGTGAAGTATTGGTACTGGTACTAACCAATTCATATGGACTGTTTAACCAAACGGTATCCATAGGAGTAGAGGTCATGGTTGGTTGACTTGGATAAAAGTTAGCAATAGGAGGCAATACAATAGAAGAACCAATAATAGTAATTGAATAATCTTCTGTTTCTGTCCAATCATTAACTGAACCACATGCTTCAGATTGTATAAATGGACCACCAGGTGCACCACCACGGTAGTTATTCCAATTACCACGTACACGAAGACGTGTAATACCTGGAGAGGCTGTTGTTGGTATGGTTACATTCACTGTGTATAATTGACCCACAGTTAATGTTCCAAATGCTCCTGGAGTTGAGTAAACAAACTCATCTACATCCGAGAAATCATTGTCGCGGTTATAGTCAATCCAAACACCAAAACCATTAGGCTTAGTAGTTGCTCCTTGAATGGTCATTGTATAGGTTGAACCTGGCAAAACAGAAGTGGTGTTAGCCCATCTTGTGTAATAGGCAGGTCCATTCGCATTACAACCAGAAGCAAGATTGCTTAAAGTACCAAAAGTAAAATTATTGATGTAATCGTTGGTACCACAATTGGCAAGTGTTGCATCTACTGTGCAATATGGGGCAGGGTCTGTTGAAATAACTTGTGCTTTACCATTTAAAGAAATCAAGAAAATGGAAAACACAAACAAGGATTGCAGTATTAGTTTTTTCATTCGTTAGGTATTTGTTCAATATTAAGAAAACGGAAGATAAAAACATAGTTAAAATTTCCATAAAAAAGGCTGACCCGAAAATCGAATCAGCCTGATTTATAGTTTTTTACATTTTTAATTTATTTGGATTTTCCTTGTTACCACAAAATCTCCGCTTTGAATTTTCATGAAATATAAACCTTTGCTTAGGTTCTGGAGATCTAATTCTCGCGATTGTAAATCCATTTTTTCTATCTTAAACATGTATACTTCTTTCCCTAATCCATCATAAATAGTGAGCTGCACATCACTTTCTTGAACATCAGCTAATTTCACATGTAGTTTGCCAAAACATGGGTTTGGAAATGCACTTAATATTCGGTCAAAAATCAACAGTTCTTCTGCACCAGATGGGCCTTCAGGCAGCACTTTTATCGTGCGTTTAGCCTCTGCAGATTTATTTCCAGATGGATCTGTTACTGTATATCGAACACTGTACAAACCTACTCCAGAACCAAAAGGTTTATTATTGGCATTGAGCGGTAAATTATTTACAATTAACAAAGAACTCCTCATATCAGCATCTTTGTAATAATTATCAGTAAGCGATACAGGAGCATCTGTATATTCAGCCCATCTTGGTAAATTTACTTCATTAATGCCTAACAAATCTATTTGAGGGACTACTCTATCTACTACCTTTAAAACCCTACTTACCGAGTCTTTATTGCCAGATGGATCTGTTAACACATACCACAGGGTATATTCACCCAATACATTGGTATTAAATATTCCTTTCCTCTTCACATCAATAGTTCCTTTTGGCCAATAGTTGTCTGTCCAATCCACCCAAGGATCAATGAATGGTGTTTTAACATCCCAAACAAGTGGATTGGTTCCTAGCAAAATTGGTACAGGAGGTTTGGTATCTTGAACTTTTACTTCAACCATTACAAGGTTACTAACGTTACCCGAATTATCTCTGGCTACATAAGAAATATAATAGCTTCCCACACTATTTACATCTACACTTCCTTGCACGGTCAAGGTAACAAATGAACCCGACCAATAATTGTCCATTACCGTAACAATTTTAGTTAAATCAATTGCAGTACCCACTTGATGGATGGTTGGATTTGCTTTTGGTGTAACCACCGGACGTGTAGAATCACCAACAACAACTGACCTTTGACCATTTGCAGTTAAACCAAAGGCATCTGTCACAGAATAATTCAGGCTATATGTTCCCAATTTTGAAGTATCTAAATTACTGGTAACAATTACCTGACCGGAAATCTCAATCCCTTGGTTATTTCTTGCAACATAACCTGGTTCAACATATTTATTATATACCTCAACATATACTTGAGAAGGAGCTGTAATTGTTAAAGTTGGTCCACTTTGGTTCAACACAACAAATACAGTTCTATATAGCGTATCACTTACATTTCCATATAAATCTTTAACAACATATTTTAAATAATTTGGTCCCACTTTACTGGTATCAACTGAACCAATGATTTGGTATTTAGTGCTAATGTTTCCTTCAATATTATCAGTAGCAAGGATACCTGGGTCGATATAAGGTTTATTGATTTCTGTGAAATAGGTTGCTGTACCTACTATGCTTGTGAGCGGTTTTACAGTATCTTTTGGAAAGTTCACAACATAATCTCTAAATACACCCAAGAAAGTAACACTTGGATTCAAAGTTGTACCTGCATAGGTTACACCTACTCGCAATCTGGTTGAACCTAATAATTGTGTTTCACTTACAAAGATGGTATCTGTTTTAGAAAGGTTAGTTGCATTGAGTTCATTCATTACCAATTCATCATTAGAGAAAATACCATCCATATTAAAATCAATCCATGCTTTACGATCCATTGGACTTGTAGTTGCAGGGCGATTTACAGATATGGCATGCTTTTTACCTCGCCACAATGTGGCAGCTTGATTTCCTCCTACAATCTGAAAGCAGGGAGTGTAGGCATTGATAGAAGTATCTATTCCTGTTTCTAAAATCACTCTACTGATACCGATGCTACCATCTGCTAAGTTGATATCACTAATACACTGTGGTTGATCATAAGCACCAATGTTGATATAATCTACTTTGGTTAGTGAATCTGTGCCATACATATTGGTTACAACTAATTTAACAGTATACTTGGTCCTTTGGGTAAAACGAATCATTGGATTTTTGCTGTTAGCAGTTGTACCCATTAGAAATTGGGCTGTGCTTGGTGTAAAGGTCCATCTCCATGTGCTAGGTCCAAACAAACTCTTATCCATAAAACGGAAGGTATCTGTGTTAAAACCTTGTACTTTATCTGCTTCAAATCTAGGCGTTGGTTTTTGGGTGGTTGGTAAAAACAATACATTTTTACAAACTGTGTCACTTCCCACACAATTGTATGTAACCAGGCAAATATTTTTATACTGAGGTGCCGTAACAAGGAATGACCTTGTAGCTGTTGCTCCCGCAGAGTCATATGTTCCATTCCCATCCGTGTCCCAAGAAAATTGCATGAGCGTTCCAACGGAAGCATTAGAAAACAAAACAGGCTGAAGGCTAAAAATGGTATCTTGGAGAACAATTACAGATCTAGGTTTACCATAACTTGCAGGTTTAATTTCCCAACGAATAGAAAAACCTGCAGAATCGTAAGGCACCGGAGGAGGAGTTGTTCCTGTTTGGAAACGCACAAATAACCTGCTTCCTCCCCTAATTCCATTTTGCAAAATAGATGCAGGTAATTGGTTCACATTAGATCCTCCAATTTTGCGTAAAATAGGTGAAGTTGCAGTGGTTCCATTATGAATAACTAAGGTATCAGATGGCAGCATTTTAAGGCGATCTACCCATAGATAAATACTATCTGCACATGGCTCCAACAAAAAGCCAGGGCAACCTGCAAGTTGACTTCGGGTGTAACTTAGTCCCGGTCCACTTGGACCAAACATGTACCCTTCCGATTCTGAACTTCTTGTAGCCCCACTCCCACTACAAATATTTATACTGTTGATTACCTCAATATAATCGCGTTTACAAATGGTATCAAAACCGCGGGCATTCCATACCTGCAAACAAATGGTGAACTTACCAGGGTCACCGCCAAAGAACAATGGATTTTGATCGGTAGCACCAGCAAAGAAATTATTGAAATAAGGTGGTGTTGTACATAAATTACATGCAGGATCGAAAGTCCAATACCATTGGTTCGGACCGCCAGAAGTAATATCTACTAAGGAAGCA
>CAILJQ010000132.1 GCA_903834625.1 uncultured Bacteroidota bacterium
CCAAAGAAATTTCATTTTTATATAAAAATGCTATGCAGGATAGAGCATAAATGGGGTTGTTTTATTTGGTTGTTGGAAACCCATTTTCGATTGTTTCGGACATGGGTTTTTTTCTGCGTGAAGCATTAAACCTTTGATGCAAATTTGTATCAGACAAATAGATTACCAATTACACATGATTGAGGAGCTAAGCGATAAAGAACTTATAGAGAGGTTTAAGCAGGAGGGTCAGAAGCAGTTTGCTTTTGGCATCTTGTTAAAGCGCTATAGTCGCAAGGTTTATTGGCATGTTAGAAGAATTGTTGTAAACCACGACGATGCAGATGATGTGGTACAAAACACTTTCATAAAAGTATGGGAGAAGTTGGATGAGTTTAGGGAGGATAGTTTGTTATATACTTGGATTTATAGAATAGCCACCAATGAGGCCTTGGGGTTTTTACAAAAGAAAAAAGCCGACAGAAATGTGAGTATGGAGGAGATGCAAGAACAATTGGGAGAGCAACTAGAGGCAGGGACCTATTTTAATGGCAACAAGGCTGAATTGATATTGCAGCAAGCCATTTTAACCTTGCCAGAGAAGCAGCGATTGGTGTTTAATATGAAGTATTTTGAGCATATGAAATATGAGGAGATGGAAGAAGTTTTAGGAACGAGTGTTGGCGCGTTAAAAGCCTCCTACCATCATGCAGTTAAAAAAATAGAAGTAATTGTAAAGAATTCGTTAAACCATTAAGCGGATAAATCATCAAAAATAAAATGGAATTGGAAATAGAAAATAGCGAGATGTATTTAAAGGGATTGCCTGTAGAAGGTGGCTTTGCGGTTCCTACATCCTATTTTGAAGAATTAGAAAATGAGTTATTGGCATTTGCAGAAACAGATGAATATGTGATGGATGGGGTGAGTTCAGGAAGTTTTGAAGTTCCTGAAGGATATTTTGACCAACTGAACGAGCGAATTATTGCAGAGATTGTTGAGGAAAAGGTGGTGAAAAGTGAGGTTGAGGAGATGGAGGGTAAAATAATTTCGCTGTTCGGAAGGCCAGTATTTATGAGAGTTATAGGCATTGCTGCTTCTTTGATTTTGGTAAGTGGATTGTATTTTTTTCAACCTAAAAGCACCCAAAATGGCATTGCCTCACAAGTAGAATTGGGAGTAAATGAAGTAGCTGACCATATAGAAGCAAGTGAGTTAGACGAGGATTTATTGTGTGATGCAGGATGGTGCAATGAGTTGGATGGTTTAATGCCAGAAAAGGATCAAAAAGGGGATGATTCTTATTTAGAATTGGAAGAAGATTTAATTATTGATGAATTATAAAAAGGAGAACAGAAAGATGAAGAAGAAAATGATGATGTTGACACTGTTGGTAGTGGGATTTGTGGGATCATTATGGGCACAGCCCCCAGGTGGTGGACCCAAGCGCGAAAAAATTGAAGCGATGAAAGTTGCATTTTTAACGAACAAGTTAGATCTGACAACAGAAGAAGCGCAAAAATTTTGGCCTGTTTACAACAAGTTTAGCGATGAAATGGAAAAGAATAAAAGAGCTTTTCGGATTCGTGCCATGGAAGAAGCGAGTAATGTTGAAAGCATGACAGATGCTGAAGCAGAAAAGGCCTTAAACGAAATGTTGGCTTTCAGGGCAGCTGAAGTAGAAGTTTTGAAGAAGTATACAGCGGAATTTAAAAAAGTATTGCCACCTCAGAAAGTTGTGAAGTTGTTTGTTGCAGAGCAGGAGTTTAAGCGTGAGTTATTGAAGATGTTGAAAGACCAAAGAGGCAGGTAG
>CAILJQ010000133.1 GCA_903834625.1 uncultured Bacteroidota bacterium
CACCTTTGCTTATTCTTGCCCAGCCACATCCAAATGGAGGCAATAATCCCAATGCTGGCGGCACTACCAACAATCCGGTAGGGCCAAGCGCGCCTATTGGCAATGGCACAATCATCTTGCTTGCAAGAAAGAGCTAAAAACAAAAGTAAAATCCCCAAATACCTCATAAACAAATATAAGGTAATTGGGGATTTGAACCTATAAAGGTAGTACGGTAAGTAAAAACTATTGTTTGCTCATTTTTCGGTAAGTGGTTTTTTGGTCAGAACCAACTAAAGCAATTATATAAGTTCCTGCTGGTAAATCGGCAATATCAATTTGGGTGCTTTCAAGGGCTGAGATGTTTCCTGTTAGCATTTCTTGGCCAAGCATGCTGCTAATTGTATAAGAACTTAGCGGCATATTGTATTGTAGCGTGATGGTGCTGTTTGCAGGATTAGGAAATACATGAATTTGTGCTTCCTTAACCTTTACATCAGTTAAGGAATTAGCTCCGGTTTTGTTTACCACATTTAAAATGGTTGTGCAACTGGTATCGTAAATGGCGTAGCTAATTAAACCTTTGGTTATATCATCATATCCATCCAATAATTTCCTTTCTATTTCCATAGAATCTTGGGTGCAAAAGCAATTGGTAGGAATGAATACATTTAGGTCGGTACGGTTATCAATATTATACAATTCATTGTTGCAGATATTGTTGTTTTCTACAATAGGCATGGGCTGCCCAAAGTTAATTGGACCAATAGCTATACCAGTTTTGTTAAGGGTAAATTCACATTCTCTCACGGTTGAGCCAAACCCAACTTGAACAGCAGTAAAATTGTTGTCGAAACCACAGTTTCTGATATTGAAATAGGTAGCATTTCTCACCGCTTCTTTGTTGTTGGTGAAAATGCATGAATCTAAATTACCATTCCCTGGATTGTCGATACAGGTTGAATTCCAAGCGAAGTAGGAGTTTTTGATGGTCATTCCATTGATGGCAGATGAATTTAAAAATAAGGCGGTTTCACTTCCGCTAAATTGACAATTGTTAACGAATAAACTGCTAGGATAAATAGACAAAGCGGCGGTATTGCTATCAAACACACAATTGTTGAGTTTAAAGATACTCCAACCAGTAATGCCTATTTGATTTCCGGTAAAGCTGCAGCTATCTAATTCTAATTCGGTTCCCACCTTTATTCCTGTAAAGTTGTAATTAAAAGAGCTTTGGCGGAGTTTAATAAATCCCGGAACAAAAGCGTCATAGTCTACTGGAAAGATGGCATTAGATATGTTTACATAATCATAATTTATCGTACCACCTTGAGAGTTCTTTACCAAAATACCTTTCCAAGCGCCCACCATTTTTGGAGCTGTTTCAGATTTGAAGGTGATCAATTTACCTGGTGAGCCAACCATATTAATGGTTCCACGAGTTTCTAAGTAATATTCCCCACCAGAGTTGCCATTTTCTTTTACCAGAACCTGTACACCTGGTTCAATGGTGAGGGTGGCACCTGGGAAAACCACCACATTGCCTGTCATGCGGTAAGGACTATTGGCTAGCGTCCAGGTGGTATTGGTATAAATTCCCCCATTTACGGTGGTTTGTGCTGAACCTATTTGAAAAAAAAATAAGGTTAAAATGCTTGTTAAAACGAGTTTCATTGTTTAGGGTATTTCATTCCTAAACAAGAAGGAAGTGAAATAGTTCTATATTTAGGTTTTTATGACAAAAACCTTTAAAGAGTCAAATGCTCAATTATAATTCTTAGTTGCGGAGGCATCCCGATAGGAATCGGGACGAACCTACGTCCGCTGGCTAGCAGATATAAGCCAAACGAGCGTTATCGGTTGTGTATAATATCCCAAATAAAATCCCTTCCTCTTGATGATTTGAGTTCCTTTTCACGATTCAAAGCTGTTGCTTTATTGTCGTAAGATTCTGAATAAACCAATACCCAAGGACGATTTTTGTAGTAAAACCTTTTTTTGCAAATTGGTTATGAGATAGCAACCTCATCTCCAAATTGCTGGTATAACCGATATATATTTTATTGAACTTCTCGGAATGCAATACGTAAGTAGTAAAAGACTCAATGGGGGTAAAAGGAAAAAACCAGCCGAGGCTGGTTTCTTTAGTTGCGGAGGCATCCCGATAGGAATCGGGACGAACCTACGTCCGCTGGCTAGC
>CAILJQ010000134.1 GCA_903834625.1 uncultured Bacteroidota bacterium
CCTTGGGATCAACACTCAAACTTTTTTTACCAGAATAATCTAAGATGCAAATTTCAGCTACTTCCTTGAGTAAATCTAGATTCGAAGGATAGAGAAACTCCGCCGTGGGGTTAGGGTAAAAGTAGAAGTTGGTAAAAGGGTTATGTTCTGTAACAATTCCTGTGTTGAGCGGGGCTGATTTTAACTGGATTTCGTCTATTAAAACCGTATCACCCAAAACAGCTGAATCAGGACCAATAATCTCCAAACGTAGGGTGTCGGGCTTTTGAGGTACGGAAAAAGGCATGGAGAAATTATCATACCAGAACCCCAGTTTATTCGTAAGTTCTTGAAATGTGTCTAAAATGATCGTGTTACCTTTGAGTAAGATAAGGTGGATTTTGGCGGGTTGACTAGTAATTCCTCTGTACTTATAAAAACCCCAGAGTGTATCTACCGTTTGAGAATATGGCGCGCCTCCTATAGCAACTCCATTCTGATTAATTTGATAATTGCGTTCTCGGAAACTCTCAATGGTACCATCTTCCAATTGAACAGGACTTAAAGCCAACGCGCCATTTCCTTTGTACGCATCTTTATGAATTATATGTACACCTTTAGCATTAGTCCAATGAATAGGTTTAAGAAAGTTTACCCTATTCCAACTATCAAAATAGCGATTACAATTTTGATACGCCCAATCGGTTGAAAAGTGTTTAACCTTAAACACACTGTTAAGGTTTACGTTTTTGCCTTTGTTAGGATGCGCTGTCCGTAAATAAAAAACAAAGTCATATGGTATACTATCCGCAGGGAATGTGTGTGACCATAATTTTTTATGCACTAAAACACCATTGGTATTGGGGAGGGAAAATTCTAAATCATAAGGTGGATAATAAATTACCCTAAAATAGGCAGAGTCTGAGTTTGTAGCATCAAATGAATAATCTATGTCTATTTCATATAAATAATCAATTGGTCTAAAACATTTGCACCCACCTTTGTAGTTAACAGGAAGCTGAGAACAATTAGTAGCAAACCCTACTAGAGTATCACCATTTTTTATGACGTTTCGGATAGTAATTCCACTATCTTTAATCCCAAAAACATTAAAATTGCTTGGGTAGGCGGTGACGGTATCCATTTTTGATAATGATATTTCATTGCTTGTAATAAAATAAGAATCAGTATTTCCTTTAGAACCCAATTTTTTATATTTTATGGTATCAGCTAATTCAAAATTCCCATTTATTATGTATTGTCCATATGATAAAGGAACTGAAAGCAAAAAAATTAAAAATAGAAGATTGAAATTTTTCATGATTTATTGGTCTAATAAGTAATTTCTTGATACTACATAACCCGGAGTTCCTGTAATAGAGTGTGCTGATCCATTAACAATAAAATTTTCTATATAAGACCCATTGCTTATAGTTTCACGAGCAACTATTTCAAAATTTGGCAGTCTTGCTGCTATTCCTGAAATGTTAACTTTCGCAATATAAGATGGGCTCTCATATGCTGGTAAATTAATTAAACCTAAATAAACTCCGTTGCTATGCTCGCTAATCATTTTGGCGAAAAAGGAATTAGACAAATTAATAATAATGTTATCAATGGTTTCTTCATCTTCTGGATCAGGGAGATAAATTGTATACCCCTGATTATTTTCAAACCAACAATTGTTAATATTTATTATGGAAACATAGTTTCCTCCCGTAATATCTGGCATTGCATCATTTAGAGGTCTTTTAAATACAATTCCTCCTACAGGGAAATTATCCTCCAAATTACCATTAGCTTCAAAAACAACCTCAGTTATATTGAGCATGTTTCCACCTTGAAACTCGAGTGCTGTTTTTTTACAACAACTTATTGTGCCATTTTTAATACAAATCATATTGGCGGCATAGTATTCTGAATTTTTTAATCGAATACCATAATTAGAACTAAGACGAGGTGTTTCTTTGACAGGTCCACCAATATTAAAATCATGAAGATCTAAACTAATGCAACCTTCTCCATAAAAACAAATCTCACATGCTTTTATTTCAATTGATCCAATTTCAAATCTAGTTTGGTAGTAGGCTTCTATTCCATTATAAGTATACCCGCAATCTATATAAAAAACATCTCCACCCAATACAGATATATAATTGCCTTCTTCAATTATTCCTACGACTGATAAATCCATCATTTTCAAATATGCTGTCGCATTTGGTTCCACTGTACTACTTAATCGAAAAATTGGAATTTGAAGCTCGACCAAGGGGTTCGGGATTGATGCAGTTGCTGGCTCATCTGTTTTGATATATCCCGCATATTTTAATCGTGAATATCCAACTATTCTTGTAGATTCTTGTCCAGCACCAATTATATACACTTTATCAGATTCTGCTAAGGGAGTGCCATTTATTTCTATAGTTCTTGTTAAATAATCTCCCTCGTTAAAATATAGGGCACCTCCTCCTAAGTGCCTTAAACTATCAACTGCAAGTTGTATTGCATCAGTATTGTCTGTTGAAGAATCAGCTTTTGCGCCAAACCAATTTACATAAACATATCCATCATAAACACGTTTAAATACTTTTCTTAAATCAGTGTTAAATAAGTCTGTAATAATTGGGTTTGTTAAGGTTAAACCCGTATTGTCAATAAGCTCCGGATCTGGGACAGAACCTGAGTTATAGAATTCACCTAAATATCGCCAAAATCCTTCTTGTCCAGTATCGGTAGTATAATAAATTTCACCAATTGTAAAACCAGAACCTGTGCGTAAATCATCAATAATTGTAACTTGTGTAAATGGGGGAGTAGGCATATTATTTAATAAATATAAATTGTATAAAATCAACATGAAAACAAAAACGAATTCACAACAAAATGGAAATTCCAAGGTAGGTAAAGAATACCTCTCATTCCTTACCAGTTATTCAATAATACCATCCACATTTATATAAAGTAGCCCACTTTGAAGATGATATCAAATTGAAGTTTAAATTGAAATAAATGCTGGAATATTCTTCTCTGCTTTAGCTAATGAAATCGTTCGTAGATTCTACCCCAAGTTGCCAACAAAGAATTCAAATATTTTTATTCCGATTTCGTAAGCCAGTGGTTTTCTTTTGCCTAGCAAAACTATTTGGATAAAAATAACAGTACCATACCTTTGAATAACAATTAGCAACCAAGAAGGTAAGTAAATGCTCTCCAGCTTACACACTTGGTTTCTTATTGGTGACCCATTGGGTATTGATAAGCTGTAAACTCAACAATAACGCACTATACGGAGATCAGGTTCATAAACCTCACTCTCCGCCGTCGCTCACCGAAGCTTTAGCGTAGGTGAGCACTTAGAAGAACCGATCAGATTTATTTCTGGTCGGTTTTTTTGTGCCCGATTTCCTTCGGTGAGCTTCGGCGGAGGAACTCCGCCTGCTTTCAACAAAAAGCTTTAATTAGATGGAGTAGCAAAAGCGAAGGTTTGAGTGGGTTCGAAAGCTTTGATTTGTTTTAAAGCACCCCACTCAGGGATCAGCGACTGAAAGGAGCTAATCCAATCATCCAACACAGCGGGAACCTGTTTGAGTTGGAGTATAAGCATACAGAAAGATTATCTCTTGCTCAATACTTAAATTGATTGCTGATTTGTTTTAAGCCAAACCATTATTTAGCTAAAGCGCCAACCCAATGAAAGCAAAGGTGGCAGGGTGTTATTTTCTAGTAAACCTACTCCTAAATTGCCTGAGGATATATCCAGCACCAAATGGAAATGGGTCATTGAAATGCAAAATCAAAGTAATACGCTTCACTCCCGATTTATTCTCATAATTTCCATGCAGGGAAACACTCCCTTCAAACAACATAGCCTGCCCTATTTTCAGGTCAACCTCCCTGAAAGATTCCTTTCGCTCTAATTTTACCATGCCCCTTTTACCTCGGTATTTTATAAAGGCTAATGATTTCCCAAGTAAATTTTCGATTTCTGATTTTGGCTTTTTTCTGAATCGATTTAGGAAGTAAAATTGGCCCCGTAATGGGCTTTCCGATTTTGGCAAAATAAGCGGGATAACCAGGGTGTATAGGTGTGAATCAAAATGTGTGCGGTACATTTCAGTACTCCCCGATTCCACCACACGAATGATGTAGGTTTTATTTGGCGTGATGTTTTCTGCAACAGCTTTACTATTGATGATTTCTTCTATAGTATTAATAGTTTCACTGGCATGAAAGAATGATATCTGCCTGGAATCATTTTGGTAAAATCCATCCGTAAGTGAACCAAGTTCATTTGCCAATCTAGGAATAGCATCCACTTCACTTTTGCCTAAATTGAAAATGCAAAATCCTTTATTCTCAAAACTGCTTATTATTTCTTCAGGACGCATGATGGTTTATTTAATTTTTAGGCAAATAATTTATCCGAAACATTGTTGTTTTCTTTCTGGGAACAAAAGTAATTAGCTTATGCGTGGCAGAAGTTTTTAAATATCATACTTTCTAAGCTATATTAAAAAGATAAATATCATTAGGGTATCAAATTGAAGATTATATCCAGGGGAATCAGTTTGAGTTGGAGTGTGAGCATACAGAATTATATCCTCTTGCTCTATGCTCAAACTGTATGCTGATTTGGTGCCCAATACGACTTGCCGTAACTACAAAAAATTTCTTCATTGGGTTTGAGTTTGCGGGTAGCTTGCAGGCAAACTTGTTGCTGATCGTCTAATACAATTTTGGCATTATTTTTATAGTTTGACCCTTTTAGCCCATTGGCATCGTTGGCATATTTGGCAAAGCAATCTGTAAACATACAATCTAAAACACCCTTATTGGGCATTAAAATAAAGAACTTATTCTCCCCTTTTAATGCGCGAACTTTGGCTTCAGCCTTGCTTAATAATTCACCTTTAAAATAGCTAATGATTTCATTTTTATAAATGGGAATCGCTGTAAACAATCCCATACCGGCCGAAGGTATTTGCGATGTCTCACAATATAAATACTCATGTTCATTTGCCTCAATGGCATCGGTTAATGGTTGCTTCAAGTGTTACACTTCTTTGGTTGCAATTTATTCAATTAATTAACTAAAGCGCATAGCATATTCCATTCAGTAAAAAAAACATCCAAATAAAATAGAAGTGAACTTAATTGATTCTTATGGCAAAAGGTGGCCAAACGAAAACTGCTCAATTCAATAACACTACCAAGGCATAAATGCAATGTTTATTTGAGGCTAATACCTTTCAAACCAATCAAACTTTTCTGAAATAATAGTCTGCTTTTCTTTTCTAAGGTATTTGAGGAATGCTTGTGCTATTGGAGTGAGCTTTTTTTCTTTTAGCCAAATGAGGTACCATTTAGATTTAATTGGAAAACCTTTTACTTGAATGATTTGAAGTTGTTCGTTTTCCAATTCGTTTTTTATCCCAATAAGAGGCATGATAGAATTGCCTAACCCTGCAATTACGGCTTGCTTTACAGCTTCATTTCCCGTAAGCTCCATTTTCATTTTAACGGGTAGGTTATTCTTTTTGATAAACTTTTCCATGACATGACGGGTACCCGAACCTTGCTCTCTATTGATGAAAGGCATGTCTTCCAATACATTTTTGTTATAAGGCTTTTGGACATATTTCATTTCTCTATTACCCACCACAAATAATTTATTTTGCAACAATTCTTCTTTTTCAATTAAGAGGTTTTCAGGTAATACACTTACCAAAGAAAAATCTACCTCATTGTTTTCCAAACTCCTTAATACTTGTGCCTTATTGGTCACATCTAAAAACAATTCTATGCCTTGGTGCTGCTTCATAAAATCAGCCAAAAAGTAGGGAGCAATGTATTTTCCTGTTGACACAACAGATAATTTTAATTTACCACTCAACTCGCCTTTATACGCATGCATTTTGTAATTGATATCATTCACCTCTGCCAAAATTTTCTCTGCAGCATGTACAATCTCTTTTCCAAAATCTGTCACATATATTTTTTTATGAATGATTTCAATGAGTGGAATATCAAACTGGTCTTGGAAATTTTTCAATTGAATAGAGACCGCAGGTTGGGTAAGGTGCAGCTCCTCTGCTGCCTTGGTTATGTTTAAAGTTTGGGCAACTTTTAAGAAAATTTTCAATTGATGGAGGGTATATGTCATAAATTATTTTTATATCTATTATTTCAAATATAAATGAAACTTTATACAAAAACCATCTCAAATTTGCCCTGTCTAACGCACACTTACTCAAATAGGCTGTATCAAATGGGCTTTGGTTCGAACCGAAAGAAAAAAAATAATTAAAAATACATGAAACTAACACTTTTAAAAGGATGTTTTGAAAAAGAAAAAAGTTTGGCGCTACTCCAACAACTGTTTAAGGTAAAAATCAAATTTCATATCCAGTAAAATGAAAGCTAAATTCCTCCTGCTATTTGCCATAGCCTTGGTTTGCATAAGTAGTTCGTGGTTTATTACCGACCCCTCACTTATAGCTATACTTCATTTTATTGCCATTGGCCTATTTGTTTATTTGAGAATGAAACTTTTCAAGGTGAAACGATTTTCTTCCCATAATAGCAACGCCATTAACAACCACTCCTTGAACCAACATGGAATTTAACATACTCATAAGCAACTTAAGCAACCCCACCCTCCTATTCTTTTTATTGGGAGTGATAGCAACCAAACTAAAAAGCGACTTAGAAATACCCGCCTCTAGCAGCAAATTTATTTCATTGTATTTATTGTTCTCTATTGGATTTAAAGGCGGACAAGAGCTTTCACACAGTGGATTTAATGCTGAAATCATTTACTCTTTATTGTTTGGTTTAGGCATAGCTTCTTTGATTCCCTTGTATACCTTTTTCATCCTTAAAAAGAAACTCAGTGTAAGTGATGCAGGTGCTGTAGCAGCATCGTATGGGTCTGTAAGTGCAGTTACTTTTGTGGCAGCCATTTCATTTTTAGAGATGCAAAAATTGGTGTCGGGCGGCCACATGGTTGCAGTAATGGCATTGATGGAATCACCTGCAATTATTGTAGGTGTCATCTTGTTAATGCGTTATGATAAAGACCAAACAGCAGCAGAAAAAGTATCTATTAAAAGCATCGTTCAACATTCATTTACCAATGGAAGTGTTTTATTAATATTAGGTAGTTTAATTATTGGACTCATAGCCGATACCAAACAAGCAGAAGGCATCAAACCCTTTACCACCGATATCTTTAAAGGTTTTTTAGCCTTGTTTCTTTTAGAAATGGGTATGGTAACTACCAGGAGATTTGCCGCTTTTAGAAAGTATGGTTGGTTTGTGAGTATTTTTGCCATCATTATACCTGCCATCAATGGTTGTTTGGTTGCTTGGCTTAGTTCTTATATAACTAGTGATATTGCCAATAGGTTTGTTTTTGCTGTATTGGCTGCCAGTGCTTCTTATATTGCGGTTCCAGCAGCAATGAGGTTGGCTGCCCCTAAGTCAGACCCGGGCTTGTATTTACCCATGGCATTAGGTGTTACCTTTCCATTTAATATTACAATTGGAATGCCATTATACATGATGATTGTAAAATCTGTAGGCTAAAATAAAGGTTAATACTATTTCTTTTTGTTGCGGTATTTACCTCTTGTATCGTAATAATATTTGGAGCGCGCCCTACTCATTCCTGCATCTTTTTTGGTATTTACCTTTTTTCTATAGTGTCCCTTCCTATACTTACCCTTGTAATCTATAGATGGTTTTACCCAAGTACCACTTCCTGTGTCGCTAGGTTCACTATCACAAGAAGAAAATATTACCATGCTTAAGAGCAAAAAAATCATCATCCATTTCAAAGTGAAGAAAGGAATCCAAACCTTTTGTTTGATGTGTTTAACACTTTTAAGCATGGTACAAAATAGTTATTTAAACTGCTAATACCGCACGAAATCCGCGCGCAGCATAATAAGATTGGGCACCATTGTGGTAAACAAAAACATGGTTATACCTAAAATCTGCAAACAAGGCGCCACCTAATTTCCTTATGGGCGCAGGAGTTTGAATCCAACTAGAGGTTTTGGCATCAAAGTTTCCCAAGCTAAGTAGTTGCCTGTAATGTTCTTCCGACATCAATTCAACACCCATCCGCTGCGCCATTTCCATTGCACTGCCAGCAGGTTTGTTTTCTTTGCGGGCATCCAAAGCCTCGCGGTCAAAACACAAACTTCTGCGGCCTATGGGACTTTCAGCCGAGCAATCGGCAAATACAAATTGCCCCTTAGTTTGGCCTGAACCAATTACGTCTGGCTCACCACCAGTATCTTCCATTTGGTGCAAGCTATATAGTTTCTGAGGTGAGGCCAAAAGTCTTTCGTAAACGTCATTCCAAACAATTCCCTTATGTCTTTTGGGGTTCTTTTCAAACCTTGCTTGTAAAGTATTTAACAAAACTTGGGTCTGCTCTTTGCTTAAAGTATTTGCCTTTGCCATGGTATTTTTATTCTTGAATAGTATTGTTTTTACCTGAACGCAAATCATTCACATAGGCCGTTAAGCCCCAACATTCTTTTATTTTATAGTAATCTGTGTTGGCAAATTTATCATGTAAGGCATAAAGGTACTCTATATCCTTTTCAGACTGTTTGTTTTCCATGTATTCTTGTAAATGTCGGTTACATCTAAAAAGGGCATATAAGCACTTAGCGCTTAGCTCATTATTTTTACTATTACGTAGGGCCAATTCTAAATAGGGAATGGCCCAAGCACTTCCATAATAATGCCTGTTAAAATTCTTTTCAGGTTGGTCTTTGTCTTCGCTATAACTGCTTCCATACCAGCCCCATGATTTGCTATATTCTAATGCGGTGTAGGCTCGGCCATAATAACTAATCTCCATATACAAGCAAGCCAAATTGTAGTAATTTTGAGCCAAATTACCTTTTTTTGATTTGATGCTTTCATGCAAGTTAAGCATGGTTTTGGTTATGCTATAGTGGTTATAATCCAGGGCCAAACGTTCTGCCCTTTCATTGTGTCTTTTTACTTCCTCAGGAGAATAATTGGGCGCTTCCTCTGCAGTAATTTTCTCATAATTATACGGGTAACATGGATGCCCATCTGGGTTGGTATTTAAGGTAGAAAAATTGATAGGAATAAAAGTTTTATCTGCTAACGCATAACACCTATTTGCCATCACTAAATTCTTTTCCCTTAAGTATAATGATCCTTGTATATCGCGTAATTCCTCGTTGCTATGGGTTCGAACCGAAACAATAAACTTCTCAAACAAGCCCTTTGGATTCTCGCGGATGGCAATGATGGTATCTATATCTTGTGGTGCTATTTGTTTTTCGAACATTACATAGCTATCATAAATATTGTCTACTCTTTCTGCCAACAAATAGGCTCTGGCTTTATCGCCTTGTTCTAAGAGTTTACCTGCAGCCATTATTTTAAGTCCATTAGGCAGAAATTCATGGTAATAAAATTGGTTTCTATTGTTTTCTATAAATCCTAAATCTAGCGCTAGGGTATTAAGGTTTTCATGCTTGCGCAAATCACTTGATTTGATGTGTAAAATGGCGGAGGTTAAATGGTGCTGCATGCGCATTTTATTGGGCAAGCTTTTAACCGTAATACTATTTAGGGTACTCCTAGCTGTGGCATAATCACCTGAAATAATTTGTAAGTGCGCCAAACAAAGTTGGTAAAAATGGGTATGTACTGGATTCTTCTGTTGCAAGGTTTGAATCAAAGCCAATAATAGGGGTGTATTTTCAGTAGCTGTAGGATAACGTCTAATGAGCACCCCTTCTTCATTATATAAGTTATGGTCTGTATCCTCTGTTTGATAATCAAAAGTATAATAGCCATATAAATCTTTGGGCATAAGCTGGTGGTCTATCTTATTAATTTCACGCACCAGCAAATCGTTTATACTTGCATTTTGAGGATCTAAAGAAACAGCCATTTGGATATAAGCGGCGTTCAAATAATAATCTTTAAAAGCATATAAGGCATATACCATGGCCTGCTCCTTCTCATTTTTGCAATATGGCAATACCACTTCTATAGGCATGGTTTTACTAAAATTATTGAATGCCCTTTCTTGTTTTTCTTCACTTTTATCAAACAACATGGCTGCATAATAATTGGCCTTTTTTTGCTCACCTTCATTTACCAGTGCATCTGTTGCGTAGTTTTGGGCTGCTTGCTTCAGTTGCGATTCAGGAGAAGATTCAAAGTACAGCGTATATAATGAATCGGCTACATGAGGAACATAATGATACCTGGCATACCTAATCAATTGAAAAGCCAAGCGTTGTTTATAAAAGCTATCATTTTCCATTTGTAGTTCTTTCAAATAATAAGGATACAAATGGTCTGCAACAGAAGCCTCATTTAAGTTATCGGTACCGTATGCGTCGTAATTATTAAAATAATTCCAGCCATTGTCTAGTTCTTCGGTTCCAAATTCATTGGCCTTTGCCAACATAAAATAATGGAGCGCTTTTTCTTCTTTGTTTTGAACCAATTGCTTTACAAAAGATTGCTGACCAAATAAATTCAAAAAGTCCTCCTTTACAGGAATGCTATCACACACATATTTGGGAGATTGGTATAAAAAATCATAAATGTCTTTTTTATCAATTTTTTCATTTAACTGTTTGAACCAAATAGCCGTATTTTCATCTGTTAAAAAAGGTTCGGTTTCAGGTGCTAGATTCGCATTTTCTGGCCAATTGTAAAAATCAATGGTATAATAAAATGGTTCAAAACGTTTCTGACCTGCCTCCAAATCTGGCTGCATAAACACCTGAGGAATATCGCGCCATGAAAAACCATCTCCCCCGCATGCTCTCACAACATTGTACACCAACAAGGGTGCTACCATTACACTAACGAGCAGCGTTGAATAGTAATAAAATTTGCTCTTTGTTTTCATCGTTTTTTTGTAGGCTATTGTAATGGTAAATACTAACAGTTAACTTATCGTGTTTCAGTTGATCTTTGAGATAGCTTGTTACTTCTTGCACCTCTTGTATATTACATTCTTCAATGCGTACCAAACTTCCTTCAGACAAATACCTGTCATAATTATAGGTATCATGTTTTACCAAATAGGTATGGTCATAAACTGTTTCCAAAAAGTTGGTATCACTTTTTACTTCTGCCAAACGCATTCCGTTTGATAATCCTATGAACTGTTTGTTGTTATCAAACACTACGCCCCAGCTAAACGTTGGCATGGCAATATCTAGTGGCAAAGGATATTTTACATCTTTCACATAACTCATTACCTCCTCTTTATTGAACAAAGAGTTGTTTACATCAAACTTTACCGGATTATTGATATTATAACACATCAACATTCCCTTTTTAACAGGTGGCACATTGTTTACATGATATTTGTATTGGTGCAGGCGAATGGTAGCAGAGATTTCATAATCTAAATCTTTTTGTAATTGGTTAAGCAAATAAAAGTACTTATCGCGCGTGCTATTGGTCCAATCGCAATCCATTTGTATTTCATGCACTTGATTGCCAATTTGGGTTCGCTTTATTTCTTTTTTTATACGCGTACTTATTTTGTTGGATAGGTCGCGTATACCTGCGGTGTCTAATTTACTAATGGTATTTTTGGTAATAAAAACGACAGGAATAATTTCTAAGCTGGCGGGAATTTTGGTATCAAATCTCACAGGACCAACAGGCACAGCTTGAGATTCAAAATCGACATCAAAAAAACGGAGGTAGAGTTTATTTACCTCAAGCGATTTGAGGTATTCTACATCTGTGGTATCGAGTTTAAAATTGGTTTCCCAATAATAAAATGCGTTTGAACTAACTCCTGAAAAAGGACTTTTGCACCTGCCAAAAAACAACAGCAACGAGGCAGCAAAAAAGACTATACATGCTTTAAAAAAGCGGAAATGGGTAAACATGAACCAAATCTACCCTAATTAACTAAAAAGTAAAAACCTGTTGAATGAAATATCCGATTTTTAAGGCTTAATAATTAGTTTACGGGTAATTTTCTCTGATGAATTTTCGAGTGTTATGAAATAGGTTAACCCTGGCCTTAAATCATGAAACTTGAGGTTTAATGTATTTTCCCCTGTTTTTAATGAAGGCAACATTTCAGACTCAAGTAATTTGCCCTCTAAACTGTAGATAGATAGTTTAGTTTCCAATACCTGGGTAAGAAAAAATTTCAATACAAATTCTCCCTGACTGGGATTTGGGTATAGTTGCATTTGCATACTCCCTTGACTTTGAGGATTGAGCTGATGTGGCAAAGAAGTAAGGCCAGACCGTGTAAGGTAAACCTTATAAATTTGGCTACTGGCACTGCTTTGGGTTCCTGTATTGGTAAAGAAGATATTGGGAGCAGTGCTGCTAATACCTCCATAAATATATCCTACGAGGGTTGTATCTGCTTGTAAGGCATCTAAATCTATTACTTCATTGGCAAATTGAGGAATTTGTGGAAGGGTAATAAATTCTGAACCCGCGCCCATTAAACCCGGCATTTCAACAGGCATCTTATATTCTGCCATGTTACCATTTGCTATCCTACTCACACGAGCAATGGTTTTCACAAAAGGAACATTATTGTCTTGAACCAAAACACCCGAGCTATCATAAAACTGCGCAATCCCCCCAAAGAAAACATTGTGCATTTCATTTTTACCTTTTGAATAGGCAGGTAATACCGCACAATGGTAATGGTTATAATATTGCTGAAAATTAGGATTTACTTGATGTGAAACGCTGTCTATATTCACAGAATTGAGGAAGGGTAAATCAATAGTTGGCTGAAATACTCCAGAAAAAGCGGTGATCCCTTCTGCCCCATTTGGCAATATTTGAGGTACCACATTATAATCTCTGCGGTGAAGGTTTGTGGCATCATAAATTTCTGGTAAATGGGTGACGGTAATTGTGGTTCCATCATCTGTTAGGTTAAACTTACGAATGGCATTTGTATATACCTGCGTATACGTTGGATTACCCATGGGGTTGTAGTTGCCATCAAACCTATTTCCACCAACCAAGTAAAAAGTATGGTTAATTTTTTTGAGATGTCCACCTGTTACAGCAAATTTTTGGTCGATCAACTGCCTAAAATGGGCTGTAATACTTGTACCAGCAATGATTGAATTGATAAGCGCAGGAACATGTATGGCCATTAGGTTGGGGAAGGTAATACGAGATGCAGAAGCTGTATTGTATCCATATCCACCAATGAGATAGAGGTAATCTCCTTGTTGGTGAAACTGCATATTGGTTGAACTTAACTGCTCCTGCATGGCAACAGGTAAACTACTTATAGATACCGACCATTTCTGTTTTAATTGTGGATCAACTACTATTAATTGGTTGTTATTTCCAGCCACATCAAATGCAGCAAAAGGCTGACGGCGGTGCAAGCCATCCAATCGTCCACCCACAACAAGCCACTTTCCAGCAGATTGCCCAAAGGCAAAAGCCTGTAGGCCCCCTAACTGAGGTACGTTCATAGGTTCAAGGTATACTTGAAAAGGGTTATTACTTTGGGCATTCACAGAAACTGCACATGCGATGAGTATGGTTAAAAGAGGAATTCTTAATTTCATTTTTTATGAATTTACCTCAAAGATGAATACAAAAGCGCACAAACATTGTAACACTTGTTACAATACTCTTAATATAATTACACCTTTGAGTACACCCTCAAACAGGTATTATTCTCATTCAATTTGGTATTTAATTCTTGCGCTTATTTGAATATAGAAATCACATGAAGGGATTAACATGGAATTCAATCAATATGCTTGCATGAGGTTAGCGGTGTAAAATAGGCAAAGCATACAGCTGCAAACAGGTTAAAACACCCTTAAAACCATTGGGAAGGGAACTTATTTACCAACCTTTACAGAAATTCTAAAAATGGGGCAAAATGCAAAATAGAAAACCCTTTTATTTAACACCACTTCATTGGTTAACAAGTTCGATTTAGTTCCGTTTACACTACCTATTCTAAAAAGCACTTCTATATTTAGATTTACTTTTTTGTTCTCCCTTACACACAATCCTGTTCCAAACAACATACCGCGATCTAACCCTTTTGAATATCGATAATTAAAAGATGTGTCGTTGTGTAAGAAACTTTGACTAGAAGTTGGCGTGTAATAAGTCTCACGAAAGGTTCCAGAATCTGATTGGATTTGACTCATCCCCAAATAATAGCCTGTTTTAAAATAGATCAAATTAGGCACAATAAATAACTGAAAACAAGGTTCAAAAACAAAGGCATTGCTTGAGGTATATAAATGTATTTGGGTATTTGAACTATAATATATGCTTGAACTAGTAGCTAAATTTCCAGTTTTTTCTCCGAAATGATAGTAGGCAGCAGATACATCTAATAGGGTACTTCTATTTAATGGATAGGTTGCCCCTAATTTTACGCCAATATTTGGAACCTTTTTTGGCATATAAGGTTCAAAAATAATGGTACTATGCAACACCATATCTGTATGGAGGCGTAATTGAGCATTGGTAATGATTGGCATAATAACCAATAGAAAAAAGCCAATACCACGCATGAAGATTTTCATTAAAATTCCGCTATTTAAACCCTTTTTAATATCATTTTGCAAACACATATGATAATTTTAACGAAGGCATAAAAGCCAAATAACTTGTTGTGTAATTGCTTGTTTGCGCGTTTTTTATCAAATCAGTTTTGGTTGAGGTTATTTTGCCAATACGAAACACAACTTCAAAATCTAGGGTTATTTTATCTGCGCATAGTAATTCCAAGCCTGAGCCAAAAAACATGCCTCTATCAAAACCCTTACTGAAAGAGTAACTGAATGGGGTAATATTTTCTCTAGGATTGGTATAAGAACTATAACTATTTCTATTTCCTGAATCAGATTGCACTTGGTTCACCCCAAAAAAAGGTCCTGTTTTAACATACAATAAATTGGGAACAATGTAAATGAGTAAGGTAGGTTCAAAACTATAGCCCCGTGTTTGGTTGTATAAATGGTAGGTAGTAGTAATACTTCCATCTTCATAATTATCAATGTATTTGCCATCTTGGGAGTTAAAATTATAAAAGGAGGCAGATAAATCTGCCTTTAAGTATTCGTTAAACCTGTAGGCTCCTCCCAATTTTGCCCCAAAATTACGCACCTTATTGGGACGATTTTCCTCACCAAAAATTGTGCTATGATACACCCCATCCATGTGGATTGACAACTGTGCTTGACTTAATATAGGAAAGTTACAAACTAGGATAGCAATAATGAATAGTGGTTTCATTTGAAATTTCCTTTCATTGGAATAATGATGGGATTATTCATACGTGCATTTCGAGAGATTATTTTTGGAACCAATAACATGGTAATGGGCGTAACAGCAATAACCAATGCATCCACTAATAAAGTTCCTAAACCATTTCCCGCTACAGCAAACATAATTCCAGCAGAAGCATTTATACTGCAGAAATAATAAATGGCTAGTGGCCTCGCCGCCTTATCTTTTCCTCCATCTAAATTGACTTCATACACCAATTCAGTATTTACTACTGCACCGTTTTGCATGTAAAAATTACCATTCTCATAACTCATCAATTTGCCTTTGATAGGTGCTCGAGAGAAATCATTAAACACAAGGGTAACCTTGGTTTTTTCAAATTGAATGCGATGTTCCATACCAGCAGTATCTTTTACTATGAGGGAAGATTGCGCGTACAAGCCACTGAAGGAAAAACACAAGATTAGGGGTAAAAGGATGTGTAATTTCATGGATAAATATTTACTGAAATGTACAAAAAATCACATGAATCTTTTACATGAAAAAAAAATTTCAATCAAGCCGTAATTACCCTGAACCTAGCTTCATTTTTATATTACCATGCACTGCTCACGCAAAAGTTTCATATATGCCAAGCCCTTTTCACGTGCAAAAATCACATTCCGCTCTGGTATTCCTTCTGGATTATTGTGCTTTTCTAACACGGCATCCATACTTTCTTCCCGCAGCAAATGAATCATAGGATAAATAGACCTATTGGTATAATTGGCCGCATCATTTTCATCGCTACCTTCAAATAAATAAAAGGGGTGAAAACTGGCTAGTTGGTATATGCCTTCATATCCTTCATCAAAAATCATTTGTTCTGCATCATCTACCAATTGAAGGTAATCGTCAAACAACTCAAATCTATAAGGAAACAATAATAAGGTGGTTTCAATTTCTGGATGAGCATCTAAATGGATGCACTCTAAGAGCAAGGATTTAACACTTGCCTTGCGAGTACCTGGTTCTGCTACTTTATATAAGATGGTATCGTCTTTTACTTCTTGGGCAGCAAAGGGACAAAAATTTTGTCCTACCACCACCAATTGCACCCACTTGCGGGTTTGTTGGATCATTTCTATTTGGGAATATTCCATAGGCTTTTGTGCGCTTGGCAAGGTAAGCCTTTATTGCCCCGAAGCAAGGTAACTAAAACATATAAATATAAACCTACACAGTAATTAAGCCAAGAAGAATTCGGAATAATTTGTCAAATCTGTATTTGCACCGTAAATTGTGGGCATCAAACAGAAGAAAAAAATACAGTATTTAAGTCATGGAAAGGAAATAAGCGGCGGTTATTTGCATGAGAAATTTCTTGCAGAAACACTCTACCATGCCCTTGGTTCAGACCGATACCAATACCGTGAAAAGCGCCACTGGCAATATTTTGAAAACAAAAGAGCCCATGTAGGTTTGTTACGCCGAGCCTTTATGGATGGCAATGCAAATATTACCATTTCCGTTGCTCGCTTGGCCCTTCCCGTTTTGTTGCGGAACCTCTTTAACAAGAAAAAAATAATAGTGGTTTGGCATTATTATGATGCCTACGATGGCAAAAGCAAACTATTGCAAAAATACTATTACGCTTTGCTTGCCATTTCTCATTGGATTCCTAAGAGCAAATTGGCTTTTGTTTGTGTATCGCCGTTTTGGGAACGTTTTTTTAGCAAACAGTTTTTTCTTAAACCTGTATTTTTATTTCCAAATTTCTTGAACCCATTGGCTTACGCCGCTGTTGGAAAAGTGGCAAAAAAGAAACAAATACATTTAGGTCAGGTTTCTTTTAAGAATAGCAATGAGGTTTTTCTATTGGCAGAGCAGCTTCACAACAAGGGTTACCATTGTTATTTTAGCACCAACGACACTAGCAAAATATTTAAGCATACCTGTTATGAAGTAAAGTACTTTGCTGAGCCGGCAGAATATCTCAAAGAAATGGCAGCCTCTGAATATACCTTGGCCATGCCCTTTATTAGAGAAGGATGGAACCGTGTGGCGCATGAAAGTTTATTGGTTGGAACGCAAGTAATTGGTTTTGATAAGGGAGGATTGGGAGATTTATTAAAAGGTGCAAATGCCTTTATTGTAGGTGAAGCCGAGCAAACAGATACCCCAACAGAATATTACCGTGGAATAGGCAAAGCTTCTTTGCGCAACCCTATAAAAGAAACCTTAGATATCATTTTGAACCAAAAAAACCAGGAAATTAACCATACTTTCTTAAAACAATTTGAAACTGAACAAACGGGTAATTACCTCCTACCCATTTTGGATTGGTGCAGAAAATAAATTCCATGATTGTATTTCCACCTTGTAAAATAAATTTAGGTCTCAACATACTGAGAAAACGTGTCGACGGATTTCATGATTTAGAAACAGTGTTTTACCCTGTTCCTTTTACCGATGTTTTGGAGGCGGTAGAAGTTCATGGGGCTAAAGAAAAAGTTAGCCTTCAAACCTATGGATTAAGCGTTTCTGGCAACCCAAATAATAACTTGGTTTTAAAAGCATATCATCTTTTAGATAATGCTTATGATTTACCTCCTACAGAATTTTGTTTGTACAAGAACATTCCCATGGGAGCTGGTTTGGGCGGTGGCTCGGCAGATGGCGCTTATGCCATACGCTTATTAAACGACCTATACCAATTAAACCTAAGTATAGAAACGCAGCTTTCTTTTGCATCTCAACTGGGTAGCGATTGTGCTTTTTTTATTTATGACAGTGCTTGCAAGGGAGAAGGAAGAGGTGAAATTCTTGAACCCATTTCATTAACCTTGAATGGTTATTATTTGTGTTTGGTAAAGCCACATATACACATAAGCACAGCCGAGGCTTTTGCAGGAATTAAACCCAAAGAAAAGAGTGCGCAAGAATTGGCAGCCTATTGGGTTCAACAAAACATAGATAAATGGCAAACAAATTTGAACAATGATTTTGAGGCATCTTTGTTTCCTAAATATCCCATCTTGGCTGAGCTTAAAGAAACCTTTTTGCAAGCAGGCGCAGTTTATGCTGCCATGAGTGGCAGTGGGTCAACCATTTTTGCCCTTTTTAAACAAGCGCCAAAACTGGCAGCTAAGTTTGAAGGACATTTTTACCAAGAAATACAATTATAGATTTTGATGCGGATGGTAATCTGGGTTGGGACCGTCGTTTTCAATTAATCCATCACGAAGGCGCACAATTCGTTTGGCCCTTTTGGCAATATCTTCTTCGTGGGTTACAATGATAACGGTATTACCTGCTTCATGAATTTTTTCAATTAACTCCATGATTTCATAAGAGGTTTTTGAATCGAGGTTACCCGTAGGTTCATCGGCTAAAATGATAGAAGGATTGTTAACCAATGCCCTGGCAATAGCCACACGTTGGCGCTGACCGCCAGAAAGCTCGTTGGGTTTATGGTCCATCCTATCTCCCAATCCAACACTTTTTAGGGCAACTTCTGCTCTTTCTATTCTTTCTTTTTTAGGGTAACCGGCATAAACCAAGGGCAAGGCCACATTATCTAACGAGCTATTACGAGCAAGTAGGTTAAAGGTTTGAAATATGAAACCAATCTCTTTGTTTCTAATTTCTGCTAGGTCGTTGTCTGACATGTTGCTCACATCTGTGCCATTCAACTTATATTTTCCTTTGCTTGGGGTATCTAAGCAACCCAAAATATTCATGAGGGTAGATTTTCCAGAACCCGAAGGTCCCATTAAGGCAACATACTCTCCTTTGTTAATTTGTAAATCTACTTCACGTAGGGCGTTTACCACCACATCGCCAATACGATAAGATTTTCCAATTCCTTTTATGTCAATTACCGATTCGGCCATGCTTACCTAAATTTAGGAACGCGGAAATAATCGCTGTCTTTAGCGGGTGCATTCTTTAAGGCATCTTCACGGGAATAGTGGGTAAAGCCTTCGTCTTCACGCAACAAGTTTACACTTTCACTCATGAAAATAAGAGGTTCAACACCATTGGTATCTACCTCATTTAACTTTTCAAAATAAGATAATATTCTGTTGAGGTCGTTTTTAATATTCTCTCTTTCTTGGTCGTTAAACTCTAGTTTAGCCAAATCAGAAAGGCGGTCAATCATTTCGTTATTAATATCCATGCGCCTGCAATTTATTGTTTATTACCTGAAAAACCTGCTCTTTAAGCATTTCTATATCATCTAATGTAAGTCCTTTTGTAGGAATAGGCTTGTGAACATATTGATCTACAATTCCTGGTCTTCCTTCTAAAACACCTTGATCTGGCAATACCAACCAATTTCCAACGATGGTCATTGGTAATAGAGGAATCTGTTTTTCAATAGCCATTCTAAACGGACCATCTTTGAATTTTATCAATTTAGGCACTTGGTTAGAAATGGTACCCTCGGGGAAAATGCACATGCTATTTCCTGCCTCTAACCAATTTAATCCCTTGCGGTAAGCCAAGGCAGCTTTACGGGCATCTTTGCGCTCCACAGCAATATCAATCGTTCTGAACCAAATGCCAAAAAGTGGAATGCGTTCCAATTCTGCTTTGGCCATGAAGTTGAAGTACAGTGGCAGTTTAACAGTTACTGTAACAATATCAAACTGACTTACATGATTGGGAACAATCATATAGGCTTTACTGGTATCCAGTTCTTCCTCAAAATGCATGCGAACTCGAATAAGACCACATATAAGCAACATTTTGCCCCAGAATTTCCTTACCCAATGAGCAAAAGGATACATTTTAGGAGTACTCACCCCAAACCTAATAAATGGATAAAGGAGAATAAACCAGAATAAGGTCCAGGTACCAAGCCAAAAGAAATAAAGGCTTTTAAGCGGATTTTTAGAGAACTTTAGCTTCACACGCCCCAAGTTTCAGGACTTTTCCTCCAGGCTGCGAGTACACCTCTATCGGCATCATTCACATAACCTTTGGCTAAAGCTACCTCAATTAAAACATCGTAGTTACATAAAGCAAAGTAGGCACAATTGGCATTTGCAAAATTTTGGTTCGCTACATCTAAACCATAGGTAAAGATACTTGCCAAACCCAAAACATTTGAGCCATAAGCGCGTAAAGTATCAATAGCTTGTAAGCTACTTTTTCCGGTAGACACAAGGTCTTCTACCACCACCACCGCTTGTTCTGGACGGATATCTCCTTCTACTTGTTTGCCCATTCCGTGCTTTTTAGCCTCTGAACGCACGTACCCAAACGGGAGATTAAGAGCATCTGCCACTAGTGCGCCTGGAGCAATACCTGCGGTAGCCACGCCTATAATGGCCTCTACTTGTGGGTATTGTTGGCGAATTTCTTGCGCCAATGCATTTTTGATAAAAGTACGAATTTCTGGATGGGAAAGGGAAAGTCGGTTATCACTATATATAGGCGATTTTAATCCAGACGCCCAAGTAAAAGGATTATTCGGCTGTAATTTAATAGCTTTAATACCCAGTAAATATTCTGCTATCTTTGTAGCGGTAGGTTCACTAATTTGCATACCACAAATGTATAAATTTTTCATAAACGATAAGCCTTTAATCATCACAGAGGAGGCCAATATTCCTGAAAGATTTGGCAATCTTCCTGTTTCAGCCTATGCAGGTGCCGAAAGTCTCATGCAATTGGTGCGCAAAATTGAGGAGATTAATGAGATTGGAGCGGTATTAACCAGCTCGGATGCCAATGGAGTTTTTAATTTATTAAAATCTAATTTTACCACTATTCACGCAGGGGGTGGTATTGTTTTTAATGATTACAATGAACTTTTGTTAATGAAAAGGCTGGGGAAATGGGATTTACCTAAGGGTAAAATAGATCCAGGAGAAACGGCTGAAGAAGGCGCCCTGCGCGAGGTAGAGGAAGAATGTGGCATTAACCGCTTACGCATCAAAAACTTTTTTGATAATAGCTACCATACCTACAAACTACAAGGCCACCGCTTCTTAAAAATAACCCATTGGTATAGCATGAATACGGGCTTTGATGGGGTGTTGGTTCCACAAACCGAGGAAAACATTACCGAAGTAAAGTGGGTGAATTTTGAAACCCTGGATGTAGACAATTTAGATACCTACGAATCTATAAGAGAGATTTTGATGCAATATAAACTGGCTTTTGGTAAGTAGTTTTTTGCTGCTTTTATTCTTGTTGTGTATTTACTTCAATGATTTTTAGGGTCAAGTCCCGAAAAGTTTTCATATCACCTGTTAAGAACGTATATCGGTCTTGGTCGAATATGTTTATGTAGTTAAGAAAGCCCGTCTTTTTGCGTTTTATTTCAAACTCGTCGAACACTTTTTTCCCATTTGAAAGGATGGTTGTTTTGCTCAAGCATTTCGGAAAAATACTTTTCAAGATAAGGTGTGATAGGAGTTGATTGTCTAATTTCCGAAACGCCTACTTGTCTTTGGGATAAATATTTTATTTGGGTCCTGAAAACTGCTGAACTCAAACATTCTTGTCTAAGTAATTTAATGGGTTGAATGTCTTGTTTTGAAGAATGCTTAGATATTAGATTACAATGGTGTCATAATTTGCCATTTATTTTGGGGGCTCTATGGCTAACTATGACTTGTTTTTGCCCCGCCACTTTTGGATAGGCGCTGTTAGTGGTTCGAGCTTTTTTCCGATAGAAATTGTGTCAATGTTATGATTTTTGACTTTCCCACTTTACTAACATCTAATAAGTCTTTGTCACCGGTTAATAGATATGTTGCATTGCTATCAACAGCTAGAGAGAGTATAAAGTTGTCTTTCGGGTCACGGCAAATGTTAATATTTGAACTTACAGTGACAAGTTCTGCATGTAAACTAATTTGTAATAAGAGTTCTTCTATGTCAGCAAGATTGAAGTACTTTTTTAGTTTTGGGCGCCTAGCTACTTCAATAAATTCGTCAAGTAACTCTTAACTGAAAATTATGACTATTGATTTGTCATGAAAGAATTTGTCAAGCCCCGAGGACCTTTTTGATAACAGGAAACTTATCCAAAGGTTAGTGTCAATAATGATTCTATCTTTTTTTCTCCGCATATCGCTTAGTCCTTACCTGCTCAACTTCTTTGGTTATCATTTCAAGTGTTGGGTTTTCTAAAGAAGCTTTTTTGCGAAGTTTAGCTACAACTTTCATAAAATCACTTTCTCGCTCATCTCTGATTGAAATGAGATTCAAGTCAGCAAGATCTTTCAAGAGTTTTGTAGCTTTGGGATTCAATATGTCTATTTGTAGTGTCATTGATTCAAATATAACTATTTTTTACTGTTGTTACTGCATGACCGCTAACTTCTTAAGTTTACATGCGGAACTAAGGCAAACTTCTTGAAAGTACTCTTTGGAAGGCCTCTCATCCCGATAGCTATCGGGATTGTTTTGGTAGCATGGCCACTCACTTCGATTGAGTTCCAATACTTTATTTATCCTTCACTCTTTTGCCTTCCATCTTTTGAATAACATTCAATGACTTGGCTATGTCATTGGTTCAAGACACACAAGTTTTGGCGCTTGGCTTGGTGGCGAATTTTGTGATTAATTTTCATACGGAGTACAAATTTTATTTAACCACAAAACTGTCTGCGGAGCAATTACCCGCCACTTTTGCTAAGCCCGCGTTAGCGGCTGTTATTTTTCCGAGAAGCTGAACATTTAACCTTTCTATGTCCTTGTATATTGAATCACCGTAAACCAGAATGGACTTATTGTTTTTCCCTCTTAAATAAAGACCATAGGATTCCATTCCCTCAGCTTCTAAAAACCAAAATATTCTTCTATTGCTAGATATTTCAAAAGTATAGTCTGCGAGAACATAATTATTTGAGCATACCTTGATAACATTAGTTCTCTTTTCCACAATAACTTCATACTTACTTTTTTTTATCAGACTTAAGATTGTCAAAAATAAACACATAAGATAGATACCTGATAGTTCGATGTAGAAGTTAAATTCATTGGTCGCTATTAGAAATGTGAAAGTGGAAAGACCTAGAAAGTACTGAACAGAGCTTAATATGTTTGTGAGAGGATTGTTTTTTAGAATAACGTGTTCAGTAGTTTCAAAAATCAGGAAAGAATTTATCTTTCTCCGGTTATGAAATAAGTTTGAAAAAATACTTACAAGGACATTGCCGAAAAATCCGATAGCACACAAAATGAAGCTAATTTCTACTCTATTCATTTGTCAAATTTTTTGGTCAAAGTTAATAACCGCTAACGTTTCGCCGCTAACCGACTGTTGCGAAGCCAGCGAACTGCGTACTGTCTGCTAAGATAATAGTTTTACGTGAAAAACAGACTTGAAACCACGAAAATCCAGCAATAGCGGTTAACGGCTGTTATAGCCAGTTTTTAGTTCGTCCAAGTTTCTTTGTCTTTAGCATTCATAATTATTTTTCCATCATAGATACTTAATCCTTGCCAGCTTCCAAACCAAACTTGTCCTTTGTTATCTTCGAGAATACTTTGTGTGACATTGGAGGTCAATCCGTCTTCGGTTGTGAATTGTTTGAAATTATTGCCATCATATCGGTAAACACCATAACCTTCAGCCGTAAACCAAATATTCCCTTGGCTGTCTTCATAAAGATTGTAAGTTTCTTCACCTGCAATAATTCGGTTCTTTGTGAAATTGGTGTATGTTTTACCATCAAATTTGCTCACACCGCCATTAAAAGTTCCAATCCAAATATTTCCTTGTTTGTCTTCTAAAATATCGGCAACGTTATTATCGGTAAGTTCATTTTTAGCTGTTAAATGAATAAATTCTCCATTTTTATATTTAAAAATCCCATTCCCATCAGTAGCAAACCAGATATTTCCATTCTTGTCTTCTATTATTTTAAAAACCAATTTGTCAGATAGCATTGGTTTTGCATTTTCGACTTTTGAACCTGGCAATGAAAAAGGTATAAACTTTTCACCGTTAAAATGACAAACTCCTCCTGTCGCCCCAACCCAAATAAGTCCGCTTTTGTCAATTGTTAAACCCCAAATTTCAGCATTCACACCGGGCAGTCCTTCTTTGAATGAAAATGTCTTAAATATTTCCCCTTCGTATTTTATGAGTCCTTCGGATGTTCCAAACCAAATATTACCTAATTTATCTTCTACAATCTCTAAAACCCTAAAATGTGGACTGATTCCGTCAATGGTGATTCTTTCAAGTATTTGTCCATCATAGCGTATAATTCCATCTCCATTTGTTCCAAACCAATAGTTCCCTTTTTTGTCCTGATACATTGTCCTTACAAACTCTCTTACCATTCCATTTAAGTTGGTGTGTATTTGCGGAAAGGTCGTGCTTTGTTTTAAAATGAGTGGTTGGGTGTTTACTTCATTTTCTATTGTATCGGTAACAGATTTTTCTTTCACCTGTCCATTGCAAGAAGTGAATTGCAGAGTTGTAAGCAACCAGATTAGAATCCTTTGGTTAGATAATATTTTACTCATATTCATAATAATTATCTTGTTCTTTAATTTATGTGCTAAGTAAGTTCTGTTGTAAAATTGGCTATAACTTGTATATAGGGATGCAAAAAACATCCATATTAACCCAATTTAGGTGTATAGGGATGTAAACTGCCTTTAACCAAATATATTATAAAGCATGTATAAGTTCAATGGGCTTTTGATTTAAGGTACAAACAACCCATCGCCCCGGCATACATGGGTGGGTAAGCCAGATAATAGGTTGAACTCCGTTCGTGGTTGTAGTGCGGTATTTCCTCCTAACGCAAAAACATGCGACCCCGGAGGGGTCGAAGGAATCATTGGGGGTTTGCGTTTGCTATAAACGTTGGATCCCGAAGGGATCCTTTACTGGTAGGTAGTTCTATGTACTACCTTAAAAAGAAGCATTCACTTCGGCTTGCGCTCTATTGCTTCTTTAAAAGAGTTTACACAATCACTTTACGCTACCGCTAATGGCTAACACCTGATACAAATACCCTAATCAACATCAATGTTTAGGGTATTGATATAGCTGTTTGACCTATAGCAACTATGCATTTGTTAATAGCTTTGACCAATTGGGTGAAAGCTATTACCGATTGGATGAAAGCTTTTACAGATTTGATAAATGCTTTGATGAAATCGGTAAAAACGATAGCCCAATGGCTCATTGCTTTGACGATTTTGGTGATTGCTTTGACCCATTGGCTAAAACGATTCATGAAAATCATGAAAGCTATTAGCGATTTGGTGAAAGCTATTACAGATTTGATGAAAGCATTGACTAATTAAATGAAAGCTATAACCCATTTTATAAAAGCAAGGATGAAATGGGTAATAACTATAGGTCAAAACAGTATGCTTATACAAGAAATGGCTATAGTAAGAGCCATTTGGGTTGATGCTAATAAGGGTGAAGCTGTTCCATGACCTTAACTAAGGACTAAAATCACGAATGAAAGAAAATTATTGTCCCAAGAAAATCAAGCCAAAAACCAACAACCAACCGCTTCCAATTTGGCTCCGCCGACGCAAAGGTACCATGGTCTATGGTCCATCGACTATGGACTAAAATCACGAATGAAAGAAAATTATTGTCCCAAGAAAATCAAGCCAAAAACCAACAACCAACTGCTAAAAGCGAACTTCTTTAGGCACAAAAAGGTTGGCATCGCCGCCATTTCTGATTAAATCACGCACCACTGATGAGCTTATGGGCGTAAAGGCCGGATCACACATAAGGAAAACGGTTTCGGCTTCTGGATAAATGATTTTGTTCATTTGGGCAATGTTCTTCTCATAATCAAAATCGGCCATGTTGCGAATGCCCCTTAAAATATAATGCGCGCCAATTTGGTTGCAAAAATTTACCGTTAAGCCTTCATAAAAGTTGGCGCTTACTTTGGGTTCGTTGGCAAAAATCTGACTAATCCAATTCATCCTTTGCTCTATAGGAAACAAAGTAGATTTACTGCTGTTGTGGCCTATACCCACCACAATTTCATCAAATAAAGGTATGGCCCTTTCAATGATGTTAACATGTCCAACGGTAATGGGATCAAATGTCCCCGGAAACAATGCGATTTTTTTCATGGCAATAATCTCTTATCAAAAATAATCAGTTCAAATCAAATACTTGTTATGTTGCTGTTTGCTTGTTCTGGAGCCTTAAAAATAGAAAAAGCAGATTGACCGTATACCCTTTGTTCGCTAAACCCTTCTAAATGGTCTAATTTCATTTGAGAGGCATGCTCAATAATAAGCCAGCCTTTGGGTTTTAGTAATTGCTTGCTAAAAACCATACCTGGCAATAAGGGTATGCCAGAAAGGGCGTAAGGTGGGTCGGCAAAAATGAGGTCGAATTGCTCTTCACATTGTTTTAAAAAAACAAATACATCTTGCTTGCGAACCTCCATGTTTTCGAACCCTAATTTGGTGGCACTTTCTTTCATGAATTTAACACAGCCTTGGTTTTGGTCAACACTTAATACCCCACTCGCCTCCCTGCTGGCAAACTCATAGCTCATATTTCCTGTGCCCGCAAATAAGTCGAGCACACTTACCTCATCTAAATTAAAATGGTTATGTAAAATATTAAACAAACTTTCCTTGGCCCTGTCTGTGGTAGGCCTTACAGGCAATCCAGCTGGTGCATGCAAAAGAATGCCCTTTTTATTTCCTCCAATTATTCGCACAAAAGCGCCGCAGATTCATTGAAAAACTGGTGTTCTCCAAATTGTTTAAAACTCAAAGGAAAGGTAAAGGTCTTAGGCTTAATTCCGTATTGAACCGAGCGCACGTATTTGGATAACAAATTATGCAATTCGGTCATGTGGGTTGAGTTACCATATAACACCACATCACAACCATGCGAAATTTGCATTTGCTCGGCAACTGCCAATAGGTAATACACTATCTCAGTTTCTGTTTCAAAGGTAAAGGTGTTATAAAACTTTAGTTGACCATCGAAATTGAGCACTTCAAAATAACCAGGATGTAATTGCAAATGCAGTTTGTTGGCAGGATTTTCAAATGCCTGCGACTCAATAGCCTTTATAAACAACAAGGATGAATGATACACATCAACCATAGGCATGTTAAACCTAATAAGTTTCATCAACTCGTTGCGCACATTAAAAACACAAGCTGTTTGTTGCACATGCATTTTGCAATACAATACTTGTGATTGTGGCATTAACTTTTGGTTCAACTTGTAATAGGCATCTGTTTCAACTACATTTAATAATGCCTCGGGAACCAAGGTGCAATTAGGGGAAGTGATGAGCACCTTTCTTTCTTTGAACTTTTGGTTCAAATCTTCTTTTAACTCCGCGATGCCTTTTAGCTCATCATAGGTTAAACCTAAAAAATTGGTTTCAGGAGCAGTATAAATTTTCAACTGCATTACTTGCTTATTGGCAACATCTGCCACCACCGTGCTAATATGGTTTGCTTCAAAAAACACGAATTGCTCGTAACCCACATTGGATGCAGGTTGATACAAATTGTCTGAATAGGTTTTAACCGTAATGGATAACACAGTGATTGTTCTTACCTTCGCAAAGTAGTAAAACCCTTTCAAAAAATAAAAGAGTGCAGACGTTTATCCCTCAAAACCCCGATTATCAAGCAGTAGTAGCCGAAAAGATGTTGGGAAACCACTTCATGAACCACCTTGGATTTCAATCTACTGTAGTAAAACCCGGATATATAGAAGGTTTTTTGAACATAGAAGAGCATCACCGCCAGCAAATTGGTTTTATTCATGGTGGCGTAATTGCTACTTTGGCCGATTTGGCTGCTGGCTTTGCCAGTTTTACCCTGGTAAAAGCGGGTGAAGCTGTGGTAACTGCCGAAATGAAAATAAGCTATTTAAACCCAGGCATTGGCAACAAAGCCTTTTGCAAAGGATATGTAATAAAGGCTGGCAGAATGTTACATTTTGCCGAGGCAGAGATTTATGCTGAGAATAAAGGCGAGATGGTTTTAATAGCCAAAGGATCCGCCACCTACGCGGTGATTGTTCCTCAAATTTAAAGCTATTTATTCCTCCATTTAATGCCACATCCAATGGCTTTGGTTTGCGAAACTTCTATTGGCATACCCATTAGATATTGGGCAATGGCATTTTCCAAATATTTTACTTTCACCTGCTCTGGTTCTTCAAAGTTGTCATCTATCGCTCCAATATAAATAATCTCTTTGTTTTGGTTCAGCAAGAATACATGAGGTGTGCGTTTGGCACCAAATGCAGTAGCTACATTTTGTTTTAAATCTTGAAGGTAAACAAATGGATATTGTTTCTCCTTGGCCAGCGCAACCATTGCTTCATAGCTTTCACCAGGTTCTTTGCCGGCATCATTTGGGTTAATAGCAATTACAGGTATTCCTTGTTTGGCATATCTCAAATGAAGATCCATGATTCTTCTTTCATATGCTTTTGAAAACGGACAGGTATTGCAGGTAAAAACAACTATATAACCTTTTACATTTTTGAATTCTGCTAGCGAGTGCATTTTACCATCCACGCCTTTTAATGAAAAATCAGTTATACGGTCGCCCATTTGATAACCTGGATTTGTAGGGGCTTGCGAGAAAGCAATCAAGGGAAACAAAAGTCCCAATAATACAGTTAAGCGAAATATTTTTTTCATGGTTTCATTTGTAAAATAATGTCTTTCAATTCTTCATAGGAGAGCGGACCAGCAAAGAATTTGCGCTTGCCTTCACTACCTTTTATAATCAATGTTGCAGGAATAGACCCACCCCAATTGGGATCAACCAATTCAATCCATTTATTGGGATCGGGCTCATTCATCCAATACATTTTATTGCGGATACCTTTTTCTATCATATAAGGCTTTAGCTTAACATCAATTTGTTTTTTGAAATCATTGCTCACCAATAAAACACGAACTTTTTGGTCTTTAAATTCCTCTCCTATTCTCTCAAATGAAGGCATTTCTTCTAAACATGGTTTGCACCAAGTAGCCCAAAAATTGATGATGTATATGGTATCTGAAGTATTCTTTTTCCAAGTAGTAATTTGCTCGGCTTTGATAAAAGTTACCTCTTGTGCTTTGAGCACAGGAATCCAAAAAAACAAACAAATGAATAACCTTATACTTCTCATAATTTCTCTCCAAATGAAAGGTCGCCGGCATCACCCAAACCTGGTACAATATAACTATTTGCATCAAGAGATGGGTCAACATCGGCAATAAAAATATCTGCTTGAGGCATATGCTGTTGAATGTATTGAACCCCTTGCTCGCTGGCAATTAAACTCACCACAATCACTCTTGAGGGCTTTCCTTTTGTTAACAATGCTTTATACGTTAAAAACATACTTCTACCCGTTGCCAACATAGGGTCGATTAAAATGAGGGTTTTTCCTTCAATAGAAGGCGAGGCCAAATACTCTACCACAATTTCAAATTCATGCGCAGTGGTATGTTTTCTATAGGCAGAAACATAGGCACTGTCCGACTTATCAAAATAGTTTAAAAAACCTTGATGTAAGGCCAATCCTGCGCGTAAAACAGTGGCCAAGACAGGCTGCTCTAACAACACTTTACTTTCATGCGTACCCAAGGGTGTTTGAACCGTATAAATAGATCTGTCTAATTTTTTACTGACCTCATAAGCCAATATTTCTCCTATGCGTTCAACGTTTTTACGAAAGCGGGCACGGTCGGTTTGAACCGATACATCGCGTAATTCAGCTAAAAAATCATTGAGCAAGGAAGGCTGTTGTGTAAGTATTTGTAACATAGGAAGCCGTGTATGGAACAAAGTTAAGGAAAGTTCTTTTCTTTGTGTATTCAAATAATAGAGAAATAAGTAGGGTAAGATGGAATTAAGGTTTTTAGGAGCAGCCAGACAGGTTACAGGTAGTATGTATATGTTAATCCTCGACAATGGCTATAAAATTCTGGTTGATTGTGGAATGGATTACGAAATGAAAAAAAATCCCGTGGCCCAAGCGGGTATTTTTGATTTTGAACCTGTTACCCTTGATTTGGTTTTGTTAACACATGCCCATATCGACCATAGCGGTAATTTGCCCGCATTGATACACCATGGATACAAAGGACATATTTTGTGCACCCCTGCCACTGCAGAATTAACAGAATACCTCTTGTTTGATTCGGCAAATATTCAAATGAATGATTACCGGAGAAGTTTGGGTAGGACAAAAAAAACACGGAGAGATCAAATTCCTAAACCGCTCTTTACCGAAAAAAATGTAAAACAAACTGTTGACCAATTTCTCACGGTTCCATTACACAAAGAGTTTGTGATTAACCCTCAGGTAACAGTTAAATTTCTTGAAGCTGGCCATTTATTGGGAGCTGCAAGTATTGAGATAACGGTTACAGAAAATGGTAAAACCACTCGTGTTGGATTTTCTGGAGATTTGGGAAGAAGCAATAGTAAATTGGTAAAAAATGGGGAGTTTTTTGAAAATGCAGATTACCTCATCACCGAGTCGACCTACGGAGGCAGGAAACACACTGTTACTGAAACTGCCGAAGATGAGCTTTTAAAGTACATACAACGCACCTGCGTTGAGTTTAGAGGTAGATTGGTGATACCCGCATTTAGTGTGGGCCGAACCCAAGCCATTGTTTTTACCATTAATCAATTGAAGAAAAAAGGACTCATTCCTGATTGGTTAAAGGTATTTGTGGATAGTCCACTTGCCATAAAAAGTACCCCAGTATACGAACGTCACCCCTATTTGTTAAACGACGAAGCACAAAGCTTTATGAAGGAACATGGCAGCTTATTCCATTTCCCAGGGATAGAGTATTTAGAGGGTATGGATGAACATGATGAACTCATGAGTTATTTTGATCCATGTATTATTATTTCTGCTGCAGGAATGGTTGAAGGTGGCCGTATCCAAGAGCACGTGATGAATAATATCGAAAACCCCTACTCTACTATTTTAATCGCAGGTTTTTGTTCAGAGGGCACGCTGGGCCACCGACTCCTTTTGGGTCAGCCTACCATAAAAATTAAAAACAAAGACAAGACGGTATACGCCCAAATTGCTAAAACAGACGTTTACAGTTCGCACCCCGACCACAATGAAGTGTTGAATTATATTCGACAAACGGGAAACAATAGCAAACTAAATGGGGGTAAATTAAAGAAGGTATTTTTGGTACACGGTGAAACTCCGCAATTGGAAGCAATGCAAAAGGCGGTGGAAGCCGAAGAAATAGCCACAGTTTGCATTCCAGATATGAACGAAATATATAAACTCTAATGCCTTTTAATATTGGATACTTAGCTGCATGCATTACGCTCCTAAGTTGGACAGTAGGAACATTTGCTTTCACACACGCATCACGAGAGGCCAACCCATCAAGTGTGAACAGGGTTCGGCTTTTATATGCACTCATTGTATTAAGCATTCTAGTTATGGTGTTTTTGCAAAAGTCACCTTGGGGTTTATTTGAATCGTTGGTTTGGCAACAATACTTTTGGTTTGGATTATCTGGATTTGTAGGATTAACACTGGGAGATTTTTTTGCCTTTAATGCCTACAAAATCTTGGGAGGCAGAAGAACCAGTTTGTTTAGTTGTTTTGCCCCGGGTGCAGCGCTTTTAGCTGGTTATTTTGTATTACAGGAGAACATAAACACCATAGGTATTTTGGGCATTGGCCTGAGTATTTTTGGTATTTTGTTATTGGTAGCATCGCGTAAGGAGCAGCAGCATGTGGCAGCAGAAGGCAAAGGTGATTTTGTAAAAGGAATTGTTTTTGCGGCATTAGGAGCCATTGGCCAAGGGGTTGGTTTGGTTTTGGCCAAGAAGGGTTTTTCATTTTCTGAACCTGGCTTTAACCCTATGTATGCCACTTGGATTAGGATGTTGGCCGCAGTAATTTGCGTATACGCCATTGGTGTTTTTAAGGTGAATATATGGACAGAGTTTAGAGGAATAACTTTTAGTGGCAAAAAGATAAGACCCATATTAATTGGCACCTTGTTTGGACCAGTAATTGGCGTGAGTTTCTCTTTATTGGCTGCAAGTAAATTACCTGCTTCGGTTGCCCAAACCATCTTTTCTTTATTACCAGCCTCGGTTTTATTTGGTGCAGTATTATTTTTTAAAGAGAAAGTACCCTTCAAATCTTACCTAGCTGTAATTATATCCATCATTGGGGTATTGGTTTTGGTTTGGCGCGACCAATTTTAATTTTTATTTTTATCCATTAATTCAATCGAATGAGCAATTCTGATTTAGCAGATATTTTTAAATTGTATGCAGATTTAAGTGAACTGCATGGTGGCAATGCTTTTAAAATTAAGTCATTTGCCTCCGCCTCTTTTAGGATAGATAAGATTACCGATCCTTTGTTTGGCAAATCGGTTCAGGAATTAGAAAACATAGAAGGCATAGGTAAAAGTATTGCCCAAAAAATTGATGAAATTTATAAAACCGGTGGCTTTAAAGAGCTGCAGGAATTGATGGATGCCACCCCTGAGGGAGTGCGTGATATCATGCGGATTAAAGGCATAGGACCCAAAAAGGTGGCTATGATTTGGAAGGAAATGGGCGTAGAATCGGTGGGTGAATTATTATATGCTTGTAAGGAAAACCGCTTGGCTCAGTACAAGGGATTTGGCTTAAAAACCCAAGAATCTGTAAGCAAACAAATTGAATTTATTTATGCCAGTGCTTCCTTTTTTCATTATGCCAAAGTATACCAGCCAGCGCAAGATTTACTGGCAGAATTAAGGTTGTTGGAATGCGCAGATAGGGTTGAAATATGCGGTGAATTGAGAAGAAAACTTGAGGTATTGCAATCACTTGAATATATCATTGAAACAGATGACGAAGCCTCTTTAAGAGATGAGTTATCTGCCTGTGAATGGTTAGAAGAAACAGAAACGGGTTATGTGTATGTGGGTTACCCTGTTCAACTTTATACCAGTAATAAAACCAACTTTGCCCAACAATGGTTTGAGTTAAGCTCTGTTGTAGCGCATAGAGATAAAGTACTTTCGGCTATTTCTGTAAAAGCCTCATTTGCCCAAGAAAAAGAAATTTATGAAGCAGCTGGCTTCCCTTTTATGGAACCTGAGTTACGCGAAAACAATGGAGAATTTGAGCGAGCAGCTAAAGGTTCGCTCCCACAGTTAATAACCTACAGCGACTTAAAAGGTCCGTTACACAACCACTCTACCTGGAGTGATGGGTTACATACCATAGAAACAATGGCCAATTGGTGTATAGAAAAAGGTTATTCTTATTTAGGAATGGCCGACCACTCAAAAAGTGCCTTTTACGCCAACGGATTAAGTGAAGAAAGGGTTATCAAACAACAAGAAGAAATAGCCAAACTGAACCAAGGATTTGGAGACAAGTTTAAAATATTTGCAGGCATTGAATGTGATATTTTATATGATGGGAAATTAGATTATGAAGCAGATGTTTTAAAGACTTTTGACTATGTAGTAGCCTCGGTTCATAGCGTATTAAAGATGACGGAAGAAAAGGCCATGAGCAGGTTAATAAGTGCCATTGAAAACCCATACACCACCATTTTAGGTCACCCAACAGGTAGGCTTTTATTGATGCGTGAAGGTTATCCCATTAACCACCAAAAAATAATTGATGCATGTGCTGCAAATGGCGTTATACTTGAGCTAAATGCAAATCCATATCGTTTAGACATTGATTGGAGATGGATAGATTATGCGCTTAATAAGGGGGTATCAATTAGCATCAATCCGGATGCGCATGAAGTAAATGGTTTCTTAGATATGTTTTATGGCATTGAGGTAGCCCGCAAAGGTTTTTTAAGTAAAGAAATGTGTTTTAATGCACAGTCTAAAGAATTCTTAATGGCACATTTCGCCAAAAGAAAAGGATAATCCTATTCAAAAAAAAAGCTGCCACAATCTTTCATTGAGGCAGCCTTTTCATTCATATGCAATGAATATTAACTTCTATCAATTACCCATTGGGCAACCTTTGGACCAAGTTCTTTTTGTGATTTTCCACCTACAAAAACACCAATATGTCCGCCTGGGAAAGCATACTCTTCTTTGTCTTTTGAACCAATAACTTTCATAATTGGCTTGGTAGAATTATTAGGAATGATATTGTCTTCAGTAGCATAGATATTCAAGAAAGGAGCCGTCATTTTTTTCAAATCAACTATGTGGCCACCTAATTCAAATTCTCCATTAATAAGTTTGTTATCTCTCCATAAATCTTTGATGTACTTACGGAACATTTCACCTGCTAAATCTGGACAATCATTCTTCCATTTTTCCATGCGTAAGAAGTTAGCCAATTTGGCCTCATCTTGCATCATATCAAGCATTCCAAAGTATTTACCTAAATCGGCACTTGGCTTTAATGAACCAAAACCCGCATTTAACATGTCGGCAGGGATAATACCTAAAGCATCAACCATGGCATCTACGTCTAAATCTTTGGTCCATTTGTATAACATACACTCATTGCCACCAAAGTCGAAAGGAGCTACATATACGGTAAGTGATTTAATTTTTTCAGGAAACAAGGATGCATAAATGGTGCTAAAAGTTCCACCCTGACAAATACCCATTTTATGGATTTTAGGGCTTTTGGTACTCTTACGAATAAAATCAACCGCATCATTCATAAAGCCAAGGATATAATCTTCCATGGTTAAGAATTTATGTTGTTGTTTAGGGTAACCCCAATCCATGATATAAATATCTAAACCTTCATCCAATAGTTTTTTCATCAAAGATCTATCTGGTTGTAGGTCTAATACATCATGACGGTTCATGATGGCAAATGAAACCAATACAGGAATTTTGCTTTTAGCAGGAGTATCTCTTTTGTAATGGTAAAGTTTTACTAAGTCATTTTGCCATACTAATTCTTTTGGGGTAGTAGCAACTTCTACTTCTTCTATTTTGGATAATGTTTCATATCCATGAACCATTTTTTTGCTGGTAGTGTGGAGTTCATCCATCATTTCAGCGAAATTAAAATTATGCATTTGGGGTTGGTAAATTATTATTTATTGAGGCGATATAAAGAAATTAGGTGAAATAAAAAAGCCACAGAAATTAGGTTTACACCAAAAAATCTGCGGCCTTCTATAAACAAACCCTAAACTTAAGCGTTTTTAGCGGCCTTTTTAGCAGCTTTTGGCTCTTCGCTAACCACAGTGTCGTTGTCAATTTGCTTTTCAAGCATATTGATACGCTTTTTTAATTCTTGGATGGTTTTGTACAAATCATCCATTTCTGTGCGGTTAATCAAAGGCAAGTTGCCCATAGCCTTTTCCATTTGCTTGTCGATGTTCTTCTTCAAGGTAAGTTGCATAGCGCTAACCTCACCCATTAATTTAGAATACTCATCTGTTTCAAACAAAGCAATGAATTGTTTGTCATGAATGTTTAACCACTCTTGGTAAACAGTCATGAAGTTCTTCATATCTTCACCATTGCGCATTTTGTTGTACAAGCTATCAGCCAATATTTCCATCGACTTAGTGCCTGTTGTATACATCATATACTGCATTTGTGAATTTTTCATGTTGTACATGGTTAACATGTTGCTCATTTCCTTCATCATTTCCATGTTCTGACCCTGTGTTCCAGGCATCAATTTGGTTAATGGAGCAAAAGCGCTGTTAACTTGATTGTACCAATTGTTGTAATTGTTCATCATGGTACCCATCATATCGTTAGGCATCATGTTGTTCATCTGAGCGCTCATGTTGTTTTTCATGGTATCGAACATGTTTTTGTTCATGTCCATCATTTTACCCATGTTTTCTTTCATATCGCCAGTCATGTTACCCATCATGTTCTTCATAAAATCAGGTTGCATGTTGAACATTTTGTCCATCATTTCTTTATACATACCTGTATTGAACATTGATTTAAACATATCAGGAGTAAATGTTTTATCATTTAAGCTCTTCATCATAGGCATCATCAATTCAAACATCTTCATGTACATTTCAGCGTTGTTAAACAAACCACTGAAAGAAGTTTGAGCTGTACCATTGTTGAAGTTCTTCATCATTTCACTGTAGCTACCGTTCATGGTTTCTTTCCATGAGTTAAACATGTTCATCATGTTGGTATACTCACTGGTCATATTGGCCATTTGTGGCATTCCTTTGAACATATTTTCACTCATCTCGTGCCAGTTTTTCGCCATATTCATTTGGCTATTCATCCAGTTGTTAAAAAACTCAAAAGACTGGTTGTTTTTGTTATCACCTTGTGCTTGATTAAACCAAGCCATTTGGCTATCATACCATTTTTTAAAGAAGTCAGAGTTGAAATCAACAGCTGCACCACCCATCATTGCTTTTTGCATGTTTTCAGCGGCATTTGTGAAAGTTTCTGCAGCTTGCTTTTGCATTTCTGAGAAAGATTCAAACATATTCTTGTTTTCCATATTTTTTTGGGTATAATTGTTTTTTAATCGGCCAATCTCAGGTAGCCCCGAAATCGGGCGCAAAATTAGTACAATTTCTTTATTTTCAATACCCTCTGTATTAAATTATCCCTAACAGGTCTCAAATCCGCCACTATCTAAGGAAGAAATTTATGTGATGTATATCATGAACCCAAAAATGCTGACCACCATCAGGCTTTTTTGAATGAAAAGTTGCGCAGATTTTTGAGTTTCTTGAAAAAATTTATCAAAAAAAATCCCGTCAACTGCAGCGTCAACGGGATTATTTCTGGGTATTTCTTTAAAATATTTTACCAAACATATTGTTTTTTGTTCATGAGTAGTGCCTCCCCTACAATGGTATCAGCACCCGTTGCCACATCTACCACTTTGGTTTCATATAAAACCCTATTTTTCTCAGGAAAAACCTCTTTTACTGTTATTACAGCTTGGTAGGGAGTATCCACAAACATGGGTTTTAAGAAGGTATTGTTTTGTTTCATGTAAATATGTCCATCGGCATATAATAAAACCCCAAATATTTTGGTAAAAACAGATGCGCTAAAATGTCCGTGAATAATGCATCTGCCAAACATACTGGCCTTCCCTGCTTCTGCATTCACATGTAAAGGGTTTACATCTCCGCTAATTTGGGCATACAAATTAACTTGTTCTTGGGTGTACATAATGTCGTGGGTAAATACATCCCCAACTTTTGGTGCTGTCATAGTTATGATATTAATGGGTCAAAATTAAAAAATAAATTGGGTTCAAACTGATAACTCCAATTTTACTCAGCGCATAAGATATATTTTTCCAGTGCCATTCACAAAATAACTCGATTCATCTTTTGCTTTTGTAGCTCGGTTCTCTATATCATCCCCATCAATTTTGGTGTAAACTGTGTATAAGTATACACCATTAGCTAATCTATCACCATAAGCATCTCTCCCATCCCACGCAAATTCACTGATATTATTCCCTATGTGAATAGGTCCAAATTCTTCTTTGTTTATTTCGCGTACAATTTTCCCATTAACCGTCATAATGCGCACCAATAATTGGTCTGGCACCTTTGATCCGGTTAAGGTAAAAACAAAGCGCATTTGTGTGGTAAAAGGGTTAGGATATGGATAAAAATAGGTAATGCTAGATTTGTTCACCACAGTAAAATCTACCTGGTATTCATTGTTGCCGGCTTTATTTCCACTGGCATCCTTCGCTTGAACTTTTAGGGTATACAAACCATCACTTAACTTCTCTGGATTGTACAATAATTGGGCACGATTTCCTTCGCTTGCGGGCATAAATTGAACCAATGGATTATTTAAAAACACCCTTTCAAAATCAAAGTCTTTGGGTTTTCGTATGTATAACTCAAAGGTACTTGTATCCTTTTGCAACAGGAACTTATTCTTATCTGTGGAGCTTATGATAATTTTTGGTAAAGGAGAAACTATATCTCCATTCAATATTTTTTGCCCATCAAACGTTACCTCTAATAAGGGATTGCTTACGTCTTTATTAACCACAAAACTCTTACGGTAAAAATTGTTTACATAAGTTAATTCTGCTGGACTTTTATCTGGGTTTATGCTCAATTGTAAGGCCATGTTCCCCGACATCATTTCGCTTGATACTTTTGTCTTTAAAAGGTACTCCCCATTTTCGGCTATTGCTGGTATTTTTATTTCTTTTCTTACAGGTATTAACCTATTGGCATCTGTTATTTCTAATACGGTTTGAACCGAATCTGAAGTGGAAGCTCCTAAATTTAAAATAGGCAAATCTAACTGAAGACTGTCTCCTTGCTCTATATTCTCTGC
>CAILJQ010000135.1 GCA_903834625.1 uncultured Bacteroidota bacterium
GCAGCTTTTTTTTTAATATTTAGGGCAGCGTTTTAAATTTATTGGGGCAGTCCCGTGGGCCTGCCGGTATAATGCTATGGGGAGATATAATTAAATGCCGATTTCCATTTGGAATACAGCGAACATATTTTCAAATGAATTTTTGTAGGTAAAGAGATTTTTGTCTCTGTTATAAAAAATATTGAATTGGGCTTTCACTTTATGTTTGTTAAAATACTTGCTTACTCCTCCACCATATTGCTCTAAAGCACCATAATAGGCAATTACTTTTTGATCTGGCTGCACGTAGGAGTATCTGGCAGCCACCTCCCATTTGTTTTTAGTACAATAACTTAATTGACCATTATAACCTGAACCAAGCAATAAAGCTCTTTTTGCGCCGGTTGTACTTATCGAAATGCCATTAGTTTTGGAGGTTTTGTTTAAATATTCATAACTAACAGCCCAGCCCTTATATTTTAGTAAGGCATCTACAATAATTCCTTGAAATGATAGTGGATTATACAAATCTCTACCTAATTCTCCTTGGGTTCTCATGGCCATATCATTGAAGTGATAAACTCCAGCAATAGATAGTTTGGGTTTGGTTTCATGAGCAATATCTCCCTCATAGTAATCTCCACCATCTGAAAAATCTCCAAAGGGAAGTACCTCGACTCTACCTGTATAGGCTAATCCTGAGTTACTGCTTACAGAGTTTCTTCCTTCTCCAGAAGTAACTGCTCCTTTGAATAATGTTTTTACAGGTCCTGTTTTGATTGTGTAGGTTGTAAAAAATCCAAAATCACGATCGAGGGTAAGTGTAGCATTTGCCACCGACCTATCATAAAATTGTTGTGCACCTGATGAAATTACGCGCTGACGGTTTCCTGGTAATTTGGTTTGACCAAATCCTATTTGGAGGTGTTTGGTTGGACGGTAAAAAACCATCGCATCACGAACAACATTCACACTGGTATTGATGGTAGAAGCATCATTCATGCTCCAATCCATATCACCTCTTGAAAAACTCAATTGCAGGTAATAAGTTAATTTAGGATCATAAAGATGCCCTGTAAATGACAAACGGGTTCTCCTTACACGCGCTTCCCAAGAAGATGGACTAAAATCTGAGGGAGAAACAGAGTTCATCAAGAATCTGCTTTGCATCCTAAACCTAAAGTTAAGTGAGAAAGAAGAATCTGGAGCAACTAAGCCAATTCCATTGTTAAAATAAAAACTTGGCAATTTTGGTGAATTCCCTGTTTGAGCGGAAGCCAAAATAGATGCTAAAACGAAGCCAAAAGCTCCAATTAATTTCTTTATCCCAGATAAAGAAATGAGTGAGTCTGAAAAAGGACTCAATTTTGTTTTTTTCATGAATGTAGATTACTATGCAATGATTACCAGGTCCCTAACAAGTATTTTTGCCCGTACTGTGTTAAGAAATCGCTACAAGAATATTAAGTTATTGTTAACATAATGTTAAGTCGCAACATTTCCTATAAGTTTGTCCCGGAAATTAAAACCAATATGAATTTCAACTCAATCATCAAATTATTTACACCTAAGGATAAGGTGTTTTATTCGCTATTTGAAGAAGTAGCCATTAATGTTGCCGACATGGGAAAGCTCATGAAGGATGTTGTTGCTGAACCCGACTTTGAAAAAAGAGGGGTTGTTATTAAAAAGGTAGAGGACCTCGAAAACAAAAATGATGAATTAACACATCAGATTTTTACCGAGTTAGGAAAAAATTTCATTACCCCATTTGATCGCGAGGATATTCACTATTTGGCTACGGCCTTAGATGATATTTGCGATTATATTTATGCTTCGGCTAAAAAGATTAATTTTTATAAGGTTAATCCTGCATCAGACAATGGAATTCAGAAAATGGCAGACATTATTGCCCTTGGTGCTGATTCTATTAAAACAGCTGTATTTGAGTTGCGTAACATGAGAAACATGCGCAATATTACAGATGCAATTGTGAAGGTAAATAGTTATGAAAATCAGGCAGACGATTTATTTGACATGTGCATTGAGAGATTGTTTGAAACAGAAGACGATGTAAAAACGCTCATCAAGAAAAGAGAAATTTATCAAGTAATGGAAATTGTTACAGATAA
>CAILJQ010000136.1 GCA_903834625.1 uncultured Bacteroidota bacterium
AAAGGCAACGGAAATTTCACATTTACAACAGGTTGAGGGGTTGATTTAAATTTATCCAGGTAAGCACTTACCATCTCCTCCCGTGGAAAAGAAATGGTACCTGAAACAGGTAATTCTTTTTGACTAATTAAGCTCATAAAAAAGTAAAGGTTTAAAAATAGATGTCTGGCGGTTAACCAGACACCCTTTACAATTTTAATGAATTACTACAAACTTTTGATCACGGTACTGATGCTTGTCACTCTGAAGGATGACCATATAGGTGCCATCATTTAATCCCTCAATATCCAAATTCAGGTCTCTTGAATTTAATCTGTCAATATCTTTTGCAAACACCTCTTTACCCAGAATATCTAAAACTCTAATGCGTAAGGCTTCATTAATTGGCTCTTTGAAACTCAATGTAAACATTCCTGTATTCGGATTTGGATACATGCCATATTCCATGACATTGCTCACTTCGCCTAATGAATTCAAGACCCCACCACCCAATTTAGGATCTACATTCCAATTAGAACCATCTTGTAGGTTAACATATTTAAGTACTCCGGTACAAGGCAATGCCCTTACCTGAACATACATAGTCATGGTATCTCTACAACCTTCAGAGGTAACTGCTACCAAAGTAACAATATAGTTTCCTGGGGTTGAATAATGTTTATTGTAAATAAAGGTATTGGTTGTATCAAAGGTTCCATCACCAAAATACCAGTAATACTTATTATTCCAACCCGAGTTCATGTGAGAAGAGGTATTGTAGAAATTATAACTATTGGTATTCTCACATTGTACTTGGTGGTCGGTGGTAAATGAGGCACTCGGACCGTGTACTGATGGATCAATGAATACATCTTTCGTTTTAGCACTCATACATCCAGAAGCATCTACTGAGGTTAAGGTAACTTGGAATGTTCCAGAAGATGGGAATCCTTTATAAGGACTAACGGCAGAAGATGTAGAACCATCACCAAATGACCAGAGGTAGGTATTTCCTGAACCCGGTGTTAAGTTGCTAAAACGAACCAAATTCTGACAACGATCTCCGTGACACAAACAATTATCGTAACTAAAGTTAGCCAAATTTAAACTATTCGCATTGGTCATGGTTATTGGCGCAACAGCGGTATCGGCACAACCATGGATATCAAAAGCCAACAATCGAATAGAATAAGTTCCATTTGAACTAAAAGTATGACTGGCACTAGCACCGTAAGCGGTATTGTATGGGGATAATAAATCACCAAAATTCCATTCAAAACTATTGGCATGTACAGAAGTACTGTTTACCAAAATGGTATTTGAACAAGCATTGGTTGTGGTAGCAAAAGATGCTACCGGTGGCTCCTGTATTTCTATACCTGCAGGCCAAGTAGTATCTGCACAGACACCATTATCAGCCACCATTATCAATTCATAGAATCCTGGTCCGCTGGTTGGAATATTTACATTCGAACCTGTTGCAACCAATAAACCGTCTAAATACCAACTAATATTGGTGGCATCAACAGTAGCACTGTCAGATGCTTGGATAATATTGGTACATGGCTGAACATCATAAACCATATAGGTACTTGGCAACCTTACACCCATTCCTTGCGGCGCATAAACTGGCAATACTATTGTATGGGTACATGTAGGAGAATTATAAACCGTAAAAGATACATTATAAACCCCAGCAGAAGCATAACTATGGTAGGGTGCATAACTTGAATCTAGTGGCGAACCATCACCAAAATCCCACACAAAACTTGAACCCCATTCTGCCATATTCACAAATTGAATATTATTGGCACAAGCAGTATCATAAGAAAAATTAGCTGTCGGTATTCTTCCATCAGAAGCTAAAATTCCCATGGTATATACTGCTGTACATCCATTATCTAAATAGGTAGTACAGGTAATAGTGTAATACCCAGGAGAAGCATAAGAATGTGCAAAACTATCGAGTTGGTGGGTAGCATAATGTCCGTCACCAAAACTCCAGAAATAAGTAGCATTTGTATCAACCGCATGCTCAATATAGGCGGTTTGTCCGCAACCAATGGTAATAATAAAACTTGGATCAACACTTGGCAATACCCTCACCGATTGGTAAGCTGTATCTCTACATCCACTTGGTGAAATTCCAATTAACCTTACCATATAAGTTCCAGCAAGGGTATATGTTTTATCGTACACAAAAGTGTTTGTATTGTTGACTGTGCCATCACCAAAATCCCACTGATAGGTTCCCACATAACCTGCACCATAGTACAATGATTGGTTAATGAAATTGAACTTATTTCCTTGCAAGCATTGAACGGTATCGCTCACAGCAAACTTGGCCACAGCACCGTAAGTATTTGTATTTATAACAACAGTTTGGTCAATGGTATCTGTACATCCTGTTTCAGAGAAAGCAATTAAACGAATAGAATAGGTTCCTGCCAATGGGAATGCAATAGAAGGATTTACCTGCGTATTACTTGAACCATCAGGGAATAACCATAAATAACTGTAGGCATTGGTAGAGGTATTGGTGAAATGCACACGTGTTACACAGGCATTTGACTCAATATTAGATGTGAAGTTAGCTATTGGTAAAGCTCCCGTACCATTTACCCTAACATTTCGGATAAGCGTATCAGAACATCCACCTGCATCTGTAACAATCAACGTTACCTGGTATGTGCCATTGGCAGAGAACACATGAGAAGGATGCTCAGAAGTTGACACATTATTTACTCCTCTGCTTGGGTCACCAAAATTCCAAGAATAGGTGGTACCGTTGATAGAATAATTTGTAAAATTCACCTGTGTACTACAACCAATTGCCTGATACATGAAAATAGGTACTGGCTGTGGATATACAGTAAATATTTGTTCCATTGAATCCACACAACCTTCATCGGAATTAGCTGTTAAGGTAATTCTATAGGTTCCTGGTACAAATTCATAAACAAACATGGTATCACGAGTGGTACAGAAAATAGTTCTCTCTAATCCACTAGGAGCAATTCCTACGATATCCCAAACATAATTGTCGGCACCAACAGAGTTGTTAATCAATTGGTAATTTCCTTCACAATCTGTTTGAAGCGCTGTAAAGTTAGCAATAACAGAACCACTGGTAAGACTAGCTGAAACAGTATCGGTACAACCCAATGAGTCTGTAACCAATACATGGTAAGTACCGGTAGTTAATTGATAAACATCTTGGGTATGGTCTGTATAACTTGGTACTCCAACCTTCGACCACAAATAGGTGTAAGGCAATACTCCTCCACTTACAGAAATTTGGATGAAACCAGAATTTACATCATTACATGCCAAATTGGTCACACTATCAAGGGTTATAGCCAATAAAGAAGACTGACTAATGGTAACTGATCTAGTGTTAGTACAGCCTAAATCATCTGTTACCAAAACTTGGTAGGTTCCTGCACTTAAGCCACCTAGGTCTTGTGTAGTTGCACTAAAGGCAGGCGAGCCTGTTTTCGACCACAAATATTGGTATGGAGAAGTTCCTCCACTTACAGATATGTCTATTGCTCCAGTGGCACCACCATTACAAGAAATACTGGTGCTTGAAAGCAATTGAATGTTTAGTGCAGTAGATTGACTAATGGTTAAACTACAAGTACGGATAACATTATTCGCATCTGTTACTTGAACTGTATAATTTCCAGCCCCAACTCCAGCAAGTGTATCATTGGTGCTGCTATTGCTCCAGTCATAGGTAAATGGAGCTAAACCACCTGTTACAGCAACATAAGCATTACCAGTGCTTGCACCAAAGCAATTAACATTGTTAATTACATTGCATGTAATGGCCAAGGTAGATGGTGCAATGTTGATATACACAATGGCAGTATCACAATCATTATCTACATCACAAATTTGGTATACCAAGGTATCTAATCCTGTATATGAATTATTTGGTGTGTATGTTAATGCGTCATCTGTTGGATCAAAAGGTGTTCCACCATTATTTATACTTGTGGTTCCATGATTTCCTTGAGAAATTAATGTAATTGTCCCTGAAGAAGCTCCATCACCTCCAAAATTATCATTATTGGTAACAGCTATTCCAACTGAAGCGTTTTCAGTAGTGTTTGCAGAATTCCAAATAGCATTTGGTATATCATTTACCGAATTTACATTAATAACAACCAAGGCAGTATCACAATCCCCGTCTGCATCACACAATTGGTAAATAAATCCATCATAACCATTGTAATCTCCATTTGGTGTATAGGTATAAGTACCATTTGCATTAAAAGTTAATGAACCATTTACAGGCGAGGTACAAACCAAACAAGTATTGTTAAATGTATTTCCACCATCTCCACTTAGGGTATCATTTGAAGCTACCGTACCATTTAATACCTGGTCTTCATTCACAGATGGGTTATCAACGTTTGCCAAAGGAGCATCGTCTACAGATTCTACATTGATTCTTACAATAGCCGTATCACAATCGCCATCGGTATCACATAATTGGTATACAAAACTATCGCTACCATTAAAGTTAGCGTTTGGAACATAGGTAAAGGTTCCATCTGTATTGAAGGTTAATGATCCGTTAGAAGTGCTGGTACAAGTTGGACAGCTATTGTTATAAGTGTTACCACCATCGCCGCTGTTTACATCATTTGTAGCAACTGTGCTGTTTAATGTCAAATCTTCTGTAGCTGTTACCGCATCGTGGTTCGCTACTGGCGCATCATCTACTGGACTAACTGTAATTCTTACTATAGCCGTATCACAATCGCCATCAACATCACATAATTGGTATACAAAACTATCGCTTCCATTAAAGTTGGCATTTGGAACATAGGTAAAGGTTCCATCGTTGTTGAAAGTTAAGCTTCCATTAGAAGTGCTGGTACAAGTTGGACAGCTATTATTATAAGTGTTACCACCATCTCCACTGTTTACATCATTTGTAGCAACTGTGCTG
>CAILJQ010000137.1 GCA_903834625.1 uncultured Bacteroidota bacterium
CCTAGCGCAGGTGTCCATCTGTACAAGCTTGCACCTGTTACATTAAACCTTCCACTGTCACCGCTACAAATAGTAATATCAGAAACAGTTGGGGCAACATAAAAAATAGACCTATTTACCACTATGGCTACAGAGGTATCATTAGGTGCACAATTATTGGTTGAAATAACTTTGTAGGTTCCTGGTAAAGTTGTCTTTATCAAATTACCATTTGACTCTGAAAGCAAAGTATCATTGCGCGTCCAAACAAACCTACCTTGTTTCTTATTTGAAACAGCCAATATGGTAGTATCTCCTGTACATAATAAATTTGTGGTTGTGGCTGTAATAAGGGTTGTGTCTGACAATTGCCTATATAGAACCATTGGATCAGAATTACCCACACTATTCAATGTATCTGCTCCTGGAATTAACTGACCATTATAGGTTCCTGTAAGATATAGTAAACCTGTTGGACTCATATGCAACTGATTTCCGCTAGAGAAACTTCCATTTCCAAACTTTTCAGCTTCCATAAAAGTATTGGTAGGCGTGTATCTGGCAAAATAGGCATTGGTTGAACCATTGGGAGTGAGACTGCCTCCACCAAAGTTGGTTATACTTGAAAATTCGCCTGTAACCATTGGGTTTCTGTTTAAGTCGAGTTCTACCCCAAAACCATATTCATCTCCAGAACCACCAAACTGACGTACCCATTGCAATGAACCATTTAAATTGGTACAGGCAAGCAAGGCATTATAATTTGCATTGGGTGCTGTAATTCCAATTGCTGAACCAGGAGGTCGAGAGGAAATAGTACTACTTCCTTGAAAATGTCCGGTAACATAAACCTTATCATTTATATCATCAACCACTACACCTTGCAATGATTCCCCATTATTTGTTCCTAATCCAATTCCCCAAAGGTTGTTTCCTGTTGGGTCAAACTTTGTAAGGTATCCTCCCCAATTTCCAGAGTTACTTAAATTGTTCCCGCCAAAGTTAACAAATGAATTTCCACAACAGCCAAATCCTCCACTCACGTAAGCAGCACCTGTACTATCAACATCTATAAATCCTCCATAATCAAGTAAGAAACCTCCAACCCTCGACTCGTATTGAAGGCTTCCTGAAGGGTTATACTTAACAATAAAAGCGTCGCCACTACCAAAACTATTCACGTTTCCGCTAGGTGATCCTATACTTTGTACGGTTGCATTGTTAAAAAAGATACCCGTTACATATACGTTTTGATTTCTGTCTATTGCCAATCCAGCACCTTCATCAGTACCACCGCCTGAACCAATTAAATTAATCCATTGAATCACGCCAGCATTATTGGCTTTTAGCACAAAGGCATCAGTTTGGCCAATAGCCGCTCTGGTAATAGTTGATCCATTTGCTGAAACAAAATTGGCTGAAGTATTAAAGGAGGAAGAAACATAAACATTACCTGATGTATCTACTTTTATTCCGCCAAAATTGTAGTTACCACCTTCATTGTTTATGCCACCAATTCTAATTGCCCATTGAAAAACTCTAGAACAATTGTATTTGACAATGGCAATATCCTTATTCCCAAAATTTGCCAAGGTCTTTGGCGTTCCTGCACTGTCAATGGTTAAGCTTCCAACATAATAAAGTAAGGTGTAAAAGTTGTTCTGTGCATCAGTGGCAGTTACGCGACCTAAATCAGCTCCTGTAGTACCAACCTTCATAGCACCTGAAAAATTTTGCGCTAATAATATTTGCCCAACAAAAACAAAGAAGAACAACAACAACAGTAATTTTCTATACATACATCTTAACTAAAAAGCCTGATAAATCTAATAAAACACGCAGCAATTCCAAAGGTAAACATTTGGCTCTCTACGCGCTATTTCAAATTTACTATTCTATTTATCAATAACAAAAACAGACCAAAATCTGACTTGAGTTAAGAAATTTTTAAGTATTAAAGGAAGGTGAAATTAATACGCTATTAAAACAAGAATAATTTACCTTAAAAGGGTAACGGTTCCACTTAAATCGAATTCCTTTCCAGAAAACGATTTAGCATACAAGATGTAAAAATATACACCGTCTGGGCAAGGTTTTCCTTCAAATGTTCCATCCCACCATTTGCCATTTGGAAAAGTAGTTTCATAAATAAAACCACCCCACCTATTATAAATCCTATAGGTTAATACTTCAAAAGCAGAGGCATTATAAACTACGCCAAAGCTGTCATTAATTGAATTGGCGTCGGGCGTGAATACATTGGGCACCTTCAAAAAAGGCAAATCTGTTATGGTAATGGTTTTATATATACTGTCTTTACAACCCAAACTATCTGTGGCAAATAACCACACGTTGAACTTGCCAATATTAGTAAATTCATGTTTGGGATGAATTAATGTAGAAAAAGTACTGTTATCGCCAAAGTCCCACGAATAAAAAGAAGCGTTGCTGCTCTTGTTCGTAAATTCAATATTTACAGGCGCTATCCCATTTTCTGTAGCTGCATCAAAATCGGCAATCACTTTTGGGTTCGAGCTAACTTTAATGGTATCAAATGCCACACACTTGCCATTATTTAACTGAATAACATAGTTTCTAACACCTGCACCAAAAAAGGTAGGATTGAGTAATTTGATATCATCAATTCCAGTTGATGGAGACCAAAGAATATCAGTATATTTAGAGGCATTTACATTAATTTTAACATCATCCCCAAAACAATACTTCACATCTGCACCCACATCAACAATTGGCACATCATTTACCAAAACAGCTACCGTATCACTTCCTTTACAATTGCCTTTGGTGGCCGTTAAAATGTATTCGGTTCGAACCGAAGGAAACGCCATAGGATTGTATATGGTGGTATTATCTAAACCTATAGATGGAGTCCATAAATAAGTAGAATTTAAAGGAGCAATGCCTTCTAAGCGTATACTGTCTCCAACGCATATCAATGTATCAATTCCAGCAAATACAAAAAGTTGCGATAGTGATAAGGTGACAGAATCTACAATAAGGCATGTACCATCTGTGGTACTTAAATAATACTTACTGTTTGCATTTGGTATAACCATTGGGGTAGTACTGGTGGCATTAAGCATATTGGTTTTTGGATACCAATCAAAACTTGTACCTGTTGCTATACCTCTTAAGGTAATGGTATCACCCACACAAAATAGGGTATCATTGGTTAAAATACGCGCATCTATTGGGTTTACAAATACAGTAACTGTATCTCTTACCACACAACTTCCCTGCGTCACACTCAAAATGTAAGTGGTAGTAGTATCTGGGTTAACAGATGGCGTAAGGCTTAAATTATTTGAAATGTTTTTAATAGGCAACCATGAGTAACTACTACCTGTACCGCTTCCATTTAACACAATTACATCGCGCTTGCATATTTGCCTATCAGGACCAGCGTTAGCAGTTACCGATAATAAACTAACAGCAACAGTATCTCTCACAACACAACTTCCAAAAGTATTGGTCAAAATAAAATCTTGGTTTGCACTTATCTTTCCTTTTGTGTTGAGTTTTGTGGCATCTGCTAAAGGCGTAGCCGGACTCCATAACATACTTCCGTTCCCACTGCCATTTAATTGAAAACTATCCGAAGCACATAACGAAATATTGGTTCCAGCATTTACTGTTGGTATTGTATTGCTTGCGCTGAACAAATAAATCTGATTTACTTCCGCATCACTTAGTGCCCTATTATAAATTCTAATATCATCTATCTTTCCGGTAAAATAAAAAGGAAAACCCGACCAAGTTGCTCCAATAATTAATTCACCACCACCACATACATCCATATTTTGGGTACTACCAAAATCTTGGGTAACCTGTAATACACCATTCTTATAAAACTTAGAATACCTGCCATCATAGGTGGCACAAATAAAAGTCCATTCACCAACTGTTGGTGGTGCAGTGTAATGAACTGCATTCCAACCAATATCTGCTGCACATCCACCATTTCTTTTCACGTAAAAATCCTTGGTATCAAATGCAAATTGCTCGTTGGCGGCGTTGCTCCAATTGCGTTTTGTGATAATTTGTGAGGTACTTGTATTTCCATACTGAACCCAGGCACAAATAGAAATTAATGGGTTATTAAGTGAGGCAGAATGTGGTGCCACAATTCTACTGTTACTTGAGCTGCTAAAAATATAGGCACTGTTTGGCTGGTTAAATCTATCGGTGGTTAATGTTGCATTGATAACTGTAGCATGGTTATTAAACCCACTACCATCTTTCGCATTTCCACTAAAAGGATAACATGCTACTAAACCATTTCCAATAGAGCTAGGCATAGTTGCACAGGTAAAACAACAATTTTCAACTGCTACAACTATTGTATCATAGTTTACGCAGGAACCTTGGGTAACCTTTAAAACATAAACAGTAGTTGCAGTAGGCGTAGCTATAGGATTTAAGATAGTTGAGCTGCTTAAACCTGTAGAAGGAAGCCATTGAATGGTGCCTGTTCCTGTAGCATTCAATTGAACAGAAGAACCTGTACAAAGAACTGTATCTCTGCCTGCTTCTATAGAATTTCCAGTCAAATTTACCATAACAGAATCTCTTGCTACACATGTACCCAAAGTATTGGTAAGCATAAATTGGGTAGAGCTGTTTACCTTACCTTTTGTTTGCAATGCACTGCTATTAAACAAGGCATTACTTGGTGTCCAATTATAAATTCCTGTATTGGCAATTCCATTTAACTGAAAACTATCATTTGCACATAAATTAATATCTGTGCCTGCATTCGCAGTTGGCAACGTTAAGGTAGAAGAATATACAAATAACTCTCTAATCTCAGTATCTGTTAATGCCCTATTGTAAATTCTAATATCATCTAATGAGCCATTGAAATAATCTAATATTCCAGGGAAATCCCTTCCAATGTTTAATGGATTTGAATTATTAAAAGTAAAGGGAGAAGTAGAGGTCGAAGTACCCATCAACACACCGTTCTTGTATAATTTCATAGTAGTTCCCGTAACGGTGGCTGCATAAAAATCCCATTGGTTCAAAACGTTACTCATTGCCCCAGGAATATAATCCCATAATTTTCCGTTATGTATAATAGACCCGCCATCTTGCCTAATGGTAAACCTATAGGCACAATCTGTAGTTGAGCTCGACTTACTAATTACCGATGCCCAATTTACGCCTGATTGTGGCACCCAACTTGAAATGCGCGACCAAAAGGCAAATGTAATAGCAGTACTGGCGCTGCTCAATGAAGCCGAGTTGTTTGCCTGAATATAACTAGAACCATTAAAATTATAAGCCCTATTGGGCCGTCCAAATCTATCAGCAGTTAAGGTTGCCCCATTCACTGTTCCATGGTTATTATTGGTAGTTGCATCATTTGCATTGCCATCAAACGGATAACATGCTACCAAACCATTACCCAAGGTTGATGGCAAGGAATTGCAAGAGAAACAACAATTTTCAACTGTGATATTAAAAGTATCTCTGGTTATACAAGTGCCGTTTGTTCTTGTTAGAATATAAACCGCATTAGTATTTGTAACAAGCGACGGAGTTAATAAAGAAGGATTATTTAAGCCAGTAGTTGGTGACCAAACAATGGTTCCTCCACTTCCTGTTCCGGGTAATGTAAGTGTACTTCCAATGCATGAAGTTAAGTTTGTTTTATTGCCCAGTGAACAACAATCCTTAAAGGCAATGTCATCTATCGCAAAATCATTTCCATGTAAGTCAATGCCAATATTACGAATTGTTAAATTGGCACTTGTAGACGAACCAGAGAACCATGATGTATCTAATAGTTTCCAAACATCGGGGTAATCTGGCAACGACATATTCCTACTTATCTTTACCCCGTTAATCCATAACTCTACTGTAGCGATAGGAGCACCAGCATAACTTGGTTTTGTAACAATATTTTTAAACCAGGCAGAAAAATTATACCAAGTGTTGGGTAGCACAGTTACTGTTTGATTCCAAACATTACTTGGTGTGGCAGAACCGTTCAGTACCATAAAATTACCAGACCCAGTTGTATGGTCACCACCACTAAAGGCAAAGTGTACATTGGCAGCATTGGTGGTTATCACATACTTTGCTTCAGATAAAGGATTAACTGTTGAGTATGTTAAAGAACTTGTGAACGCCGTATTTCCTGATGAAAAATCCCCATTTATTACCTTATTAGGTTTCGACAATACTTCTAAATAAGTACATTGAGCTTTAGCATTGCTTGAAACAATGAAAAAGATGGCCAAAAGCATGCTGGGTAATTTCATAGGCACATTTCGTTAAACATCTGAGTCTTCAGAATGAATAGCCCATATATCCATATATCTTGAGCTACCCCTATCATAATACTTATGTAAATCTACAAATTGTTCCTTGTTATTAGAACCTAATGTCAATAAATAATCTCCCAAATTATCATAAATAACAAAACGATTGTATCCCAATCCGCATAAAAAATCATAAATATCTACCCCACTCTCACCTTGTAATGCTAAGTAATGTGGATCATATTCAAAGAACACAGAACTTTTTGTGCGCTCTAAAAAAGAAGCGGCTCCACGTATGATTTTATTATCAAATCCATCTGTATCTATCTTCAATAATTTGGTGTCCCAAAAATCTGAATGCTTGTCAATAATACTTGATATAGTTTTTACGGGTATGCCATTTTCAGATTTCTCTAAATAAGATGTTCCTAAACTATTTACTGGTTTTACTTGCAACTCTGCCTCACCTACGAAACACTTTTCAATAGAGATATTTTTCATAGGTTGTGTGTTTCTCTCCAACATCCCTAAAAATCTCGGATTACCTTCTATACACAAAATGGGAACGTCAACACGAGATTTAATAATGGCCGCTGAATCACCAATATTGGCTCCAATATCAATCGCTTTTAAATTGGGATATTTTTTACTTAACCTCAACGCTATGTCCCCTAAATTCTGACTATATTGAGGTTGTTCTTGAAGGTTAAATGGAAAATCATGAGACAAATAAATCTCTAAATTAAAATTCTTGAACTGATAGAATACAGTAGGTTCAGAACTAGCCAAAACTTTGGTTCGCAAAAACTTAAAGAGCTTAATTTTAAACTTACTGTTGGCAGATGATTGAATAATCTGATTAAAAATATATTGAGC
>CAILJQ010000138.1 GCA_903834625.1 uncultured Bacteroidota bacterium
AGCATCAATTTTACTCAATTTAGATTTGCTGAGGTAACTGTTAATAATTGTCTGACTGATCTTGTTATTATAAAAACCTTCCTCTATCATGGGCGCCAATAAAGGCGTTGCCAATTGTACCACATCTGCAACTGGGTCAAGAGAAGCTATGCGTTTGGCATATACATTTGAGCTAATGGTACGCTTGGTAGCAATGACACCAATTTTCTGACGGTAATGGTGTTTCACCACATACTCTGCAGCTGGGTCAATTACATTAACCACCAAATCTTTCATGCCTGTATGTTTTACCACCGCTTTAAACCCCGCTGCTGATGCGGTATTACAAGCGATCACAATCATCTTGCAATTTTTAAACTTAAGAAATTCGGCAATTTTTATGCTGTAATGTTTAATGGCTTCGGCACTCTTTTCACCATAAGGCATATGGGCAGTATCTCCAAAATAGATGATTTGTTCGTTGGGTAATAATTTGGTAATGGCTCTTGCAACCGTTAACCCACCAATACCAGAATCAAAAATTCCGATAGGCTGTGAGGCTTTGTATTGAGATAACATACAAGCAAATTAGGAAAAAAACGCTACTGGTGAAAGGATTTTTTATGGCAAGCACCATGTAAGCTAATTAAGTTGAAACAAGAACATAAGAAAAGGGGCAAGCTCTTTCGAGCTTGCCCCTTTTCTTTAAATTTTTTTCTTACTTATTGGATGCCCAATTTGGCTTTTACTTTAGCCATCACGTTATCTCCATCTGGCTTGTATAAGAAACCTGCAGCACTGCTATCAAAAATATAGCTGTAACCATTTTCTTTTGCAACCTGACCGATAGCTGTTTTAGCCTTCTCAATAATTGGCTTCAATAAATCAGCTTCTTTTTTACGGATGTTTTCTTGAGCAGTTTGCTGAAACTCTTGGATGCGATTTTGCATGTCTTGCAATTCTTTTTGTCTCACATCTTTGATGGCTTCACTCATTGTCTTTTCTTTGGCTTGGTAATCGGCCACTTTCTTTTGAAACTCATCACTCATCGTTTTCAACTCATCTTCTAATGTTTTGCCGTAGGCTTCCATATCTGTATTTGCCTTTTTGTATTCAGGCATCAACTGCATAAGTTCTTGCAAATCTACGTAACCCAATTTCTGTGCGTTTGCGCTGCTACCTGCAAGCACCAAAACGGCAAACAGAGCAACCAGTGATTTCAACATGTTCTTCATTGTTCTTTTTATTTATTATTTGTTTGTTCTCTAAAATCGTGCCAATTACTTTCCTCCTGGAGTTGATTTGGGAGCCTCGCTGTTGTTACCCTTGTTTTTAGTAACATTCACACCTAACTCAATCAGTACCTCATCACTCTTATCATATTTGGCGTTGCTGTACATCATAATCATATCCCCCCCTTTGGCAAATATAAAGTCTAATGCACTTTGTTTGGCAATTTTTTGGCAAGCATCAAAAACTTTGTCCTGAATAGGTTTCACCAATTCCTGTCTTTTTTTGAATAATTCCCCTTCATAACCAAATTTCTTATTCATAAACTCCTTCAATTCAGCCTCTTTTGCCTTAATCTCTGCCTCTTTCTTTTTCTTCATCTCCTCGGTCATCAAAATCTGCTCAGCCTGAAAATCTTTGAGCATCTTGTCAATTTCTGCTTTTTTCTCCTCCGCTTCCTTTTGCCATGTTTCTGCAATAAGGTCTAATTGCTTTTGTGCCGATTTATACTCAGGTAACATATCCAAAATATACTCTGTATCTACATACCCAAAGCGTTGGGCTTTAAGCGAGAATTGTCCAATAAAAAACAGGACAAATATGGCCAAAACATGTTTTTTCATCTGTAATAAATTAGAATTGTTGCCCCAATAAAAAGTGGAAATTACCTCCATTTACACGCGCAGCATTTGGGTTCATTGGTGGCAAATCAATACCCCACCCATAATCCAAACCTATCATTCCAAACATTGGTAAGAAGATACGTACACCTAATCCATATGACCTGTTTACTTCAAATGGGTTAAACTTTTTCGGGTCGAGCCAAGTGCCACCAGCTTCTGCGAACAACAATGGGAACACCGTTGCTTGCGGATTTAAGGAAATTGGATAACGCAATTCCATGGTAAACCTATCATAAATGGTGGCACCTACCTGCTGGTAACTTCCAGAGCTGGTATTTATCGTATAAGGAGTCAAAGAATTATCCTGATAGCCACGTAAGGCCACCAACTCTCTTCCATCTAAACTAAAGCCAGTTAAGCCAGAACCTCCTACCCAAAAACGCTCAAATGGCGTTACGCCTTTGTTTTGATTATAGGCTCCCAAAAACCCTAAGTTAATGCGAGTCATTAACACCAACGGACGTTTCTTACCTGCCAATTTAGTAAACCAAGTAGCATCAAACTTCCACTTATAAAATTCCAACCATTTGGTTCGTAAAGCCAAATCAGCATTTGTATAATCTACTCCATCAAACAAACTATACGGAGGTGTAAACTGCAATGAAAGCGAAATGTTAGAACCTTCACTTGGATATATAGGTTGGTTGGTTGAATTCCTTCCTAAAATAACACGCAAACTCAAACTGTTCGATTTGCCTAAAGGAATACTACTCCAATAAACATTTCCTGCAATATCCGGATCATTGTTATACAACTGATAACCCAACTGATATTGTAAGGTAAAGAAGTCATCAGGCCAGCGTAAACGTTTTCCTAATCCAACAGATGCACCAGTAGTATACAAACCTGAACGTAAC
>CAILJQ010000139.1 GCA_903834625.1 uncultured Bacteroidota bacterium
AACTGCTGCAGCCTCATTAAAACTCAAATTCTCAGGCATCAAGGTTATTGAGCCATCTTCAGGCACACAAATGTATTCTGCATGCGCACCAAATTGATAGGTATTTAAACCAAACACAAAATCACCAGGCTTAAATAATGTCACCCCTTCCCCTATTTGCGATACAATGCCAGAAAACTCTGTTCCTAATATAGATTGTTTGGGATGAAACAATCCCCCCACCACCCTAACTGCCAAATAGGTTGCTTCTCTAAAACCTGTATCCGTTCTGTTTACGGTGGTCGACATAATTTTTACCTGCACTTCGCCTTCACCCGGCAGAGGTGTATCTACTTCTGTAAGCGTTAGCACCTCTGGACCACCATAATTCTTATACACAATTGCTTTCATCAATAGATTTTTTTGGGAAGATGTAGCATGTAAACCACAAAAGCAATTAAGGAATCTTTAAATTTTGTCAATCTTTTTTATCGGTTTGAACCAAAGGTTAATAGGAAGCTGCCATTTGTGTAAAAAGTTGCCACCAATCTGCCTCTCCCTCCTTTTTCCCAAGCCTAACAATTATTAATTTTTTGGAAGGATTAACATAAATAAATTGTCCCAAAATACCTTCTGCCATGAAATCTTGGCCGGGGTTAGGAATCCACCATTGATAATGGTAATAATTCACCGCACCTTCAGTACTATCAATTTGGGTTGATTGTTTTACCCAATTTTTTGAAACCAATTGCACTCCGTTCCAATTTCCTTCTTGTAAATATAACCTGCCTATTTTGGCATAATCCCTGGCACGCATGTTTAAGCAACAAAAGGTTTTTTCTATCCCATCAGTCTTTTTATCTATGCTCCAACTTCCATCGTATTCCATACCCATGGGCGACCATAATTTTTCTTGAAAATATTGAGTGATAGTTTTTCCTTTTAAAGCTCTTTCTAGAACCCATCCTAATAACTGTGTATTGCCACTTATGTAAGAGAATTTGGTACCAGGTTCAATCCCTGGCTTCATTTCCATCATTTCTTTTCTTAGGTTCAAACCGTAATAAAAAGAGGCTGCATCACCAAAAGGGTTTACATAACTTTCGTTAAATGCAATACCCGATGTCATATTCAACAAGTGTTTTATTTTAACATTCTCCAAACCATTTTTCTTGAGTTCTGGCAAGTAAGTTACCATAGGTTCTTCCACAGACTGAATAAACCCATCATCAATGGCACATCCAATTAATATGGAGGTAACAGATTTAGCTACCGAAAAGCTGGGCACAATGCTGCTTGCAGTATAATCATCCAAATACTTTTCATATAAAATTGAGTCGTTTTGAATAATTAAAAATGCTACCGTTTTCTGATCCAATAGGTATTGCTCAAAAGAAATGGGCTTTCCATCCTTAGACGAAACACTTTTTGGAAATTTATCTCCTATTCCTTGATAGAATTGAAAAGGAATTTTAGGTGCGTTCAAAGGCCTACTTTCAAACTTCTCATGGTCATTTACATCAGCAAAATTGTAAAAAATAAACCTTGCCAATTGGCAGGATGGTAACACCAAAATAACCATCAATAAAAGGCTTCCAACAATACCTAGTTTAAATTTTTTCATCATGGCAATATACTAAATCAAAAGGTTTCGGTTCGAACCGAAAAAAAAACTATATTGGGACGAATTTGAACTACCTATCATGCAGGCCCAATCTAAATACTCTATCAAGTACTACCCAGGGAAAATAAACTCCCATAAAAAAGAAGGCAACTTCTATTATTTTTATTCTGAAGAAACTATCCTAGAAATTAAACTCAATACCGACAGTATTTTTAGGTTCAGGTACGCTGCAGATGGATTTTTTCAAAAAGATTTTTCATATGCCATCAACAAAGAGTTTAAAACAAAACTCATATCGGTTGATTTTAAAGACCTAAACGATGCTTATGAAATTGAAACCACACGAGTGATATGCCGCATCCAGAAAGATAATATGAGTATTTCTTTGTTTAACAAAAACAGAGAACTCATTTTGGAAGATGAAATGGGCTTTCATTGGCAACACTATTTAGTAAAAGGTGGTAAAATCAATTATTGCAGTAAAAAAATTCAGCCAGATGAGTGCTTTTATGGCATGGGCGACAAACCCACCGAACTAAACATAAGAGGAAAATATTTTGAGAATTATGGTCAGGATGTTTATGGCTTTGCCAAAGACCAAGACCCACTATACAAAAACATCCCATTTTACATGGGTCTCCATTCCCAAGGCAAACATGGTTATGGCATATTCTTCGACAACTCTTTCCGTACCATTTTTGATTTAGGCAAAGAACAAAACGACGTATGTAGTTTTTGGTCGAGAGGTGGAGAAATGAATTACTATTTCATTTATGGACCAGAATTAACCAATGTAGTAGAACAATATGCCCAACTTACCGGAACACATGAGCTACCGCCATTATGGGCTTTGGGTTACCACCAATGTAAATGGAGTTATTACCCAGAGAGTAAAGTTCGTGAGATAACAGAAGAGTTTAGAAAGCGAAAAATACCTTGTGATGTTATTTATCTCGACATTGATTATATGGAGGGATTTAGGTGCTTTACATGGAGCAAAGAACATTTTCCTGAACCTAAAAAATTACTCACCGAACTCACAGAAAATGGGTTCAAAACCGTTGTAATTATTGACCCAGGAATTAAAATCGACAAAGAATACGATATCTGGAAGCAAGGTATCATGCACGATTATTTCTGCAAACGCGCAGACGGTACTTTAATGGAGGGTGATGTTTGGCCTGGTAAATGCCATTTCCCAGATTTTACCAACCCTGAAGTACGCGAATGGTGGAGCACCTTATTCAAAGAATTGATAGATAACGGCGTGAAGGGCGTTTGGAATGACATGAACGAACCAGCCGTTTTTGAAATAGGTACCTTCCCAGAAGATGTTCGTCATGATTATGATGGCAACCCTTGCAGTCACCGCAAAGCGCATAACGTATACGGAATGCAAATGGCTAGGGCAACCTACCATGGCTTAAGAAAATTCTTAATGCCTAACCGACCATTTGTGATTACCCGTTCTGGCTACAGTGGTTTGCAACGTTATTCAAGTGTATGGACAGGTGATAATACTGCCACTTGGGAACATTTATGGATTGCCAATGTGCAATGCCAACGCCTAGCTGTATCAGGGGTTTCTTTTGCTGGTTCAGATGTGGGTGGATTTATTGGTGAGCCCGATGGTGAATTATATACCCGCTGGGTACAGTTGGCTACCTTCCATACTTTCTTCAGAACCCATAGCGCAGGTAATGAAACCAAATTCGATCAAGAGCCTTGGAGCTTTGGATCAAAATATGAGTTCATTGTTAAAAAATTCTTGCACCTACGTTACCAATTATTGCCTTATATCTATACAGCTTTTTGGCAACATACTACCTACGGAACTCCTGTAGTTAGGCCTTTGGCGTATATAGACCAGCACGATCCTGAAACTCGTAACCGAATGGATGAGTTTGGGTTTGGCGACCACCTATTGATTTGTCCGGTTTTACATGCTGGTGCCAATGATAGAACGGTTTACCTTCCTAAAGGAGTTTGGTACCATTTATGGAACGACCACGAATACAAAGGAGGTAAGGAATATAAAGTAACTTGCCCAATAGATAGGATTCCTGTTTTTGTGAGAGCAGGAGCAGTTATTCCCTATTATCCAAAAATGCAATATGTGGGAGAAATTGAGATTACTGAAGTAACCTTAAATGTTTATTATACCAAAGAAAATGTGTTGAGTATTTTATATGAAGACGCGGGTGACAACTATGGTTACCGCGCCGGATTATTCAACCAACGCAGGTTTTATGTGAATGGAAATGCCAAAAACCTTATTGTTTCTCAGATTCTAGAAGAAGGCAACTACCAAACCTCATACAAAAATTACAAAGTAGTATTCCATGGTGTTCCCTTCGATTGCAAAGAAGTGGTGATTGATGGTAAAAGTGTGAAATTAACAGAGCGCAACTTTGCCGTAGGAACCATTAAGTTAAAGGTAGACAAGAGTTTTGAACGCATTATTTTGCGCTAATCCATTTACTTATTCCTATATAAAATGCGCGTTTGGGCTTTTTGCTCCAAGCGCTCATAAATCAGTCGGGCCATTTCTGGGGCTATTTTTCCGGGATCATTTTGTGCAAACAAGGCCTTTACCTTTTGCTCATTCACATCAATTCGGTATAGAATGTTCCATAACTTTTCCAAGTTGTGTAACAAGAGGTAAACAATGAGCTGTCGCAGGCTTTCAATAACAGCTTCTTTATGGTAGGGCAAGTCGCCCTCAAACTCTTGGAGGAGCAGGTCGCGGGTAATTTTTTCTACCTCATTCACTTTCAGCACTATTTATTTAACAAAGATATACTTAAATCTCCCCGAATTAACGAAAGAATGAGTTAATTTGCGGCAGTTTTTCTCCCAAAGCTAAATAGACATTTCAATCTTTTTGAGCTTAGGATTGTTAGAAATATTAAACAAATTAATCAATATGGTATTTGATTTAGAAATGATCAAAGCGGTATACAGCCGCATGGGCGAGCGCATTGAAGCTGCCCGAAAAGTGGTAAACAAGCCGCTTACCCTTTCAGAAAAAATTCTTTACAGCCACTTAACCGAAGGAAATGCAAGCAAAGCATACGAGCGCGGTAAAAGTTATGTAGACTTTGGTCCAGACCGCGTAGCCATGCAAGATGCTACAGCCCAAATGGCCCTATTGCAATTCATGCAAGCTGGAAGACCAAAGGTAGCAGTTCCATCAACCGTTCATTGCGACCATCTTATTACTGCCAAATCTGGCGCAAAAGATGATTTGGCTTATGCCAATAAAGAAAGCAAAGAAGTATATGATTTCTTAGCTTCTGTTTCTAACAAATATGGTATTGGTTTTTGGAAACCTGGTGCGGGTATTATTCACCAAGTGGTATTAGAAAATTATGCCTTTCCTGGTGGAATGATGATTGGTACCGACTCTCACACTGTGAATGCAGGTGGTTTGGGTATGGTGGCAATTGGTGTTGGTGGAGCAGACGCTTGTGATGTAATGGCCGGCCTTCCTTGGGAACTTAAATTTCCTAAATTGATAGGTATCAAACTAACAGGTAAACTTAATGGTTGGACCGCTCCAAAGGATGTTATTTTAAAAGTAGCAGGTATCTTAACCGTAAAAGGTGGTACCGGAGCAATTGTTGAATATTTTGGCGATGGCGCCTCAGCAATGAGCTGTACAGGTAAAGGAACCATTTGTAATATGGGTGCCGAAATTGGCGCAACTACTTCTACTTTTGGATACGATGAAAGCATGGAACGTTACCTACGTGCCACAGGAAGAAATGAAGTAGCAGATTTAGCCAATGGCATTAAGCACCATTTAACTGGCGACCCAGAAGTATACGCAAATCCTGAGTTGTATTTCGATCAAGTTATTGAAATTAACTTAGACACTTTAACACCGCATTTAAACGGACCTTTCACACCAGATTTGGCAACACCTATTTCTGAAATGAAAGCTGCTGCTGCTGCCAATAATTGGCCTTTAAAAGTAGAATGGGGATTAATAGGTTCATGTACCAACTCTTCTTATGAAGATTTGTCAAGAGCAGCTTCCATTGCGCGTCAAGCTATTGAAAAAGGCTTAACAACAAAGGCAGAATTTGGAATCAACCCAGGTTCAGAACAAGTAAGATATACTGCCGAACGCGATGGTTTGTTAAAAACATTTACTGATTTAAATGCAAGTATTTTCACCAATGCCTGCGGACCATGTATTGGTATGTGGGATAGGGTTGGTGCTGAAAAAGCAGAGAAAAATACTATCGTACATTCTTTCAACCGCAACTTTGCCAAACGTGCAGATGGCAATCCAAATACCTATGCATTTGTGGCTTCTCCAGAAATGGTAGCAGCTATTGCTATTGCAGGTGATTTGTCTTTTAACCCAATTACTGATACTCTTATTAACAATAAAGGTGAGGCTGTTAAATTGGATGCACCTAGTGGCGACGAGTTACCAGCAAAAGGTTTCTCTGTAGAAGATGCCGGTTACCAAGCCCCTGCCGCAGATGGCAGCGGTGTTCAAGTAGCTGTATCTCCAACTTCAGACCGCTTGCAATTATTAGATCCATTTGCAGCTTGGGAAGGTACTGATCTTGCTGGCTTAAAACTATTAATCAAAGCCAAAGGTAAATGTACCACCGACCATATTTCAATGGCTGGACCATGGTTAAAATACCGCGGACACTTGGATAATATCTCTAATAACATGTTAATTGGTGCTGTTAACTTCTTCAATGAAAAAACAGATAACGTAAAAAATCAATTGACAGGAAACTATGAATCGGTGCCAAAGGTACAACGTGCCTACAAAGCTCAAGGAATAGGCTCATTGGTAGTTGGAGACGAAAACTATGGTGAAGGTTCAAGCAGAGAGCACGCAGCCATGGAGCCACGTCATTTAGGTGTGCGTGCTGTTTTGGTAAAATCATTTGCTCGTATCCACGAAACCAATTTGAAAAAACAAGGAATGTTGGCCTTAACATTTGCAGACAAAGCAGATTATGACAAGTTCCAAGAAGATGATCAAATAGACATTGTTGGATTAAATAGTTTTGCTCCAGGTGCAGCATTAACATTGAATTTACACCATGCAGATGGCAGTAAAGATTCCATTGTGGTTAACCATACCTACAATGAGCAACAAATTGAATGGTTTAAAGCAGGTGGTGCACTAAACATCATTCGCAAACAAGTGGCAGGTTAAGCTTAATCTCCCAATCATAAAAAAGGCTGTTACGCAAGTAGCAGCCTTTTTTGTTTCGGTTCGAACCGAATTTAATTGCAACATACTTGAGTGCAAATAGTTCTTGGCCTACCACTTCATGATTTTATTCAAGTTGAAAAAATAGAAATTAGCCCTAAATTGAAATTTAATTTTAGCAATCATTTACTATGAAAAAATTTACCCTAAATTTCAAATGGACTCTCATTCTGGTAGGAGTCTTTTTTATGTTTTCTGCGCTTGGGTTTATCGGCAAAGGATTAATGACAAGTATGGCAGAATTTAAAGTACCTCAAGAAATACTAAACTCACCCCATTATTACGATGCCATGTTATGGGTTTATGTGCACATGACGGTGCTTGGTTTACTCATTATCTTGTTAGGTATTTCAGTTACTGAATTACAAAATCAAAAATGGATTAGCCTTTCACTTTTTCTGGTTACCAGTTTTTACACCTATTTAGATATTAGGAGTTCAGATTCGGCTTTAGGCAATAGTTTGTATAAAGGAGAAACATCATTGGCCCCCGCTATAATGGCTTTGGCCATTGCAATGATATTCCTATTGTTATCCATCGTTTTGTTTAGAAAAAATTGAATACGTTTTTACTATGCAAAACAATATAGTCCTAAGGCCTTGGCAAATGCAAGATTTGGCTAGTTTAACCAAATATGCCAACAATGAAAAAATAGCCCAATTCATGACAAACAAATTCCCCTATCCATTCACAGAGGAAAACGGAATCGCGTTTATCAATTTTGCTTGTAAAGACAATCCAATTCATATTTTCGCCATTGATTGGAACGGTGAGGCAATTGGCGGCATTGGTATTCATCCCATGGATGATATATTCCAAAAAAATGCCGAATTGGGCTATTGGCTTGCAGAACCTTTTTG
>CAILJQ010000140.1 GCA_903834625.1 uncultured Bacteroidota bacterium
AACTACTTTTCTTAAAGATCTTCACAAAAAGCATGTTACTGAAAAATGAAATACCTCATTAGTAAAGAGGCTACAAAAGATTTAGAGAAAATATGGCTTTATACTTTTGAAAACTGGTCGCGGGATCAGGCAGATAGATACTTCAATTTAATAATAGATGAAATTGAAAATATTGCTATAAATCCTCATTTTGGTAAAGATTGCAGTGAAATAAGAAAGGGGTATTATCGCTCAAGGGTTAAGTCTCACCTCATTTTCTATAGATTAAACGCAAAGAAAAATGTGGTTGAGATAATAAGAGTCCTCCACCAAAAAATGGATTTTGAAACTCGTTTAAACAGCTGATTATAAATAAGCTATAGGTTGTGCGCCCCAAGAATAGTTGAATTCAGCAGTAAAATCTCGGTTCGAACCAAAACCTTTTGCGGAAAATTGGGCCTAGGTTTTTTATTTTTGATTATTTCCCCTATTTTCGCGGCTCGTTTAACTAATTAATTATCATATCATGCATTTGACAACTGAGAAGAAACAAGAAATCTTCGCTACGCACGGTAGAGCCAAGTCTAAAACAGACACAGGTTCCGCTGAGAGTCAGATCGCTCTGTTTACAGAGAGGATCAACCACATTACCCAACACTTGAAATCTAACAAAAAAGATTTCTCTGCCGAGTTAAACTTGGTGAAGTTAGTAGGTAAAAGACGTTCATTATTGAATTACCTGCAACGTAAAGATGTATTCCGTTACAGGGATATCATTAAGGAACTTGAATTGCGTAAGTAAACTCACTGTTTCGATTGAAAAATCGGAATATTTATTATTTATTGGAAAAGGGGCAGGCCAAAAGGTGCTGCCCCTTTATTTTTAAAATTTCAACAAACGACAACAAGAAATATGTCAATAGCAACAATCAAAACCTTCGAAATTGATGGCAAAACCATCAGCATCGAAACAGGCAGATTGGCCCGCCAGGCCGATGGTGCCGTTGTGGTGAAAATGGGTAATACCATGATTCTCGCCACTGTAGTGTCGGCCAAGGAGGCCAAAGAAGATGTGGATTTTATGCCACTTACCGTAGATTATCAAGAAAAATTTGCCGCCGTAGGTCGCATCCCAGGCAGTTTCCACAAGCGTGAAGCCAAACTAAGTGATTACGAAGTATTGGTTAGCCGTATCGTAGACCGTGCTTTACGCCCATTATTCCCTGAAAATTACCATGCAGATACCCAGGTAGCACTTACCCTTATTTCTGCCGACGAAAATATTATGCCTGATGCATTGGTGGGTTTAGCCGCTTCTGCTGCCATTATTGTGAGTGATGTACCTTTTAATGGTCCTATCTCTGAAGTTCGTGTGGCACGTATTGATGGTAAATATGTAATTAACCCTTACAAAGATGAATTAGAGCGTGCAGATATGGACCTTATTGTAGCGGGTACCGAACACGATTTAAACATGGTTGAGGGAGAATGTGCTGAGGTAAGCGAAGTTGATATGCTTGAGGCATTAAAAGTGGCTCATAACGCCATCAAATTGCAAATCAAAGCTCAGTGGGAATTGGTTGAAATGTTAGGTGGTAAAAAACCTGTACGTGAATACAACCACGAACGCAGCAACCCAGAATTGCAAGCTGCCATTAACGCTTTTGCTTACGATAAAATTTATGCCATTGCCAAGTCTAAAGCTGGCAAAGCAGAACGTTCTGCCGGTTTTAAAGCAGTACGTCAGGAGTTTGTAGCTTCATTACCTGAGGGTACTGAAACCGACAAGTTCTTAATGAACAAATATTTCCATGATGTAGAATACGATGCCGTTCGTGCCATGATCATCAATGATCGTACACGCTTAGATGGTCGTAACCTTGATGAGGTTCGTCCTATCTGGAGCGAAGTAGGTTATTTACCAGGTGCACACGGTTCTGCTATTTTCACCCGTGGCGAAACCCAATCTTTAACTACTGTTACTTTGGGTACCAAAATGGATGAGCAAATGCTCGATAGTCCTATGAATGCTGGTTATTCCAAGTTCTTATTACACTACAATTTCCCTAGCTTCTCTACAGGTGAGGTAAAACCTAACCGCGGTCCGGGAAGAAGAGAAATTGGTCATGGTAACCTAGCGTTACGCGGATTAAAACGTGTATTACCTGGCTCACCAGAAAATCCTTATACCGTTCGTATCGTTTCAGATATCCTTGAGTCTAATGGTTCATCGTCTATGGCTACCGTTTGTGCAGGTTCATTGGCATTGATGGATGCAGGTGTAAAGGTAAGAGGCGCCGTAAGTGGTATTGCCATGGGTTTAATCAACGATGAGGCAAGTGGTAAATTTGCCATCCTTTCTGATATCTTAGGTGATGAAGACCATTTGGGCGACATGGATTTTAAAGTAATTGGTACCAAAAATGGTATCGTTGCTTGTCAGATGGACATTAAAATCAATGGATTGAAGTGGGAAATGGTAGAAGAGGCCTTGAACCAAGCGAAAGCGGGTCGCCTTCATATCATGAGCGAGATGAACAAAACCATTGCTGAACCTAATGTTGATTACAAAGAACATGCGCCACGTATTGTTACTTTAATGATTGATAAAGATTTCATTGGTGCCGTAATCGGACCTGGTGGAAAGATCATTCAAGGCATGCAACGCGATACAGGAGCTACCATCTCTATTACCGAAGAAAACAATATGGGTATTGTAGAAGTAGCTTCAAACAACAAAGAAAGCTTAGACAAAGCGCTAAGCATGATTCGTGCTATTGTTGCAGTACCAGAGGTAGGAACAGAATACGTAGGTAAGGTAAAATCTATTGTAGATTTTGGTGCTTTCGTAGAAATTATGCCAGGCAAAGATGGCTTGTTACATATCTCAGAAATTGGATGGAACCGTTTGGCTACCATGGAAGGTGTGTTGCAAGTAGGTGAAGAGATTAAAGTTAAGCTTATTGAGGTTGATCAAAAAACAGGCAAACTTAAATTAAGCAGAAAAGTTTTATTACCTAAACCAGAAGGATACGTAGAACCAGCTCCAAGAGAAAACAGACCTCCAAGAGATGGTAACCGTGGACCAAGAGATGGAGGCAGAAGAGACGACCGCGGACCTCGTCCACCGCGTGAACCAAGACCAGAAAATAACAACTAATCATACTAAGCCCCGAAAGAAATTTCGGGGCTTTTTCTTTATACACCGAAGCTTTAGCGCAGGTGAATTCACTCAACGAAGTTATCTGCGAAGGTATTAGCGTAGGTGGATACACCCAAACTATCGGTAAACACGCTTACACGAAAAAGCGTTCAATGAATGAAATCACCCTAGCGTTGGGAGATTTTCTTCCTAAGGAAGACTCGTTCAATGGATGATTCCACTCTGGCGTTGCATCACATGATGCGCCAGCAGACGAATTTTTGTTTGAACGACACCTACATTTTAAAGGCAACTTTTTTATTTACACTGAAAACGTAAATTGCATCCGTAATTTGTTTGCATATGAT
>CAILJQ010000141.1 GCA_903834625.1 uncultured Bacteroidota bacterium
AATATTGGTTCAACCAAAATAGCTTATGTTAGCAATAATACCTTTAACATGATGAGCACTACTAGTGCTGATTTTGTGCATGAAAACGAACTTTGGCTAAACAATTTGCTGCGTAAATCAACGCTAATAAGTGGGGTGGCAGAAAAGCAAAGAAACCAATTCTTCAGGGTCTTAAGAGACAAAGTTGAAATGGTAAAGCAAAAGATTCAAATAAATTAAACACCAGCAATTCTTCTTTGGGTCATTGCTTCGTAAAGTGCAATACCTGCAGCAACTGAAACGTTAAGGGACGATACCCCAAAATCCATAGGTATTTTACCTAGTACAGTGCATTTTCTCAGAAGTTCTGGACTTATGCCTGTTTCTTCATTTCCCATAATAATGGCTAATGGTCCACTTAGGTCAATTTGGTCGAGATTATCCTTGGCTTTCTCTGTACAGGCAAGGGTTGTAAAACCACATTGGTTTAAATATTCGACTACCGTTTTTAGATGCTTTTCTCTGCAAACGGGTAATTTCATAAGGGCTCCTGCAGAAGTTTTTACTGCATCGTCATTCACAGGGGCAGTGTCGGTTTGAGGTATAACTAAAGCATGTGCTCCAGCACAAAGAGCTGTTCTAGCAATGGCCCCCAAGTTTCTTACATCTGTTAATCTATCGAGGATAATAATGAAAGGTGTTTCGCCTTTTTCAAAAATGCTAGGAACAATTTGCTCTAGAGAGTAATAGGAAATAGGAGAAATGAAACCCACCACACCTTGGTGATTTTTATCTTTTAGTGCGTAGAATTTTTCTCTAGGAACGTATTGCAATGGAATTTGGGCGTTTCTACAAAGACTAATAATTTCGTCTATTTGGTTATTTTGAACCTCTTTTTGAATTTGTATTTTGATGAGGTCTTTGCCTGATGTAATAGCTTCTTTAACTGCGTGTACACCATAAATTTGAGTTTGGCCCATTATGTTGAATTGAAGTGCAAAGTAAACAAAAAAGCTGCCCTTATGGAGCAGCTTTTTTGTTTTTGTTTGAAACTTAAAATTACATGCCTGTTTGGGCTGCGTTAATTTGTTTCATCATCTCGTCGGCCAAGGCATCTTGCTTGTAATTTTTCACTACTTGCTGGATGTAGCCCATAATTTGAATGTTATCTTCAATATCTGGTTTAACCGCATTTCTCTTCGATTTAAATCCGAGATAATACTTTGCCTTATCTTCATGAATTTTCATGAGTTGTTTGGCCAATGCATTTGCTTTCTCATTGGCACCGGCAAGATAATATCCTTCTACCAATCTAACTACAAACACATCATACTGCACCTTTTCATTAGGCATTACTTGTAGGCAGAAGTCTATAGCTTTAATGGCAGAGTCTTTTTTACCTTCTACAATTAATTGTTCAGCCAAGCGATAGAAAATATTTCTGAAGTTTTTGGTTTGACGAAGTATGGTTTCATCTAGGTATACATCTTTTTCTGCCATGTTACCCCACTTGAATTTCTCCATAATGTTTGTCCAAAGGATGTCTGAGTTGATTCTACCTGTGGTACCATCACGTTGAACATTGCTTACCATTGGAACTAAACGATAGGTAAGACCTTCAAGTTGGAAATAACTTTGTAGATTCATGTACACGTCAGATCCAGTAGTAATTGCCCAATAAATTGGCCTTGTATTGATATTGCTAGCGATGATATCTAATAAGATTAAATCAGCCTTCATGAGGTTATTGTTGCCAATTTCCCATTTAATAGTATCAATCATATATGGCGCGTCTTTGGCTTTTACCACACCATTTTTTAAACAGGCAGCTCTATCAATTATAATGCTGAACTTTTTAGTTGGATAATATCTCAAAGCTTCTCCGCCTTGTGTTTGAACGCTACCCATTGGATCTTTATCATCATTGATAAAGGCGATGATGTTCTTTAATGGGTAATAATCATTTTTATTGATACCATACCTGGCTTCCAATTCTGGGTTTTCGTAGTATACAACGTAGTCTCTAGTACCTTGTTTGTATTGATCTGGACGCATGCTAAACTCAACAGGCTTGCTATCATATGCAGTTCTTTTAAGTCCATCAGCGTACCAATCTGTATTTAACAAACTCATGTTAATCACACGAACGTCGCTTCTGATGTTTTCAACGTTTTGAGCATACCATAAAGGGTAGGTATCATTATCTCCGTTTGTAAACAAGATGGCATCTTTTTCACAAGAATTCAAATAGTCTTCAGCAAAGTGTAGAGCAGTAAAACGGTTACTACGGTTGTGGTCGTCCCAGTTTTGTGAGCCCATGATATAAGGAACTCCCACCAATGATAACACGGTTGCTCCTGCTGCAGCAGTGGTTTTATTAAGTTTTTTCGACAACCAATCTACCAAAGCTAAAACTCCTAGTCCAACCCAAATCATAAATGTTTGGTATGAACCAACATAAGCGTAATCTCTTTCACGAGGCTGGTGTGCTGGGAAATTCAAATAGAGGATAATAAAGAACCCTGTAAACAAGAATAAGGTCATTACCACAGAGGCATCTTCTTTTGATTTTTTGAAATGGTAGAACATGCCAATTAATCCAAGTATTAGAGGAAGGAAAAAATAAGTGTTATGTGCTTTATTTCCTTTCATGCTTTCAGGCATTGTTTTGAGTGGACCTAAGCGCCATTCATCAATAAATGAAATACCACTAATCCAGTTACCTCTGGTCACATCGCCAAAACCTTGGTCGTCGTTTTGTCTACCAATAAAGTTCCAAAAGAAGTATCTCCAATACATGAATCCTAATTGGTAGCTCAACAAGAAATCAATGTTTTTACCCATGTTGGCTTTTCTGCCTTCAGGTATTTTCTCCCAGTCTCTGTAAGCGTTTACATAATCTGCCCTATCTGCCCACATTCTTGGGAAAATTGTACAATCTTTAGGGTCGTAAATTCTCTCAATTTTCTGGCCTACTTCTACATATTTTCCGTCGGGACCTTTAGCATATTGGTAAGCACCCTTTTTATAATCTACTACTCGAGCATAGAAATATTGCCCGTACAACAAAGGATTTTCACCATATTGTTCGCGGTTTAAATAGCTCAATAATGAGAAAGGCTGTTCTGGGTCGTTCATGTCAATTGGCGGGTTTGCCAAAGACCTAATGATAATCATTGAGTAGGATGAATAACCGATTATTACAAATGAAATGCAAAGAACTATTAGGTTCACTAAATCCATAGCTGCTTTTCTTTTGAAAATAAAGAAGTAAATGCAAGCGGTAACAATTGCCCAAGCGATTAAGTTGCCTATAGAGGCATTCACTAAGAAATTACTAAATACAAAACAGGCGTATGTGCCAAATGCTAGGTATAAACTTGTTTTATTTTGTGTGTGGGTATAATGAATAGCCGCGGCAAAAAAGGTGATTAACAAGAAAATTAGAATCAATGCACCAGAGTTAAAGCTCAAGCCTAAAGAGTTAACGGCAAAATAATCGAGTTTGGTAGCCATACCAGGTAACCCTGGGATAATACCAAACTGTACTACGCCTATCGTTAAAATTGCAATAAAGGAAGCGCCAAGAAACCCGTTGCGTGTTGGTTTGTATTTTTTGAAGTAGTAAACATAAACAATTGCAGGGATTACAAGTAGGTTTAAGAGATGGACACCAATGGCCAATCCAATGAGATAAGCGATGAGTACTAGCCATTTATTTGAATGTGGCTCATTTGCAACATTCTCCCACTTGAGGATACACCAAAATGTTAACGTTGTAAAGAAACTAGAGGAAGCATATACCTCGGCTTCAACAGCTGAGAACCAAAAAGTGTCAGAGAAGTTTAGTGTTAAAGCGCCAACCGCACCTGCTCCCATGATGGCTATATTATGCCATAATTCAAGGGATCCGTCTGCTTTTGTAAGAATCTTTTTGGCCAAATGAGTGATGGTCCAAAACATAAACATAACAGTTAATGCACTGGTTACGGCAGAAACCATATTTACCCAAAAGGCAACCTTACTAGGGTCTGAAGCCATTAAACTAAATACCCTTCCAATCATCAAGAATAGGGGTGCTCCGGGTGGGTGACAAATTTGTAATCTGTATGAAGCCGAGATAAACTCACCACAATCCCAAAAGCTTACAGTGGGTTCTAGTGTGAGGGTGTAGGTAGTTAAAGAAATGGCAAATAGAAGCCATCCAATAATACTGTTAAGTTGATTGTATTTACTCATTCTTTCAATTTTTTTGAGTTGTTAACGCTAATTGGCAAACATAAATGTTTTTAGGAAACGAACAAACAACTATCTTATGGAAACATTAAGAAAAAAAGGCCGCAAAAAGTCTTGTCTTTTTTGGCCAGAACAAACCAATGGCAATAAATTCTATGATGATTTATGAGGAAAACCGGATATTCAGGTAAAAGATAAGAAATATGGGATTCTCTGCGTATTTTTGCGAGGCAAATAAGGAGATATAGGCTGGTGTCACACAAAGTTGTTGTAATAGGAGGGGGAGCTGCAGGTTATTTTGCAGCTATCCAATGCGCACAATCTAATAAGAACGCAGAAGTTATTCTCTATGAGAAATCTACGAAAGTACTTCAAAAGGTTAAGGTTTCAGGTGGTGGCAGGTGTAATGTAACCAATGCTTGCTTTGATTTAAAACAATTGTCTTTATCTTATCCTAGAGGTGAGAAGCAATTAAAAAGTGCATTTGCCAGATTTAGTCCTAAAGACACCATTGAATGGTTTGAATCGAGGAAGGTAAAATTAAAAACAGAGAAAGATGGAAGGATGTTCCCTGTCACTGATGACTCGCAAACTATTGTTGATTGCCTTGAGAAAGAACTAAAAAAGCTTAAAATTAAGTTAGTTTTAGAGGCAGGCGTAAAAAAAATATATCCCAATTTCCATGGAGGTTTTGAATTATTGCTAGATACTGGAGAGAAGGTTCCGTGCAGTAAAATTATTGTGGCAACCGGAGGAAGTCCAAAAGAGGAGGGTTTACTATGGTTAAAAGATTTGGGTCATAGAATAGAAAAGCCTGTTCCCTCATTGTTTACCTTTAACATACCCAACAACTCAATTACGGAATTGCAAGGAATTGCAGTTTCCCCAGCACGCGTTAGAATTTTGAATACCAAGCTTGAATGTGTTGGTCCGGTTTTAATTACTCATTGGGGTTTAAGTGGCCCGGCAATTTTAAAAACATCTTCAATGGGAGCAAGGGTTTTGGCCGAGAGAAATTATGATTTTGAAGCTCAAATAAGTTGGTTAGAAAATAAAAAGGAAGATGCCGTAAGGCAGGAATTATTCAATTTAAAAGCCGCTAACCCGGCTAAAAATATTGGTAATTTGTTTCCATTTGGTTTACCAAAAAGGTTAAACAGTTATTTGTTAGCCAAAGCAGGCGTTGATGAAAGTGCCAATTGGGGTGAAATTAGTAAGGAGGACGTAAACCAAGTAATTAATTGTTTGTTGTACGACACTTATGAGGTGAAAGGTAAGACTACCTTCAAGGAGGAGTTTGTTACTTGCGGGGGAGTTCACCTAGATGATGTTGATTTTAAAAACATGGAAAGCAAGCGCATAAGGGGTCTATACTTTTGTGGTGAAGTTTTAGATATTGACGGAGTAACGGGAGGCTTTAATTTTCAAGCAGCTTGGACTACAGGATTCATTGCTGGCAAGGCGGCTTCTATTGAATAGATGTTATTAAATTTGAATGCAAAGAATCTGTTTTGATTCTTTTAGTTCCTTTAAAAATGATTGTAACTCATCTGCTTTTTGTGTTCCAATAAGAAATTTTTTACCACTTAGGAGGGTGAGTTGAAGTCCTTTATTACCAGAAACATTGTATGCTTTGCCATGCTTAATGCTGTATCGTAATCCCCATCCACCATATTCTCTAATAGGCTTATAGGTTCGAACCGAAGCCTGAGAAATTTCATCCCATCTCACATAATAATACCTCCTTTGAAAGGGAAAAAACCTGATGGTAATGCCAGATTCATCAATTCTGGTTTCTAAGTTTGTGAATTGAAATAGGACAAACATAAAGGCAACCACCACAACTGAGATAATCATAGGGGTTTTCTCTTCTCCCTCAATTTTACCGCTGGCTATACCAAAAATAAAAATGAGAACGGGAATAAATAAAATCAAGCGGATATACCACTTGTTGAATTTTTGAATTTCGTAATATTTATCCATTACAAAGGAAATTGTTAGGTGATGCTTGATTAACTATCCAACAAATTTATAATGATTTGGGCTATTATCAGAAATATTCTGTTTTGAAGGTGTTTTTATGTAAAAACCCTCATTTGAAAGCATGGTCTTAATTTTTGTTTTCGGTATGGTAGAGATTGGTTAATATGGATTAAGTTATCTTACATTTGCTATATATTATGGCTCAAGAAAAAAAGAAATATTTGGTAACTGCAGCGCTTCCATATGCTAATGGTCCGGTGCATATAGGACATCTGGCAGGGTGTTATTTACCTGCTGATGTTTATGTGAGGTATTTAAAAGCAATTGGAAAGGAAGTTATTTTTATTTGTGGTAGTGATGAACATGGGGTTCCAATTACTATAAAAGCTAAAAAAGAGGGTATAACGCCACAGCAAGTGGTAGATAAATACAATGGCATCATGAAAAATGCCTTTGAACAATTTGGGATAGACTTTTCTTATTATGGAAGAACAAGCTCTGCCGTTCACCATGAAACGGCACAGGCTTTTTTTAAAAATTTATATGATAAGGGTGTTTTTGAAGAAGAGGTAACCAAGCAATATTTTGATGTGGAGGCCAATCAATTTTTGGCTGATCGCTATATAACGGGAACATGCCCAAGATGTGGCAACACTGGAGCTTATGGAGACCAATGCGAGAAATGCGGAACGGCATTAAGTCCAACAGATTTAATAAACCCCAAATCAGCATTAAGTGGTGCTGTTCCTGTTTTGAAAGAAACCAAAAATTGGTTTTTACCAATGGGTAAAATTCAGGCAAGTGAGGAATTTAGTAGTTATATAAAACGATTTGATGGTTGGAAATCAAACATCAAAGGGCAATGCAATAGTTGGTTAACAGAGGGCTTGCAAAGTAGAGCCATGACCAGAGATTTAGATTGGGGAGTTCCTGTACCTGTTGAAGGTGCCGAAGGTAAAGTATTATATGTGTGGTTTGATGCGCCCATTGGCTACATAAGCGCTACAAAAGAATATTTCCAGCAAAATGGAAATACCGATTCTATGGAGAATTGGTGGATGAATGAGGAAACCTCATTGGTTCATTTCATAGGAAAGGACAATATTGTTTTTCATGCCATCATTTTTCCTATGATGCTGATGACGCATGGTAATTTTATCTTACCTGAAAACGTACCTGCAAACGAGTTTTTGAATTTAGAGGGAGATAAGATTTCTACTAGCAGAAATTGGGCAGTTTGGTTGCACGAGTATTTGGTTGATTTTCCAAAAAGAGAGGATGAGCTAAGGTATGTTTTAACAAGCATTGCTCCTGAAACAAAGGATAGTGAATTTACTTGGAAAGACTATCAAACGAGGGTTAACAGCGAATTGGTAAGCATTTTTGGCAACTTTGTGAACCGTGTTTTGGTATTATGTGAAAAATATTTTGAGGGTAAAGCACCATTCGGCGCAGCCAATCTTCCTGAGGGAAATTTAACAGAGGCAAGGAACTTGTGCTTTAATCAGGTAGCCCAAAGTATCAATGATATGGAGGCATGCTTAGAGCAAATTAAATTAAGAGATGGTCAGTCGTTATTTATGAATATTGCAAGAGCTGGTAACAAATATTTAGCAGATACCGAGCCTTGGAAATTGTATAAAACCAACCCTGATTTGGTTCAGACCATATTATTTGACGCACTTCAAATTTGCGCAAAATTGGCAATTGCAGCTCAGCCATTTTTGCCACACACAGCGCTTAAGCTCTCACAATTATTAGGAGCAAACAACCTTGATTGGCAACAATTGAAAAAAGATATAATAATTGAGGGCGGAACCCAATTAGGAAAGCCAGAAATACTATACAAACCTGTGGATGATGAAGACATTCAAAAGCAATTGTTAAGATTGTCAGAAATAAAGAAAGAGAATACATCTCAACCTGCAAAAAGCGAATTGCAGGAGGTGAAAGCCAATATTACCTATGAGGACTTTGATAAATTAGACCTGAGGGTAGGAAAGGTAATTGAAGCCGAAAAGGTTCCAAAGGCAGATAAATTGCTTAAATTAATAGTTGACCTTGGTTTTGAAAAAAGAACAATTTTAAGTGGCATAGCTGAATATTATCAACCCGAAGAATTGGTAGGTAAATTGGTAACAGTTGTGGCCAATCTTGCCCCAAGGAAAATAAGGGGAATTGAAAGTCAGGGTATGTTGTTGATGGCAGGCAATGACTTTGGCAAACTCTTTTCTGTAGGACCTGAAAAGGACATTGAGCCTGGTTCTATTGTGAAATAGCGCTTTCCTTTGTCCCAAGGTTATAATTGTCAAAAAACGGCAATCGTGCATTTGTCAACCACCTGATTATATGCAAACTAAAAGGCTCTTGGCTTTTTTATTCTCATTCTTTTGGATTTTGATGTAAAACATTTTTTCTTAGAAAATGTTTATGGGGATAATTTGTTATAATTGTTTCACTTTAAGCACCAATCTATGAATCTTAATTTCCTCAGAAACTTCTTTTTGATTGCAATATTTTTGTTTGCCTTGAATTTACAGGCACAACAAATTATTAGCATTAATCCAACTTTTGCCACCGCCAACGACAACAATGTAAGCATTACTTTTGATGCCTCACAAGGAAATGCTGGCTTATTGGGTCAAACCACCATTTATGCCCATACAGGTGTGATAACCAATTTAAGCACATCGCCGAGTGATTGGAAATATGTACTAACCAATTGGACAACCAATTTACCTAAAGCGCTCTTAACAAGAGTTGGAACAAGTAATACATACACATTAAACATAGGAAACATTAGAACATTTTATGGTGTTCCTGCCAATGAAGCTGTGCTGAAATTAGCCTTCGTTTTTAGGAATGCAGATGGAAGTAAAACGGGGAAAACAACTGCTGGTGGAGATATTTTTGTAGACATCAATCAAGGGGTGTTTCAAGTAAAATTGAACACACCAATTAAAGCATCCTTCTACAATTTAGCCGACAATATTTCTTTATCGGGAAGCGCATCGGTTAAGTGTAATTTAAAAATTTTTGGAAATGGCACTTTGTTAAAATCGGTCACAAATGACAGTGCAATCTCCCACAGTTCTTTGTTTTCTGCCATGGGTTCAGGGCGAATTAATTTGGTTTTAGAAGGCGACAATGGTTCAACAAAGGCTTATGATACCATTTATATCATGCAAAGGCAATCATCACCGATAGTTGCGTCTCCAATTGGTATAGTTGACGGTATTAATTACGTAAATGATTCAACAGTAACACTGCAATTGTATGCACCCTATAAAAACTATGTTTATTTAATAGGTGATTTTAATAATTGGGAGTACTTGCCACAGCACCAAATGAACAAAACGCCTGATGGACTGAGGTATTGGATTACCCTTACAGGACTTACCCCAGGTAAGGAATATGGTTTTCAATACAGTATAGATGATGTGCAATTAAAGGTTGCCGATGTATATGCAGATAAGGTATTAGATCCTTATAATGACAAGTGGATACCAGCAACAACCTATCCTAATTTAATGCCATATCCTGTTGGAAAAACGACAGAGGTTGCATCTGTGTTTCAAACAAAACAAACGCCGTATGTTTGGACCAGCAACTCTTATGTAAAACCAAGATTGGACCAGTTGGTTGTTTATGAACTATTGTTAAGAGATTTTATTGGAACACACGACTTTAAAACATTGAAGGATACCATAAGTTATTTTAAAAGAGCAGGTATTAATTGTGTACAATTGATGCCAATAATGGAATTTGAGGGTAACGAAAGTTGGGGTTATAATCCTATGTTTTTCTTTGCTCCAGATAAGTACTATGGTACAAAAAACGACATGAAGGCATTTATAGATGAATGCCATAAAAATGGTATTGCTGTTGTGTTAGATATTGCCTTAAATCATTCCTTTGGTCAGAATCCACAAGTAAGGATGTATTTTGATCCAAGCGCTGGTCCATATGGACAGCCAACTTCACAGAATCCATGGTTTAATCAGGTAGACAAGCATCCATTTGGTGTAGGGTATGATTATAACCATGAAAATCAGCCTACTAAAGATTTTACAGATAGGGTTATAAAATATTGGATTACTGAATTTAAAGTAGATGGGTACCGCTTTGATTTATCAAAAGGATTTACTCAAAAGAACACTTTGGGTAACGTTTCTGCATGGAGTGCCTATGATCAGTCAAGAGTAGATATTTGGAAAAGAATTAGATCTGAAATAGTTAAGTATAGTCCAAATGCCTATTTGATTTTGGAACATTTAGGAGATAATAGTGAGGAGCAGGCATTGGCTGCTGAAGGATTTGTTTTGTGGGGAAAAATGACTGAGAACTATGCAGAAGCGATGATGGGATATAACAATAGCAAGGCAAACTTATCATGGGGAAATTACAAAGCAAGGAGCTTTACCTTCCCTAATTTAATCACTTATGCAGAAAGTCATGATGAGGAGAGAGTGATGTATAGTTGTTTAACTTATGGCGGATCCAATGGCAGTTATAGCACCAAAGATGTGAATACAGCCTTAAGAAGAGTAGCTGCTTATCACGCATTATTGTTGCCATTGAAAGGGCCTAAAATGCTCTGGCAAGGGGGTGAAATGGGGTATGAGGTTTCTATTAATAGTACGAGTGATAAAACAGGTCCAAGGCCCTTTAGATGGAACTATTTAACAAGTGCACCTAGGGTACAGGTTTTGGAAGAGGTTGGAAAGATTGCAAGGCTAAAACAACATGTTTCTTTTACCTCTGATAATTATGTATATGATGTAGCAGGTACAGGTAAAATTTTAAAAGTATCACATGATAGCATGAATACTGTCATTGTTGGAAATTTTGATTTAATTTCATTGAATATGACGCCTGGCTTTCAACGCACGGGCTGGTGGTATAATTACATTTCAGGAGATTCAATAAATGTTACGAGTACTACTCAGGTTGTGCCTTTACAACCTGGTGCTTTTTTGATATACACGGATAAAAATTTGAATGCTAAAAAGTCTGAACCTGTTGGATTAACAGAAAACAACTTTTTGAGTACCTTAAGCGTATTTCCTAACCCAGCCAAAGATCAGTTTATTCTTCAATCGAGCAAGTATCCCATTGATTCATATGAGATTTATGATTTAAATGGCAAAATAATATTGTCTGAAGAGTTAAATTCAAAAGATACACAACATAGCGTAAATAGCATTCAAATGTCTTCAGGGATTTACTTTGTAAGAATTTTTGCAGGGGAATCTGTTGGTACCATAAAGATGGTAATTGACTAAATTCAATATGTTTTTTAGGAGTAAGAACGTATGAAATTTTGATTAATAACAGAATATCATGTTTTTGTGTCAAGTAATCTGAAATTTCATCTAATCAAATAATTTTACTTGAAACGGTTTTATAAATAGTTAAACATTGATAATTTTGGTTATTGCGTGCTGTAATATTCACACAAAAGGACTTTAATTATTGGTAAAATTTTTGAAACAAGACAAGAGGGTTTTTGATCAACTAATAGATCTTAAACTCACATTTTAATTTTTCGAATCAGATAGAATAACAAAAAATAAGAATTATGAATAGAAACAATTACAAATTTCTTTTAGGAATTTTCCTTTTGTTGGCAAATTACAACCTTATCGCACAACCAACCCAAATTGAAGGTACTTGGGTTGACGGAGGTGCATTTAACGGCAATATTGGAACCCTAACAGATAGAGGAACCCAGAGGTTTTTTCGTACTCAGGCAAGTGGAACAACAGGAACAAGAACCGTATTGTTTAACAATCCTTCTGATAATTACAACCCAAAGTGGGTGGCTGACAATACAACGGCTCTTTCAAAAAACACTTTCTTGTCTAGCGGCGCTAAATATTATACTGGTGGAGGGACCGATATACATGTTGCCATAACAAGTGGTAGCTATTACACCTTCGTTATTGGTGAGAATTCTGGATCAAGCAATAATTTATCTATTTTAGAAACGAGTTACGCACCTAGGAGTATCACCAGTGTAAGTCAATCACCACTTTCGGCAGCTGTATATAATGGCCAATCGGTTACTGTTACTGCTACTTTGTCTGGCACGCTGCAAACTGATGAGTATGTTTATTTAAGGTATACTACAAATAATTGGTCTTCAAGTACAGCCATTCAAATGGTTTTTAGTTCGGGTACCTCCTATGCTTCAACCATTGCTGGTCAGGTTTCTGGAACGAATGTTGAATATTATGTTTTTACCTCAAACCAATCGAGTGTAACGGCAAACCATGATTATTTTTCGTTAAATATTAGAAATGCAACGGGAGAAAATTTAAATGGAGCAAATTATACCTATTCACCTAGTCAAAATTGGTCAACTGTTGCAGCCAGTGCCTGGAGTAGCCCTTCAACATGGAATGCTGGAATTGCTCCCCCTACTGATATAAATTTAGGAAATGTTACCATGAACCATGATGTAACCATGGATCAAAATGCAATTGTAGCCAACTTAACAGTTTCCAGTTCAACAACCACAACTGTGTCTTCTAGTAATACACTTGATTTAAGAGGAACTGCTACACTCACCGGAGCTTTAACTGTGAATGGCACCTTAAAATTAACAGGGTCGAGCGCAAGCGTGTCTGCTGCACCATCATATAATTCTGCGAGTAGTACTTTAATTTATGACCGACAAACCAATACCACCATTGGAAACGAGTGGCCTACAAGTAATGGTCCAAGGAACATAACTATTACGGGCGGCTCAACCTATACTATGGGTGCAGATAGGTCGCTAAATGGCAACTTTACTATTACAAATGGTGATTTCAGGACAAGTGGAACACGCACTTTAACCATGAATGGCAGCACTCAAACCCTTACGATTTCAAATACTTCTGGGGGGTCTGTAACTGGTACTGATGCAAGTGCAGGAAATGACCTTATTTTAACGATTCAAAATGGTTCTACTTTAACCTTAACAGGAGACGTTACCTCCAATAATGATAATGAAAAGAAATTTTTCGATGTTAATGTGAATTCAGGGGGTACGCTAATTCTTGCTCGTGGTATTCTTTGCAGATATGGTACTTTCACCGTTGCAGGAACCCTTCGAATTGATGCCAATGGATATGTTCAATCTGGGGTGGCAAGTTCAAGTGCTGTTACTTATTCTTCGGGCACTTTGAATTATAATAGTGGAGGTGCTTACACCTCAACAAATGCAGAATGGCCAAGCAGCAGTGGTCCAACAAATGTTATTATTTCAAATACAAGTACTAACCTAAATTTGCATGCTGCTCGCACTATCACTGGTTCATTAACGGTTTCAACAGGTGCCACTCTTACTACGGGTGGAAATTTAACCTTGTCGAGCTCAGGCCGCATCGCTAATTCAAATGGGGGTGCTTTTTCTGGAAACGTTAACATACAAATTGCCACAACTGCTACAAGGGCATTTAGGTTTTTTGGACATCCGTTTACTACAAGCATTGCAATGAGTCAATTTACAGGCACAGGCGAGATTGACATTACAGGAAATTCAACCGGTGCTGCAACAAGCGGCACTCCTTGCACAGGCTGCACCTCAACAACAAATAATTCTCCATCTGCGTTTAGTTACAATCCATCAACAGGAAATCCGGCAACTAATCCAACCGATCCGGGTTGGGAATCCTTTAATGATTTATCTACAAGTACATGGGATAGGTATGAAGGTGTAAGGGTTTTGGTAAGAGGTGCAAAAGGTGAAGGTTTAACCGGTGCCGTATACACTCCCACTGCCACCACCATTACTTTAACTGGTGCAGTGAATGATGGTGCTAGTAGAGAGATTACTTTGTCTAATGGTTCAAACTCTGATTACAATTTAATTGGTAATCCATTCTGTTCTGCATTTGATTTAGGACAATTGCCTTCGGGTCAAAGAACAAATTTGGGTTCAAATTTCAGAACGTGGTCGCCAACGGGCGGAAGTAATGGTCGTGGCCAATATGTTGCTACCTCTTTTGGTTCTTCTTATATTATTCCAGTTGGAGGTGCTTTTTTCCTTCAAAAATCGACAGGAACTACCTTAACTATTACTGAATCGGATAAAACCAGCTCTGCTGCAGCCGCTTTGTTTAAAACAGATATAAATGCTAAAGACCAAATATCATTAAACATTCAGAGAGATGGACAAGTTTGGGATAATTTAAAAATTAGATTTAGGGATAATGGATCTTCTGATTACGATTATTGGGATGCTGAAAAATTCAACAACCCAGATTTCAATTTTTCTTCAAAATCTGCTAATAATATGAGTTTGGCTATTGATGTTAGGCCTATTCCAGCTTCAACAGATGTTATTTATACAACTATGAAAAACGTTCCTGTAGGCGAAATGACATTCGATTTTTCTGAAAGTCAATTACCTTCTGGAATGACAGTATTTTTAAGGGATGCTTATTTGGGGACAGAATATCAAATCAGCACTTCAAGTCGTTTGAATTTTACGGTAGATAGTAATGAAGCATCAATGGCAGAGAATAGGTTCTCATTTGCTTTTTCAAAGCTTACGACCTCTATTGCTAAATTAGAATCAGAAGGCAGTTTAATTTTATTTCCAAATCCTGCCTCTAATAAACTAAACATTGTATTAAACAAAACGCTTGGCTGTGCCGCTAGTTATAGTATTATTGACCAATCTGGAAGAATAGTAATAACGGGTGAAATGGAATTTGGTTCGAGGCGTAAAGAAGTGAATGTTGAGATGCTTAAAGAAGGAATTTATTTATTCATAATGAATTCTGAGCAAGAGGGACGACAGGAAGTATTGAGATTCGTTAAATAATAAAAAAGGAGGCACAAGCCTCCTTTTTTATTTAATTTTTATTTATCTATTCTTTTTTCTTATGAATAAAGAACCTAAATCATAACTGATTCCAATATGATTTTGGAAGTACATATCAGGAAATAAATTATTGGTTCTTTTGATAGATGTATTGTATACTGGAAACGCTTTTTCAAAAGTAATTTGCTTACCTGTTCTTTTGTCTATTGGAAGTTGAATGTCCGAATTAGCGGCTTTCCATTTCTCATAATTACCTCCGTAAGTAAACCCTTGGCCATAATCGTCAAGATAATCTGTCATGGTCAAAACTGTTTTGAGTTCGTACCTAATTCTAAACCTTTTATATATGTATGATAATTGAATAGAAACATTAAAATTCATCGCATAATTTCCATATGATTTTTTGCCTTTTAGAAATTTTTGACCTTCCATTCCTAATGGCCTTAAAGCAACAAAAGTTGCAGAATCTTTTGAAACATTGTATGTAAGATTCTTATATGGGTCATATTTCATAAAACCTACCCCATATCCAAATGCTGGTACCCAATGTCCTTCTCCATCATTATTAAAGGCTTGAAGTAAATTATGTTTTGGTGCAAAATAATAAATTGCATCAAAGTCAATAATATACATTTGGGTCCTAAAGTTATTTTCCCAAGACGGTCTTTGGCTTATAACTTTATTTCTAGTTACATATGTGGGTGCGCTTTGGAATATTTGCAATGGGGCTGTGGGATCATGCATACCTACATTTGTCCTATAAAATGTACCTCGGTAAGACCAATTCTCTTTTCGGTTATATTGTAGAAAGAATCCGTATGACCATTCATAGGTTCCTGGTATACCAAACTTATGTTTAATATCACCGACATATACAGCTAATCCGCCCATTGTGCCAATTTCAAAGGAAGGTTTGAACACTTTTTCAGGTTCCTCTAAGAGGGTATCAATTTTTTGTTCCGGTTCTTTTGTAAGAGCAGGTGGAATTATGATAGAGTCAACATTAAAAACAGTTGGTTTTGGCAATTGGATGGTTAATCCATTAGAGGTTATTAATTTATTTGCTAAACCACCTGAGTATGACAATTGAAGGGTATCATTATTTATGACCTGCGTGAACGGAAGGCTATTTCCTAATGTATCTATAATTGCAGATGCCCCGCATTTGAGGCTGTTCGGAACCAAAATTAAATTTTGTTGGTGTTGGATATTTGAAAAGAAACAGGCGTCAGTTGGCCAATCTTTTAGATCCTTACTTGGACTTTGAAAGGAGGGCAATCTTGGGTCAACAGAGTAATCAAAAACCGGTCTATCACCTTGAGGATGAAAAATGGATTTACCCGTAATGTTTTCAGTGCTTCCACTTAACGAGAGTCCAATGGTAGTTTCATTTGCTTTGTTATTTAAGAAAGCAATATTTCCTATAGTTAGATTTTTGGAAACAAAAGGAGAGGCTATATTGATTGATAAAATGCCAAGTGATGGGTCGTTTCCGTTTACATTATTTTCTTGAAAAACTAAATTGTTCAATTCATATTGAATTCCGGCAATACCAGCATTATCAATTACAAGACCTGATTGATTATTGAAGAAGTTGGCGTTTAAAATTTTAAAACTAATGGGTTCCTCATTCTGGTTACATAAAGGAGTTGATACAAAAAAAACAAACTCATTAAATGAAGAATTTTTAACGGTAATTCTATCAATATTTACTGATTTTCTTGACCAAAATGGTTCAAAACTAATAGGTTGAATTAATCCATCAAAAGTTGCATGTTGGATGTTGATGTTTCCTTGGAGATCAATACCATTTACAAAAACTCCCGTACCTGGATCTTCTTTTGAAACCGAGGTTAATACAACATTTTTTTCTTTTGTACCTGATATTGTTAATGTACCCTCAACCCAAATCCTTGCTCCGGGGCTAAATAGGACTATTGTTCCGGCCTTAATTTCTAATTTCTCACCCTTAGAAACCTTCAGGATATTTTCTATTCTAAGCGTATCCTGCCCTAAAACGGATTGGTGAATGCCTAGGATGAAAAAACATAATATTAGTTTATAAAAACTCTTCATAGTCAGTTGATTTGTATAATAATTGGCTGTTCTATTTTTTGGGTTTCTACCCCCATTCTCACCTCAACATCATATAAGATTAGGTATTTAATGAATGGTTTTTCAGAGGGGTCAATACTTATCTCATTCCCATTGACTTTAGAAATGGTTGTTATTTTTCCAACAGATCTCTTATTAAAAGATTTGACTTCAAATACACCATTTTCAAAAGAAGGGTGTGTGGCTTCAAGAACAAACTTATCTGTTTGCAAAAGTCTTTTTCTTGCAATACTTAGGTTAGTTAGACCTCTTATTTGTAGGATTGGTTCAGGCAATGGTTTAACAAATACTGAATCAAAAAAGAGTAATCCTTCTTTTTGGTTTAGTTTTATACTGCACCAGCCAACATTATTTGGCCTAAATGAAATTTTGCCTGTTTCTGAATCAAAACTTGCCTTTGGGTCTGCAGAGCATGAAAGCTTTAATTCGCCTCCTTTAAAAGGAATGGTTTGATAATAATTAACCCCCTTATAACAAACCCTAAATGGAAGCGCTTCTTTAGATGGAAAACCAGCAGGTAATACTTCAATTATCATACTTTCATTTTTTGAAAGTCCTTTAGCATTAACAATATAGGTTCCTGCAAATTGAGGCTTAATAACAAAACTATTTCCATCAATTTTAAAGTCGTTAGTAGGTATGTTATTTCTTAATACTTCAAGGGATATGAGCGTATCGCCTTTAGTAGTTAGGGTTGCCTCGTCACCAACACGCATAGAGGCGTACTCAGTCATAAGTGTAAATGAGGGCTCTTCACTCGTCTCTGTTTCTTCGAGATTGCCTGTATTTAATAACTTAAGTCTTAATTTAATTTCCTCAAGCAAATTGCGTGCGAATCCAGCGGGAACATGCTTCCATTTGTATACTGACCATTGCGTGCCATTCCTACTTGATAGGCCGTTTTCAAGGTCTTGCGCGAACATTTTTTTGAACAATTCTTTTCTTGTATCTACTGCAGGAAGGTCTTCAGCCCATTGATTTAACTTGATTAATTGACCAAAAACAATGTTTGCATTTGCTTCATCAATAAAGAACTTATCTGTAATTGAATAAGAATTTATTTCAGGAATTTTTCCAGTTTCCTCATTGTAACCTAAAGCCACTTTGAAGTCATTGTCAATCTTATTTAATACTTTTTCTGTTTGGAGGAGGGTAGTATCTTGAAATATTGATTTTGGTTTTCCAATATAGGTTTGAATACCAGGAGAAACTTTTAACCAACCAATAGGAATTTGTATTACTGATAATACCAGAAATATTAAATACATCAAACTAATTAGTTTGAATCGGAGGTTTTTGCTTTTCTTTATTTTGACGTATTGTGGCATTATTTTCCGATAAATATGGGCGCACCTATCATGGTTGTAACGCCATTTGCATTAAGTAACCTGATTTGATTAAATATGATGGTGCTGCCAGGTTCAGCATTATTTTCAAATGTTCTTATTTCATTCCTGATAAACCTTGTTTGGCTTTTTAATTCTTTTGAACTTCCATCAGGTGATATGATGGTTA